>JAKZTB010000046.1:0-44132 GCA_047517345.1 Alphaproteobacteria bacterium
TTCTACCCGTTCAACGCCTTCCGCTCATTGCTCGGCATCGCGGGCGACACCTCTGCTCCAACCTATGCCGAGCTTTACTCGGGAGAGTGGCGGCACCCTACATGTAGCGGTCATGGGCGTTAACCGGATAGGCAAGGTTAATTGTAAAAAATAGGCGAATTAGAGTCACGAATTGGTATTAGACAATCTGAATTTGTGCTTTTTACTTGACATTTAGTCAAGCAGTAGCAATGTTTTACAAGCTTAAAGATAATTGGATGGAAAAGAAGTAAATCTTCTCCGTCTCTACTGTTAAAAAGACGCCCGCTACAAGGCGCTCTCTCATATACATTGGTCGCAAGGGTGCAAATACGATGTCCGACGCCAACGATACAGATGTCAAAACAAGCGAGGTCCTCGGGCTTACGACTGAAATCGTCTCGGCTCATGTTTCCAATAATACGGTAGCAATGTCGGATCTGCCGAACCTTATCGAACTGGTTTACAAGACGCTTTCGAATGTCGGCAAAGGCACAGAAGCGCAGGGTGAGAGGCCGACCCCGGCCGTCGCGTTGCGCAAGTCCGTAACGCCCGAATTCATCATCTGCCTCGAAGACGGCAAGAAGCTGAAAATGCTGAAGCGGCACCTTAAAACCGCTTACAATATGACGCCCGACGAATATCGCGAACGGTGGGGATTGGCGAGCGACTACCCGATGGTCGCACCGAACTACGCGAAACAGCGCAGTAAACTCGCAAAAGCCATCGGCTTGGGGACACGTCCGCGCCAGGCCGCTAAAAGCTGATCGATTTACGGCGTTAATTTGACAAAACGCGATAGTCGCGTGACCGCGTTGTCACTATATTAATGGCTTGCCGACATTACCGGTTCGTAAAGGGTCGACGGTAACGAGGACATGCGGTGCCTGATCGAATTATTGAACTCTGCCACGAAAAGGGCCTGAAGATCACTGGTCAACGACGGGTAATCGCGCGCGTGCTGGGGGAATCGGACGATCATCCCGATGTCGAACTGGTTCATAAAAGGGCGACGGAATTCGATCCGAAGATCAGCATTGCGACCGTCTATCGTACGGTCCGGCTATTCGAAGAGCACGGCATTCTGGAACGGCACGATTTTGGCGATGGCCGCGCACGCTACGAAGAAGTATCCGAGTCGCACCATGACCACCTGATCGACATCGAAAGCGGCGAAGTGATCGAATTTCAAAACGCCGATATCGAAACGTTGCAGCGCGAAGTCGCCGAAAAACTTGGTTATCGGCTGGTCGATCACCGTTTGGAACTTTATGGCGTACTCGTGAAAAAGGACTAGGCGATGCAATGAGCTGATGACAAAACTGACGCTCAGGACCATATCTAAACGGATAGCTGCAATGCGAACACCGCTCGTGAGGCACCGCTTGTCACGGCGCTTAGACCGATGTTATTGTTGGGTATAGAAAAATTGGACCGGAAACGCTGTTGACAGGAATGATCCGCATGCCCGCCGCTCCGGCACTGGTGGGACGTTTGCCCCGGTGAAACGGCTCTACATCAAGACCTACGGTTGCCAGATGAATGTCTACGATTCCGCGCGCATGGCGGACGTCCTGGCACCGCATGGCTATGCGCCGGTGGCGACGCCCGACGGCGCCGACATGGTCATTTTGAATACCTGCCACATTCGCGAAAAAGCCGCCGAGAAAGTTTATTCGGAAATCGGCCGCTTACGGTCGCTTAAGGCGCTTAAGGAGGCCAATGGCGATCGCATGATCATCGCGGTAGGCGGCTGCGTCGGCCAAGCGGAAGGCGAAGAGATCATATCGCGCGCCGACTGCGTCGATATGGTCTTCGGACCGCAAACCTTCCATCGTTTGCCGGAACTTGTGGCGCGGGCAACGCGCGCCGCGGGCGAAAAGATCGTCGACATCGAGTTTCCCGCCGAGGATAAGTTCGACCATCTACCCGAAGAATCGGCCCCGCAGGGCGCTTCGGCCTATCTCACGGTACAGGAAGGTTGCGACAAGTTCTGTACATTCTGCGTCGTGCCCTACACGCGCGGCGCGGAACAGTCGCGCCCCGTCGCAGCGGTCGCCGCGGAAGCAAAGCGTCTAGTCGACACCGGCAGCCGCGAACTCACGCTGCTGGGTCAGAACGTCAACGCCTATCACGGTATCGGGCCGGACGGCGAGGAGTGGAACCTCGGGCGGCTGCTGTTTCATCTTGCCGACTCCGTCTCCGGTCTCGAACGGCTGCGCTACACGACCAGCCACCCTCGGGATATGGACGACGCCTTGCTCGCGGCACATCGCGACCTTCCGCAGTTGATGCCGTATTTGCACCTCCCGGTCCAATCCGGCTCCGATCGCATACTTTCAGCGATGAACCGAAGACACAGCGCCGATGAGTATCGCCGGATCGTCGATCGCCTGCGCACGGCGCAGCCGGAAATCGCACTGTCTTCCGATTTCATCGTCGGGTTTCCAGGCGAAACGGATCGCGATTTCGCCGCGACCATCAGGCTCGTGACCGACATCGGCTTTGCGCAAGCCTATTCCTTTAAGTACAGCGCGCGTCCCGGCACGCCCGCGGCTACGGAAGACCAAGTGCCAGAATCGGAAATGGACGATCGATTGGCGTCGTTGCAACAATTGCTACGCGCGCAGCAAACCGCGTTCAATCGTTCTAAACTAGGGGCCGTCATGCCCGTCCTGTTCGAGCGGCGGGGCCGATATCGAAATCAGATCGCGGGCCGGTCGCCCTACATGCAGGCGGTGCACGCCGAAGCTCCGGAGCGGCTGATCGGTACCGCCGTCGATTGCCGCATCGTCGAGATACTCAACAACAGTCTCAGAGGCGAAATCTTGACGGCGGAAACCGAGACCGGAACCGACGTCGCCATCGTTGAAAGGGCCGCCGTTTGACCACGCTAAACAGTCCCGAGAACGCATCGGTTCATATTCAGTTCGACGACAACAGCTTGCTGCCTTTGCTGTTCGGCGCCCATGACAAACATTTGGCGAGAATCGAGCAGCAGCTCGACGTTTCCCTGGCAAGCCGCGGCAATCACGTCACGATTGCCGGTTCGGCCGATGCGGCCGACGTGGCGCGCACGGCGTTGCGCAATCTGTACAAGCAACTGAAAAACGGTGAATCCGTGAACGAAAGCGTCGTCGACGCCGCTGTCCGGATGGCGAATGACGGGACAAGCGACACCGGCGGCGGGCTTATCCAGATCCATCGCAAACGGATCGCACCGCGATCGAAGGCGCAGGGCAAGTACATCAAAGCGATGCACGATCACGATATGGTTTTCGCGATCGGTCCCGCAGGAACCGGGAAAACGTACCTGGCGGTTTGCGCCGCCGTCGAGATGTTCAACGCGGGTAGGATCGACCGCATTATCCTGTCGCGCCCGGCGGTCGAAGCGGGCGAGCGTTTGGGCTTTTTGCCGGGCGACATGCAGGAAAAGATCGACCCTTATCTTCGGCCGCTGTTCGACGCCCTGCACGACACCATGCCTGGCGATCAAGTCGTCCGGCGCATTTCCAGCGGCGAATTCGAGGTGGCGCCGCTCGCTTTCATGCGCGGACGAACGCTTTCGAATGCTTTCGTCATTCTCGACGAAGCGCAAAACACAACGCCGACGCAGATGAAGATGTTCCTGACCCGGCTGGGGGAGAACAGCCGCATGGTCGTCACCGGCGATCTCAGCCAGGTGGACTTGCCAGCGGGAACGAGGCCCGGTTTGCAGGACGCCGCCGAGAAACTGGACGGCGTATCGGGGATACGCTTCATACGCTTTACAGATGCCGATGTCGTACGGCCGCCGCTCGTTGCGCGCATCATCAGAGCCTACGACAACGGCGATCCCAAACCGGGAAACCGGTCATGACGACATCGCTCGACATCGATATCGCAACCCGATCTCCGCAATGGACTGCCGTGCTGCCGAAAGCAGAGGCATTGGCGCGGGACGCGACGGAGGCTGTCTGGCAACGGGCCGGCCACAAAGCGGGCCAAGCCGAGGTCAGCATCGTGCTCGGGGACGATGCGTTGCTGCAGTCGCTGAATGGCCGTTATCGCGATCGGAACCAACCGACCAACGTCTTGTCGTTCCCGGCGGAAGACACGGATGCGCCCGGCGCGCCGCGGATGCTGGGCGATGTGATCCTGGCAGTCGAAACGCTTGTGCGGGAATCGCGTGAACAGCGCAAACCGCTGGCCGATCACTTCCTGCATCTTTGCGTTCACGGCATGCTGCATCTGCTGGGACACGATCATCAGTGCGACACCGAAGCGACGACGATGGAAGCCTTGGAAATCGAGACTCTTTCGACATTGGGCGTCGCGAACCCGTACGCCGCCGCACCGATCAAGACGCCGGCATGAGCGACAATACGAACTCGATTTCGTCGCCGTCCGCAGAGTCAAAAAACGGCGAGTCGCAGCGCAACGGCGGCGTTTGGGGCTGGTTCCGATCGCTGACGGGCGCGAAAAACGGCGAATCTGCGCTTCGCGACACGTTTGAAGAATTAATCGAAGAACATGAGGAAAGGGTCGCATCGATCGATCCCGGCGAGCGCGCCCTTATCGAGAACATTCTCAATTTGGGCGGCCTGACCGCCCGGGACGTCATGGTCCCGCGGGTCGACATCGGTGCGGTCGAGGTCAGTACGTCGCTGCAAGACCTTGTCAGCCTGATCAACACCGAAGCCCATTCGCGCCTGCCGATCTATCGCGAAACGCTCGACGATGTCATAGGCATGGTGCATATCAAGGACGTCCTTACCGAAATGGGCAAAGAGAGCAGTTTCAGCCTGCGCCGTATCCTGCGCAAGATCCTGTTCGTGGCGCCGACAATGCCGGTTCTGGATCTACTGCTGCAGATGCAGATGACGCAGTTGCACATGGCGCTGGTCGTCGACGAGTATGGCGGGATTGACGGCCTGATTACGATCGAGGATCTGGTCGAGCAAATCGTCGGGGAAATCAAGGACGAACACGACGCCGATCTGGGGCCGCAACTCGTGCGCAGTACGCACGGCTCGATTGTCGCCGATGCGCGCGTGCCGATCGAACAATTCGAGGCGCAAGTCGGCGCCATCCTTACCGTTGAAGAGCGGTCGGAAGACATCGATACGTTGGGCGGTTTGCTGTTCACGCTGACGGGTCGGGTGCCGACACGCGGCGAGCTCGTGGTTCATGAACCGTCCGGCGTGGAATTCGAGATCCTGGACGCGGACCCGCGACGCATCAAACGATTGCGGGCAAGCAAGCTGCCCAAAACGTTCGTGGCCGATGGCTAGCCATCCGACTTGATCACCGGTCTCGCTGATCGTATCGCGTCGCTATCCGGCTGGCGCCGGTATGGACTGTCGTTCCTGCTGGGCGGCGTTGCAACGCTGGCTCTGCCGCCGGTCTATCTGTTTCCGCTGCTTTTTCTCGTATTCCCGCCGATCGTTTGGTTGCTGGGCGGCGCGCCGCGAAAGCGCGCGGCATTCGCCATCGGCTGGTGGTTCGGCTTCGGCTTTTTTACATTCGGGCTGTATTGGATCGGCAACGCGATGCTGGTATTCGCCGCCAAATTCGCTTGGCTCCTGCCCTTTGCCAGCGCCGGTCTACCGGCCTTCTTGGCATTTTTCAGCGCAGCGGCGACGTTGGCGGCCTGGTTCGCGCGCAGTCATCCGAATCGGGCGCTTGCGTTGGCGTTGGCATGGGTCGTTAGCGAATGGATCCGGGGACACATCCTGACCGGTTTTCCGTGGAATCTGCTCGGGTATGCTTGGGCCGGCAGCGACGCAATGATCCAATTCGCCGCGCTGGTCGGAATCTACGGCGTTAGCTTCGCCGTGGTGCTGTCCGCCTGTCTGCCGGCGGCGCTCGCCGGTTCACTGCATCCGTGGCGGTTCGCAGCAGCTGCGGTTGCCCTGCCGCTCGTCATCTGGGGCGGCGGCATGGCCCGGCTCGCCATGGCGCCGCAGACTGCCTTCGTCGACGGCGTCGGGTTGCGGATCGTCCAGTCGAATATCCCGCAGCGCGAGAAGTGGGCGCGGGAAAATCAGCAGCGCAATCTTCGGCTGTTCCTCGATTCGAGCCTGAAAGACCGTCCGGACTGGATCTCGCATGTCATCTGGCCGGAAACCGCCGCGACATTTTTCGTCGGCGCAAACGCTGGCCTCAGGCAAGCACTGGCCGCCGCGGTCCCGCCGAACGGGTTGCTGCTGACCGGCGCCCCGCGCCGTGTCGAGGGAACCGGCCGGATCACAAACGCGATGCTCGCCTTCGACGAGGCCGGCCGGGTCACCGCACTCTACGACAAGTTTCACCTGGTGCCGTTCGGCGAATATGTTCCTTTCGCGGACATTTTGCCGATTGACAAGATCACGCACGGCAAAAGCGGATTTTCGCCGGGCCCTGGCGTCCAGACGATCGCGCTCGCCGGGTTGCCGCCGTTCAGCCCGTTGATCTGTTACGAAGTGATTTTCCCCGGCAACGTCGCGTTGGCATCGAACCGGCCGGATTGGCTTCTGAACCTGACCAACGACGCCTGGTACGGTGTTTCCGCCGGGCCCTACCAGCATCTAGCGCAGGCACGCGTCCGCGCCGTGGAAGAAGGGTTGCCCTTGGTTCGGGCCGCCTACACCGGTATTTCCGCAATCGTCGACCCTTACGGCCGAATTTTGCAGCGGCGAGGCCTTAACGAAGCCGGAGTCATCGACACCCGTTTGCCACGTCGGATTCCCGCGCCGCAGTATGCAAAATGGGGCGAAGGACCTATTTCGATAATATTAATTCTAGGGTGCGTAATATTATTGCTGACGGCGCGCAATAAATTTCAACCAAAAGAACAATAAAATCGTCCAATTACCATTTTGACCGCAATCTTAGCTGTGCAATATTCGTATATCGTATATATCGAACGATGGTTTAAAATTATGGTTGCACAAGCTTTGACAGTTAAGACCGGGTACGGCACGGGCAGGCCTAATCCGATCGACGTTCACGTCGGCAGTCGCGTTCGACTTCGCCGGACCCTATTGGGCATGAGCCAGGAAAAATTGGGCGACGCCATTGGGTTGACTTTCCAGCAGATCCAAAAATACGAACGCGGCGCGAATCGGATCGGATCGAGCCGGCTGTTCGATCTCTCCCGGGTTCTCGACGTACCGGTTTCATTTTTCTTCGACGATATGCCGGCCGAAATTACGGACCTTTCGACGAACGGCAACAGGGGACTCTCGGCGGCATCGACCGAAGCCTACGCTACCGACCCGCTTGCCAAACGCGAGACGTTGGAACTTGTCCGCGCCTACTATCAGATCGATGAACCCACGGTCCGCAAACGGCTTTTCGATCTCGCAAAGGCGCTTGCGAATACCGTCGAGAAATAATCGCCAACCGTTGCCCTTCGGTGCGTTGTCTCCCTTGACGCACTATGTGAATCTGCCGATAGTCCGGCCCGCCGTTTGAGGCCTGGACATAAAGTTAAAGTCGTCGGGCAGAATTCCATAGAAAAAGGGGGAGTCGTGGCAAAAGGCGATTTTCTTTTCACCAGCGAATCGGTCTCCGAAGGCCATCCGGACAAGGTCAGCGATCGCATTTCCGATGAGGTCGTGGACTTGTTTCTCGGTGCCGACCCTCTTTCGAGAGTCGGCTGCGAAACCCTCTGCACGACCAACCGCATCGTTCTTGGCGGAGAAGTCCGTGGCCCGGAAGAGTTGTTCGACAGCGCAGGCCGCGTCGACGCGAACCGGTTGGAAAACATCGCCCGAGAAGCGGTTCGCGAAATAGGCTACGCGCAAGACGGCTTTCATTGGGAAACCCTCGAATTCCAATGCTACCTGCACGGCCAATCCGTCGACATCGCACAAGGCGTCGATGCGTCCGGCAACAAGGACGAAGGCGCGGGCGACCAAGGGCTGATGTTCGGTTATGCCTGCCGCGAGACCGAAGCGCTGATGCCGGCGGCGATCCATTTCAGCCACGAAATCCTCCGCCGCATGGCCGAAGCGCGGCACAGCGGCGCAATCTCCGGCCTGGGACCCGATTCAAAAAGCCAGGTCACGTTGCGCTACGAGAACGGAATGCCGGTCCAGGCAACGTCCGTCGTCGTTTCGACCCAGCACGAAGAAGCGTTGGAGCAGGCGGCGGTGCGCGAAATCGTGCGCCCCTTCGTGGAGGCGGTGTTGCCGAGCGGTTGGATGTGCAGCGAGGAGGATTTCTACGTCAATCCGACAGGCCGTTTCGTGATTGGCGGTCCGGACAGCGACGCCGGGCTTACCGGCCGCAAGATAATTGTCGACACCTATGGCGGCGCCGCCCCGCATGGCGGTGGCGCATTTTCCGGAAAAGACCCTTCCAAGGTCGATCGGTCGGCGGCATACGCCGCGCGTTATGTGGCCAAAAACGTCGTGGCCGCCGGTTTGGCGGAGAGCTGCGAAATTCAGGTCGCCTATGCCATCGGCGTCTCGAAACCATTGTCGCTTTACGTCCACACGAAGGGAACGGGGACCGTCTCCGACGAGAAGCTCGCCGGCGCGGTGCGAGAGGTCATGGACCTCAGCCCGCGGAACATTCGCGAGCAACTCGGCCTCAGCCGTCCAATTTACGTCCCGACGGCGGCCTATGGCCATTTCGGTCGCGAACCGACGGCGGACGGCGGATTTTCATGGGAACGCACCGACTTGGTGGACGATTTGAAAGCCGCGTTGACCTGACCTGACCGTTGCCGTCGGACCCGGACAAAAACAGACGCATCCTTTACGGCAGACGCCGGGGCCGTCCATTGCGGAAGGCGCAACGGCAACTTCTGTCCGACGTGCTACCGGCGATTTCAATCGATTCCGTCGACGGCCTCGGCGATCCGAGGGCGCTTTTCGAGCCGGCCCCGAAACGAATTTGGCTCGAAATCGGCTTCGGTGCCGGCGAACACCTCGCCGCGCAGGCGAAAGAGCATGGCGAGATCGGTTTCATCGGGTGCGAACCTTTCACCAATGGCGTGGCTAAGTTGGTGCGCACTGTCGAATCGGAGGATATCGGAAATATACGAATTTTCTCGGACGACGCCCGTTTGCTTATCGAGGCTTTGCCGGATGCGTCGATCGACCGTTGTTTTGTATTGTTTCCCGACCCTTGGCCAAAACGCCGGCACCGCCGGCGCCGCATTATTTCACCGGATACGCTAACCGAGATCGCCCGCATTCTCGCCGACGGCGCTTCGCTTCGCCTGGCCAGCGACCACCGCGAATATGTGCGCTGGATGCTGTTTCATACGCTTGTTCAGGGTTCCTTCGATTGGCGCGCACGGGGGCCTTCGGATTGGCGCGGCCGTCCGTCGGATTGGCCGGCGACGCGTTACGAAGAAAAGGCGGCCCTGCGCGGCACAAGCAGTATCTATCTCGAATTTTCCCGGCGTCCGCGATAGCCGATAAATTGCTTGAGATAGGACGTGATATGGCTTACATAGCCCTGTAATCCCATAAACCGTTCATGCGGTTTGCGTCGTGGGTGGGCCCAGTTGCCCGCCCTTTTTTAATTCCGTTTGGGAGCGGAGATTTGGACCCAGCGAAGCGTATCGAATCGATCATTGCACCGACCCTGCAGGACATGGGTTTCGATTTGGTGCGAGTCCAGCTTTCCGGCGCGCAGCGCCGGACGCTGCAGATCATGGCCGAACGGACCGGCACCGGGGACATGTCGGTCGAAGATTGCGCGGCGATCAGCCGGTCGGTTTCGGCGCTGCTCGACGTCGAAGAACCGATAAAGGGCCGCTATACGCTTGAAGTGAGTTCACCCGGACTGGACCGGCCACTGACCCGGTTACAGGATTACGACCGTTTTGCCGGTCTTGAAGCGAGGCTGGAATTGACCCATTCGATGGCGGGTCAGCGGCGCTTTCGCGGCCGGATCGAGGGCCTTTCGGACGATATCGTACGGCTCGACGTAGAAGGCGTCCGCGTCGAGATCCCGTTTGCGGATATCGAACGGGCGAAACTGATTTTGAATGACGAATTGCTGGCGCTGGCCGGCGAAACGCAACACTGAGAACCCGTGCGAGAGGCGGATAGGAATATGGATACCGTTGCGAATCTAACAATGGAAATTCTGCAGGTGGCCGATACGGTCGCCCGCGATAAAGGTATCGACCGCGAGCAGGTGCTCGAAGCCATGGAGCAGGCGATCCAAAAAGCCGGAAGAACGAAATACGGCATGGAGCACGACATTCGCGCGACGATCGACCGCAAAACCGGCAGCATTCAGTTGGCGCGATACCTCGAAGTCGTCGAAGAGATCGAGAACGAAGCGACGCAGCTGACCTTGGATCAGGCGCAACAGAGAAATGCCGATGCGTCGGTCGGCGAATTTCTCGTCGACCCGCTTCCACCGATCGATTTCGGGCGGATTGCCGCGCAAACGGCGAAGCAGGTCATTGTTCAGCGCGTCCGGGAGGCAGAACGCGAGCGGCAGTACGAAGAATACAAGGATCGTGTCGGCGAGATCGTGAACGGCCTCGTCAAGCGGGTCGAGTTCGGCAATGTTACGGTCGACCTCGGCCGCGCTGAGGGCGTCTTGCGCCGCGACGAATTCTTACCGCGCGAACATTTTCGTCGCAACGAAAGGGTGCGCGCCTATATCTACGACGTGCGGCCGGAACCCCGCGGACCGCAGATTTTCCTCTCGCGGACACATCCGCAGTTCATGGCGAAGCTGTTCTCTCAGGAGGTTCCCGAAATTTATGACGGCATCATAGAAATCGATGCCGTCGCGCGCGACGCGGGAAGCCGTGCGAAAATCGCCGTCCACTCGAACGATAGCGGCATCGATCCGGTTGGCGCTTGTGTCGGTATGCGCGGCAGCCGGGTACAGGCTGTCGTGTCGGAATTGCATGGCGAAAAGATCGACATCATTCCCTGGTCGCCGGACCCGGCGACCTTTGTCGTAAACGCCTTGGCGCCCGCCGAAGTCGCCAAGATCGTGCTCGACGAAGATCAAAACAAAATCGAAGTCGTGGTGCCCGACGACCAGCTCAGCTTGGCTATCGGCCGGCGCGGACAGAATGTGCGGCTCGCGTCGATGCTGACCGGCTGGGATATCGATATCCTGACCGAAGAGGAAGAGTCGGAACGGCGCCAAAAGGAATTTATGTCGCGCAGCCAGCGATTTATCGAGGCGCTGGATGTCGACGATGTGATCGCACACCTTCTTGTTACCGAAGGGTTTTCTTCGGTAGAAGAGGTTGCCTACGTTCCGTTGGAGGATGTCTCCTCGATTGAAGGGTTCGATGACGATCTCGCCGGTGAATTGCAGCAACGCGCCCGCAATTTCCTTGAAGCCGAGAGCGAGCGGCTGACCAAGGAGAGGCGGGATCTCGGTGTGACGGACGAGCTTGCCGCGTTGCCTGGACTAACGGCGACCATGCTCGTTCGCCTCGGCGAACGTGAGATCAAGAACCTGGAAGATTTTGCGGATCTCGCTTCTGACGAATTGACCGACCCGGAAGAGGGCATTCTGACGTCCTTCGAATTGCGGGAATCGGAAGCGAATGACATGATCATGAAGGCGCGTGTCGCTGCCGGCTGGTTTACCGAAGAAGAATTGCGCGCCGCCGAACTCGAACGGCTGGCGGAGGAAGAGCGCGCGGCGGCGGAAGCCGAAGGCGGCGAAGAGATGGCGATGTAGGGAGAGGCTAGCGACGATTTTGTCATGACGGTTTCCGGCTCAATCAAAAAACACAACATCGACGACGACGACGGCCCGTTGCGGCGTTGTATCGTTTCCAATCGGCGTTTGCCCAAGTCCGCGATGGTGCGTTTTGTCGTCGGACCCGATAATATAATAGTGCCAGACATCGCAAGCCGACTTCCCGGCCGCGGAATTTGGTTGAGCGCGGATCGGAATATCATTAAGACGTCGTGTGCGCGGAACCTCTTTTCTTTCGCGGCACGCCGGCATGTCGAGGTCGATGACAATTTGGCAGACCATGTCGAGATGTTGCTGGTTCGCCGCTGTACCGAATTCCTTGGCTTGGCGCGTCGCGCTGGCCAAGCGGTCGCGGGATATGTGAAAGTTAAGGGCTGGCTGCACAACGGACGTGTAGCCGTTCTTCTGGCGGCGGCCGACGGATCTATGGACGGGCGTAACAAGCTTCGGCGAAGCGCCCGCGATCTGCCGGAGGTTTGCTTGCTTCGTGCGACCGAACTTGGCGTTGCGTTCGGCCGTAGCGAAACCGTTCACGCCGCTTTGGCTCCAGGCGGCTTGGCGGATGGTTTTGTTGAAACTGCGGCGCGGTTGTCCGGCTTCCGAACCGTGCCGGAAAACAGGAAATACGATGAGTGAAAGTAAGACGCAAGAGAACAAGCTCAACCTGAACAAACCGGGGCGATTGGAGCTGAAAAAGACCGTCGAAACCGGACAGGTTCGGCAAAGCTTCAGTCATGGCCGTACGAAGGCCGTCACCGTCGAGGTCAAGCGCAAAAGGACGTTCGAGCGCGGTTCCGGCGGCGGCATGCAGGAGGTTAAGGTGCGCTCCGAAGCGGGCGCCGCACTGGATTCTGGCGCGGGGACGGCGCAAAGCCGCCTTACGGAGGACGAACGCGCCACGCGGTTGCGGGCCGTCCACGGCGCTGCGGAAGACGCCGAGCGGCGGCAGCTGGAAGACGTGGAACGGCGGCGACTGGAAGACGAGATCAAGAAGAAGCGGGAAGAAGAAGAGGCCCGCAGAGCCGAAGAGGAAACCCGGCGAAAAACCGAAGAGGAATCGCGACGGCAAGCGGAAACCGACGCGGCGGCCGCGACCAAGAGTCCGGCCGAAGTCGAAGCCGTCTTAGAACGGGCACGCAGCGCACCGGGCCGAAAGTCGGATGCCGCGCCCAGCGACGAAGATGAAAAAGGCCGCGGGCGGCGGAGCGCCGGAAAAGCGGACGCCAAACGTACGCAGACCTTGCGTGCGCGGCAGCAACCGCGCCGACGATCCAGCAAGCTGACCATCGCACAGGCGCTGGAGACTGAAGACGGCACACTCGAGCGGGCGCGCAGCATCGCCTCGCTAAAAAGGGCCCGCGAACGGGAAAAGCAGCGCGCACGGCAGCTCGCCGGCGAGCTTGATTCGTCGAATATCGTTCGCGATGTCGTCGTTCCGGAAACGATCACGGTCGGCGATCTCGCCAACCGAATGGCCGTGCGCGGCACGGATGTCGTGAAATCCTTGATGACATCCGGCGTCATGGTGACGATAAACCAGGTGATCGGCGCGGATACGGCGGAGCTCGTCGTGTCCGAGTTCGGCCATCGCGTTCGAAGGGTTTCCGAGTCCGATGTCGAAATCGGCCTGGAAGGCGGTCCCGACGACGAAGGGTCGCTCGTTGCGCGCGCGCCGATTGTCACTGTCATGGGACATGTCGACCACGGCAAGACCTCTTTACTCGACGCGTTGCGCAAAACCGACGTGGCGGCTGGCGAAGCGGGTGGTATCACGCAGCACATCGGCGCCTACCAGGTCCAGCTTTCCAGTGGCGCGGAAATAACCTTCCTCGATACGCCTGGCCATGAGGCATTCACGTCGATGCGGGCGCGCGGCGCGAGCGTGACCGATCTGGTCGTTTTGGTGATCGCCGCGGAAGATAGCGTCCAGCCGCAAACCGCAGAGGCAATCAGTCATGCCAAGGCGGCGGAAGTGCCGATCATCGTCGCAATCAACAAGATCGATCGGCCGGATGCCGACCCAAACAGAATTCGCAACGAGTTGCTGTCGCACGAAATCGTCGTCGAAAGCTTGGGCGGCGACGTTCAGGACGTCGAAATTTCGGCGACAGAAGGGATCAATTTGAACGCCCTGGAAGAAGCCATCGTTCTCCAGGCGGAATTAATGGAATTGAGCGCCAATCCCGACCGTTCGGGACAAGGGGCCGTCGTCGAAGCCCGTTTGGAACGCGGCCGCGGCGCGGTCGCGACCCTTCTTGTGCAACGCGGCACGCTTAAGATCGGCGATATCTTCGTCGCCGGCGCCGAATGGGGCCGCGTGCGCGCGCTGATCAACGACCGAGGCGAGAACATCAAGGAAGCCGGCCCATCAATGCCGGTCGAAGTTTTAGGATTGCAAGGCGCACCGAGCGCCGGCGATGATTTCGCGGTCGTCGAAGACGACGCGCGGGCACGGGAAATTACCGAATACCGTAAACGTAAGGCACGAGATTCACAGCTCGCCGCAAGCTCACGCGGTACGTTGGAACAATTGTTCGATAAGATCAAAGAAGGCGAAACCGCAACGGCGCCGATTCTGATCAAGGGCGACGTACATGGTTCCATTGAAGCTATCAACGCAGCCCTCCAGAATCTCGCGACCGACGAAGTCGAGTTTTCGATTCTGCATATCGGCGTCGGCGGCATCACGGAGTCGGACGTCGGTCTGGCCGGAGCGTCGAACGCGGTAATTCTCGGATTTAACGTGCGAGCGAACCCGCAAGCTCGGGAGTTGTCCCGGCAAGAAAACGTGGACATCCGCTACTATTCGATCATCTACGACCTGATCGACGATATGAAGAATCTGCTGAGCGGATTGCTGGCGCCGGAGATCAGAGAGAACATCATCGGTTACGCCGATGTGCGCGAGATCTTTAATATCACTAAGGTTGGCAGGGTTGCCGGCTGCTACGTAACCGAAGGCGTTATCCGTCGCGGTACGAAATGCCGGTTGCTGCGCGACGAGGTTGTCGTATTCGACGGCAATCTTAAGACGCTTCGGCGGTTCAAGGACGATGTCCGCGAAGTACAGAATGCCTTCGAGTGCGGCATAGCGTTCGAAAGTTACAATGACATCAAACAAGGCGATGTCATCGAATGTTACGAAGTCGAGGAAGTGCAGCGGGCGCTGTAACGGATTAATTCGCGCATAGCGGATTTTCCTGGCCCCGTTCGACCGGGCTTTTTCTCATGGCGAAAAACAAACAGCCGACACAAAGACAGCTTCGCGTAGGCGAGGCCCTGCGCCACGCGCTGTCGAGCATATTGGACCGCGGTAGATTGCGCGACCCCGTACTGCGCAACGTTTCGATTACCGTCACCGAAGTGCGCGCAAGCCCCGACCTGAAAAACGCAACCGCTTTTGTGATGCCGCTCGGCGGCGGTGCGGCCGACGAAATTGTCGAGGCTTTGGGCCGTGCGGCCCCCTATATTCGGGGCATTGTCGCAAAGGAAGTCGAGCTGCGCCATGTGCCGCGGGTCCGGTTCGAAGTCGACCGAAGCTTTGGACAGACCGATCACATCGACGCCCTGCTGCGGCGCCCGCAAGTCGCACGCGATCTCGACGGGACCCGAGATGAGTCGTAGGCAGCGCGGCAGAGCCGTCAACGGCTGGCTGGTCGTCGACAAGCCGAGCGGCATGACGTCGACGGCGGTGGTTAACAAAGTCAAATGGCTGCTGGACGCGCGCAAAGCGGGACACGGTGGAACGCTGGACCCGATGGCGACGGGCCTGTTGCCGGTCGCCTTCGGCGAAGCGACGAAAACCGTCAGCCATGTCATGGATGGCAAGAAAGCCTATCGCTTTACCCTTCGGTGGGGCATCGAGACAAATACCGACGACGCCGAAGGCGAAGCGGTCGAAGAAAGCGATTTCCGCCCCGACCCAGCCGCGGTGGAACGGGTATTGGCGCGCTTTACCGGCCGGATCGAACAGGTCCCGCCACAGTTTTCCGCAATCAAGATTGACGGCGTACGCGCCTACAAACTCGCCCGGGCGGACAAGGAAGTCATTTTAAACCCGCGCGAAATCGAAATTCACGATATCCACATCATCGGCGCCCCGGATCCGGACCATACCGAGTTTGCCGTTGTCAGTGGAAAAGGCGCCTATATGCGCGCTTTGGCCCGCGATATAGCCCACGCTGTAGGCTCTTTCGGTCATATCGCGGCGCTGCGGCGCACCGAAGTCGGTCCATTTGACGCAGGCGACGCGATTTCGCTGGACGAACTGGAATCAATTGGTCAAATTGCGGCCCGTGAGCAGAAACTGCTTCCGGTCGAGACCGCGCTGGACGACATCCCGGCGTTGGCCGTAACCGAAAGCGAAGCGATACGACTGAAAAACGGTCAAGCGGTATCGCTGTTGCGAAAGGTCGATCTTCAACGTATTGCTGAATTCGACAACGGCGATACGGTCCTTGCAAAAACGAGGACCAAGCCTGTGGCGCTCGTGCGCTATGCGGCCGGCGAAGTGAAGCCTATTCGCGTCCTGAACCTCTAATCCAAGGAGTAACCGATGTCGATTACTGCCGAAAGAAAACAGGAACTCATCGGAGAGTTCGCCGCGAAACCGGGAGATACCGGTTCGCCCGAAGTACAGGTCGCCATTCTGACCGAAAGAATCAGAAACCTGACGGAACATTTGAAAACCCATAAGAAGGACTTCCATTCGCGCCGCGGCCTGTTGATCATGGTCGGACAACGGCGCCGCCTGCTCGATTACACAAAGCGTAAGAGCCAGGCACGTTACGAAACGCTGATCAAAAGATTGGAATTGCGGCGCTAGAAGCGCCGTCGGAATGGGACAAGTTTATGCATGCGCACAGGCTGCGCCATGTCCCGGCAAGAAAATGAAAACTCTATCGGAAGCCCTGTCGCACGCCGTCCATCATTGACGTGGCGCGACAGCATTTGCAGGCATGGGTCTGCCAATGCGGCATTCCGAACGATCGCATGTGAAGGAAAGTAGATGTTTGATATCGTAAAGAAAGAAATTATTTGGGGCGGAAGGCCGCTCATTTTCGAAACCGGGCGCATCGCCCGACAGGCGGATGGCGCGGTACTCGCCAGTTACGGCGGGACCAAGGTTCTGTGTACGGCCGTTGCCCAAAAGCAGCCGCGTGTCGGAATCGACTTCTTCCCGCTCACCATCAACTATCAGGAAAAAACCTTCGCCGCCGGCAAAATTCCAGGTGGATTTTTCAAACGCGAAGGCCGCCCGAACGAAAAAGAGACGCTGACCTCGCGCCTGATCGATCGGCCAATTCGACCGCTCTTCGCCAAGGGGTTCCGGAACGAAACGCAAGTTATCTGCACCGTTCTGACCCACGACCTGGAGAACGACCCCGATGTCGTGGCGCTGGTTGGCGCTTCGGCGGCGTTGACGATTTCCGGAATTCCGTTCCTCGGCCCGCTCGGCGGTTGCCGGGTCGGCTACATCGATGGCGAATACGTCCTCAACCCGCTGACGGAGGATATGCCGTCGAGCAGCCTCGACCTCATGGTTGCCGGCACGCAGGCAGGCGTTATGATGGTCGAATCCGAGGCGAGCGAGCTGGATGAGGACATCATGCTCGGTGCCGTCATGTTCGGACACCGTGAATCGCAAGCCATCATCGACGCGATCATAGATCTCGCCGAGAGCAGTGCGAAGGAACCTTGGGAGGTCCCGGAACCGGCGGAAAACGAGGCCTCGGTCGCGAGCCGTTTGGCCGAAATTGCGGAATCATCGATCCGCGGCGCCTATTCGATTACTGTCAAACAGGAGCGTGTCGAAGCGTTATCGAAAGCCAAAAAAGCGGCGATGACGACGCTTTCCGACGAGCTCGGCGACGCGTTCGACGACCAGCTTGCCGGCGGCGCCATGAAGAACCTGGAAAAGGACGTCGTGCGCGGGAGCATTCTGAAAACCGGTGTGCGGATCGACGGGCGCGACACCAAGTCCGTACGGCCCATCGTCGCCGAAGTCGGCGTTCTCGACCGGGCGCACGGTTCCGCTCTGTTCACCCGCGGCGAAACGCAGGCGCTGGTCGTGACCACCTTGGGCACCGGCCAGGACGAACAGATCATCGACGCGCTGGACGGGCAATATCGCGAGCATTTCATGCTGCACTACAATTTCCCGCCCTATTCCGTCGGCGAAGCCTCGTTCCTGCGGTCGCCCGGGCGCCGTGAGATCGGCCACGGTAAACTGGCGTGGCGCGCAATCCGCCCGCTGATGCCGAATAAAGATGATTTCCCTTACACCGTTCGCATCGTCTCGGAGATCACCGAATCGAACGGCTCGTCTTCCATGGCGACGGTCTGCGGCGCATCGATGTCGCTGATGGATTCGGGCGTGCCCATGGCGCGGCCTTGCGCGGGCATCGCGATGGGACTGATCAAGGAAGGTGACGAGTTTGCCGTCCTCTCCGACATTCTCGGCGACGAGGATCATCTCGGCGACATGGACTTCAAGGTCGCCGGTACCGAAAACGGCATCACGTCGTTGCAGATGGATATCAAGATCACGTCGATCACCGAGGAGATCATGAAGGTCGCGTTGGCGCAGGCCAGGGACGGCCGCTTGCATATCCTGAGGGAGATGGAATCCGGCATCAAGATGGTCCGCCAAGAGGTGTCCCAGCACGCCCCGCGGATCACCACCTTGACGGTACCGCGCGACAAGATCCGCGAAGTGATCGGCCCGGGCGGCAAGATGATCCGCGAAATCTGCGAAACGACCGGCGCCAAAATCGACATCGAGGACGATGGCACGGTCAAGGTCGCCGCGGTCGATCAGTCGGCCAGCGACCAGGCGGTGAATTGGATCAAGTCGATCACCGCGGAACCGGAAGTCGGCGTGATTTACGAAGGCAAGGTCGTGAAGATCATGGATTTCGGCGCCTTCGTGAATTTCTTCGGTGCCCGCGACGGTCTGGTCCATATCTCGGAACTGGCCAAAGATCGGGTCGGGTCCGTTGGCGACGTCGTGAAGGAAGGCGAAACCGTCAAGGTCAAGGTTCTCGCCATCGACGATCGCGGCAAGGTGAAGCTGTCGATGCGTGTCGTCGATCAGGAATCCGGCAAAGACCTGGGTGACGTCCCGCGTGACAGCCATCATCAGCGTCGCGCCAGCGGCGAATAACCGATAAGAACGGGCGGCCGAAAATTCGGTCGCCCGTTTTGCTTTAGGTGCGCTTATCTGGGGTATTCAACCTGGCGCCGCCATACCGACGATATTGTAGCCGGCGTCGACATGGACGATCTCGCCGGTCGTTCCCTTTCCAAGATCGGAGAGGAGAAACAGCGCCGCGCCACCGATTTCGTCCAAGGTCACGGAGCGCCGCAACGGCGCATTCTCCGCCTGCCATTTCAATACGAACCGGGCGCCACCGATCGCGGCACCGGCAAGCGTCCGCATCGGCCCCGCCGAAATCGCGTTGACGCGGATATCCTTCGGCCCGAGATCCGCCGCAAGGTAACGGGCGCTCGCCTCGAGCGCCGCTTTGGCGATCCCCATAACATTGTAGTTGGGCATGACGCGGCGCGACCCCGCATAGGTCAAGGTCACGATGCTGCCGCCGTCATCCATCAGCGCTGCGGCGTGCTTCGACACAGCCGTGAAGGAATAGCAGGATATTTCCAGGCTTCGCGTGAAGTTCTCGCGCGTCGTATCCAAGTAGCGGCCGTTCAGTTCCGACTTGTCGGAAAAGGCGATGGCATGAACCACGAAATCGAGCGAACCCCACGTGTCGCCGACGACGCCAAAAACCCTGCCGATGCTGCCCTCTTCCGCCACATCGCACTGTACGGCAACGGTGGAGCCGATGGTTTCCATCAAGGGCCGGAGGCGTTTTTCAAAGTTTTCGTCTTGATAGGTGAACGCAAGTTCGGCGCCGTGCGCGGCCAAGGTTCGCGCGATTCCCCAAGCGATCGAATGGTCGTTCGCAACGCCCATGATCAAGCCACGCTTGCCTTGCATAAGGCTGTGCTCTGTCGTCATCCGGTCCTTTCGCCGACCGCATACTTCACGGAATAGCGCCCTTTTTTCTCGAGATTTGTTTTCGAATGTCTTGGATCGCGATTGCCGCTATTCGTCATACCGTTTGAACGCCAATGTCGCGTTTGTTCCGCCGAACCCGAAGCTGTTCGAAATGACGCAATCGAGGTCGACATCGTCCTGACGCTCGCGAACGATCGGAAAATCAGCCGCTGCCGGATCGATTTCATCGATGTTCGCCGAGGCGGCGAGGAAGCGGTTGTTCATCATCAACAGCGAGTAGATCGATTCCTGCGCGCCCGCCGCGCCCAGGGAATGCCCGGTCAGGGATTTGGTCGAACTGATTGGTGGCACGCTGTCGCCAAAGACCTCGCGCATCGCTCCCAATTCCTTCACATCGCCGACCGGCGTCGAGGTGCCGTGCGCGTTGATGTATCCAACCGGGAGGTTCAAGCCGGCGAGCGCCTGCTTCATGCAGCGCACCGCGCCTTCGCCGGACGGCTGAACCATATCGTGGCCGTCGGACGTGGCGCCATAGCCGGCGACCTCCGCGTAGATCGTTGCACCGCGCGCTTTTGCGTGTTCGAGTTCTTCGAGCACCAGCACGCCGCTGCCACCGGCGATTACGAAGCCGTCGCGGTCTTTGTCGAAGGCGCGGCTGGCGAATTCCGGCGTCGCGTTGAAGTTCGAAGAAAGGGCCGGCATGGCGTCGAACAACAAGGTAAAGGACCAATGGAGCTCCTCGCCGCCGCCGGCGAAGACGATATCCTGCTTGCCCCACTGAATGAGTTCCGACGCGTTGCCGATGCAGTGCGCGCTTGTCGAACAGGCGGAACTGATCGAGTAGTTGACCCCATGAATATGGAACGGCGTCGCCAGTGTTGCCGAATTCGTGCTCGACATGACCTTGGGCACGACGAAGGGACCGACCCGTTTCGCATTCTTTTCCCGCAACGTATCGACCGCTTGGACCATATTCTTCATCGAGGGTCCGCCGGATCCCATGATGAGACCCGTGCGTTCGTTCGTCACGTCGCTTTCTTCGAGCCCCGCATCGGCAATCGCCTCTTCCAAGGCGATATAGTTGTATGCGGCCCCGTCGCCCATGAAACGGCTCTGTTTGCGGTCGACGTGATCTTCGATTTTGAGCTTTACCGAGCCGTGAACGTGGCTTCGAAATCCGAGTTCCTCGTATTCCTCGCAAAAGACGATGCCCGAGCGGCCTGTCTTTAGGGAGTCGAGAACTTCGTCCTTGTTGTTGCCGATACTGGAGACGATCCCAATACCGGTGACCACGACGCGTCGCATGGCAGAAACCTCGCTATTGGCCTTCGGCCGGTGTGAACAGGCCAACCCTGATATCATTTGCTTCGAAGATCGGTTCGCCGTCGACATGCAAGACACCATCTGCAACGCCGAGGACCAGCTTGCGCATGATGACCCGTCTCAGGTTGATGACATATGTCACTTTCTGCGCGGTTTCCAACACCTGTCCGGAAAATTTCACGTTGCCGACGCCCAGCGCGCGGCCACGGCCGATCCCACCGAGCCAGCCGAGAAAGAATCCAACGAGTTGCCACATCGCGTCGAGACCGAGACAGCCCGGCATGACCGGATCGTTTTCGAAGTGACAGGGAAAAAACCACATGTCCGGCTTGATATCCAACTCGGCGACGATCTGACCTTTACCGTGCTCCCCGCCATCCTCGGTAATCGAGGCGATCCGGTCCAGCATCAGCATCGGCGGCAGCGGCAACTGGGCATTGCCTGGCCCGAACAATTTTCCGTGCGCGCATTCGATCAAATCTTCGTATGAAAAACTGTTTTTCTTGAGCTTCACGCTTCAACCTCGCCGAACAGTCTCGCTTAGACATTCCCCGTCAATTCCATAGCACATGGGCGCGCGTATATGTAGCCAATCGCGCGGTCCGGTCAATTAGCCGACCCCCCGTTGTCATACGTCGAGATTGGCTACTTTTAGCGCATTTGCCTGAATGAATTCGCGGCGCGGCTCGACAATGTCGCCCATCAATGTCGAGAACAGGGCAGCCGCTTCTTCCGCATGGGCAACCCTTACCTGCAACAGGGTCCGGGCGTTCGGATCCAACGTCGTTTCCCACAACTGATCCGGGTTCATTTCGCCGAGCCCTTTATAGCGCTGGATCGAGATTCCCTTGCGGCCGAGCGCCATGATCTGGTCGAACAGCGCGATCGGCCCGGGGATACGAATTTCGGCGTCCTTCGTCCGCAAAACCGCGTGTTTTGCCCCGTAGCGCGCCTGAAGATCGGGCGCCAGCTTGTCGAGGCGGCGCGCCTCGGCGCTGCGGATCAGATCGCCGTCGATCAGATAGCGCTGCGTGACCCCGCGCACCGTGCGCTGGAACGCCAGCCCGCCATCGGGCTGCGGATTCCCTTGCCATCCTTGCTCAGAAGCCTCCGACAGCATGTCGAGACGGCGCGCAATATAGGACGCCGCTTCGCGCGCGCTATCCGGATCCGCTATCAGATCGGGGTTCAAGACGCCGGCAATCGCTGATTGCTCTATAACGTGCCGGTTGCCGACCTTGCCGATCAGCGGTTGCATGAGGTGGGCGGCCCGACGCGCCTGTTCGACCGTGTCGCGAAGATCCTCGCCGGCGACTTCCGAATCGTCCGCCATATTCAGCGTCAAACCGGTGATTCCGTCGCGAATCAGGAAATTTTCCAACTCCCGGTTATCACGCAGATAGACGCCTGAATTGCCCTTCTTTGCCCGGTACAGCGGCGGCTGCGCGATGTAGAGATAGCCGCGCTCGATCACCTTCGGCATCTGCCGGAAAAAGAACGTCAGTAACAGCGTTCGGATATGGCTGCCATCGACGTCCGCGTCGGTCATGATGATGATCCGGTGATAGCGGCATTTGTCGATGTTGAAATCCTCGGGGCCTATCCCGGTACCCAGCGCAGTGATCAACGTGCCGATTTCCGACGAACCCAGCATCTTGTCGAACCGTGCCCGCTCCACGTTCAGAATTTTACCGCGCAGCGGGAGGATCGCTTGGTTGCTGCGTTCGCGTCCTTGCTTGGCGGACCCGCCGGCCGAATCGCCCTCGACGATGAAAATCTCCGCCAGCGCCGGGTCCCGCTCCTGGCAATCCGCCAGTTTACCGGGCAGACCGGCCAATTCGAGCGCGCCCTTGCGGCGAGTCAGTTCTCGCGCCTTTCGCGCGGCTTCCCGCGCGGCGGCGGCCTCGACGACTTTCTGCACGACCTGCCTGGCTTCAACCGGGTGTTCCTCGAACCATTGGCCGAGCTTTTCGTTGACCACCGTTTCGACCACGTTGCGGACTTCCGAGGAGACCAACTTGTCCTTGGTCTGGCTGGAGAATTTCGGGTCGGGAACTTTGACGGAGAGCACGCAGGTCATGCCTTCGCGCGCGTCGTCGCCGACGATCGATACCTTTTCGCGCTTGGCCAATCCGCTTTCGGTCGCATAGTTGTTGATCTGCCGTGTCAGCGCGGCGCGAAACCCGGCGAGATGCGTCCCGCCGTCGCGTTGCGGGATGTTGTTCGTGAAACTCAGCATGGTTTCGTGATAGCTGTCGTTCCACTGCATCACGACCTCGACGTCGACACCGTCTTTTTCACCGAGCATCTGAACCGATTCCGGGTGCAGCGCCGTGCGAGAACGGTTCAGATATCTGACATAGGCATCGAGCCCGCCTTGAAACTGAAAATCGCTTATCTTCGGCTCGGGCAGCCGGGCATCGGTAAGCACGATTGCGACGCCGGAATTGAGGAAGGCGAGTTCCCTCAGCCGATGTTCCAATGTCGCGAAATCGAACTCGACTTCCTTGAAAACATCGGTTGACGGCCAGAAGTCGACCCGCGTGCCGGTCTCCTCTCCGCAATCTCCGACCGCCTCCAGATCCTTGCCGTCGGTCGGCTCGCCATCGGTGAATTGCATGGCGTAAACTTGTCCGTTGCGCCGAATGGTCAAGTCGAGCCGCGACGACAGTCCGTTGACCACCGAGACCCCCACCCCGTGCAGACCACCGGAAATCTTGTATGAATTCTGGTCAAATTTTCCGCCGGCATGAAGCTGGGTCATGATTACTTGGGCGGCGGAGATGCCTTCTTCCGAATGGATGTCTACGGGAATACCGCGGCCATTGTCGGTGACGGTGACGGAACCGTCGCCGTTCAACGTAACGGTGACCTTGTCGGCATACCCCGCCATCGCTTCGTCGATGGCGTTGTCGACTACCTCGTAGACCATATGATGCAAGCCGGTCCCGTCTTCCGTATCGCCGATATACATACCCGGACGTTTGCGCACCGCTTCCAGCCCGCGCAGAACCTTGATCGAATCGGCGTCGTAGTTGCCGTTAGGGTCGCTAATTTGGTTCGCTAAATCGCTCATTTAGATTCCGTCAAAAGCTAGGCCGCACGGCGCAATGTCGCATCCACGACAGTGTAAAACTGGGCGCGCGAGCCCCATTCCTCGAACAGTTGCCGGTCGGTTCCGGTGAGCCAGGCCTGCACGCCGAGACCGAGAATTTCTTCGAACAAGGCGCGCCGTTTCTCGGCGTCGAGATGCGCCGCGATCTCGTCGAGCAACAACAAGGGCGCCGCGCCGCGCTCGGCTGCCTGGAGGCGCGCATTCGCCAGTACGACAGCGATGAGAAGCGCCTTCTGTTCACCCGTTGAGCAATGCTCGGCGGGCAGGTCCTTTTCCAGGTGCCGCACGGCAAAATCGCTACGGTGCGGTCCGATGGCGGTCCTACCCGTATCGGTATCTTCGGCGCGATGTTCCGCCAACAATTTCCGCAGCCGGTCTTCGGCGGCAAGCGCCGGGCCTTGGTCCAGCCATTCTTCGATCTGCCCGGTGGCCGCGATACCGGCACGCGGAAACGGCCCCGCGCTTTCGGCGCAGGCGCGAGCCAGCCGTTCCGCCGTCTCGCGTCGGGCCGCGGCGATCGCGATGCCGCGGCCTGCCATCGTCTCCTCGAGGGCGGACAACCAGTTATCGTCCCGCCGGCCGAGCTTCAAGAGCCGAGCGCGCTCCCGCATCGCATGTTCGTAGGCGCCAACGCGTCCCGCATGCGCCGCATCGAACCCGAACACCAACCGGTCGAGGAATCGTCTTCGCGATGCGGCACCCTCCAGAAATAACCGGTCCATTTGCGGTGTCAGCCACACGATACTGACAAACTCGGCCAAGGCGCTTTGTCCAGCCGCCGTTGCGCCGTTCACCCGCACAGCACGTCGTGTCGACGAAGGGTCCCTGCCGGTTCCGATTTCGACCGGTCCGCCGGGTGCCGACACCGTCGCCGCAACCGCCCATTCCGCGGTGCCGTCGCGCCGGTCGACATCCGCCAGGCGCGCCTGCCGCAACCCCCGGCCCGGCCCGAGATAGGATACCGCTTCGAGCATGTTCGTCTTTCCGGCGCCGTTCGGTCCGGTCAAAACGACCGGCCGGTCATCGCCGTCGAACGCCGCCGTGGCATAGCAGCGAAAATTCGAAAGCCGCAACCGCGTCACCGATAGCTTCGTGTTGGCGCCTATCACATCAATTTCGGGGAGGGTGTTATCCCTCATACCCGCATCGGCATCAGCACGTACAAGGCGCTACTGTCGGCGCTATCCCGTACGATCGTCGGGGAAGCCCCATCGGCGAACAGAACTTGCGCGATGTCGCCTTCGACCTGTTGCGCGATGTCCAACAGATATTTCGAATTGAATCCGATCTCGATAGCCTCCTTCCCATAGGAGACTTCGATCTCTTCCGTCGCCGATCCGGCATCCGGACTGCTGGCCGACAAGGTAAGGCTGTTGTCAGCGATCTCCAGCTTGACGGCGCGGGACCGCTCGGTCGAAATCGTCGCGACCCGGTCGACAGCCTCGGCGAACTGCCGGCAGTCGACCTCGAGCAGCTTATCGTTGTTGACCGGAATGACTTTTTCGTAATCGGGAAAGGTACCGTCGATCAGCTTCGATGTCAGGACCGTGCCATCGAACGCGAAGAGGATTTTCGTGTCGGACAAGGAAATCTGAACATCGTTTCCACATTCGTCGATAAGCTTTCGCAACTCGTTGATGGTCTTGCGCGGAATGATGATGCCCGGCATGCCGGCCGCCCCGTCCGGCATCGGCATCTCCACGCGCGCCAGGCGATGCCCGTCTGTCGCAACGGCGCGCAGCACCGAAACCGAATCGACTTCGATGGCATGCAGGTAAATGCCGTTCAAATAGTACCGGGTTTCCTCGGTCGAAATCGCAAATCGCGTGCGATCGACCAGCGACCGCAGATCGTCTGCCGGAACCGCGAATGTATGCGGCAGTTCGCCGGCGCTCATGGTCGGAAAATCCGCTGTCGGCAATGTCGCAAGCGTGAACCGCGAGCGTCCGGCGGTCAGCGAAAGCCGGTCCGAATCGCCACTGGCGTCGAGTTCGATCTGCGCGCCATCCGGCAATTTCCGCACGATATCGTAAAGCGTGTGCGCCGGGGCCGTGGTCGCGCCGGGCGTCGCCGCACTCGATTCCGCCGACTCGACGATCGAAATATCCATGTCGGTTGCGGTCAGGTTCACGCCGTCCTCGTTCGCTTCGACCAGGACATTCGCGAGAATCGGTATCGTATTGCGCCGCTCCACCACGCTTTGAATATGGTTCAATGACCGTAGGAGCGCCGCCCGTTCTATCGTCAGTTTCATGGTTTCTCTTTTGCCAAAGACGTCTTCAATTCAGACCGGTACCGGCGAACGACGCCGGCCCGTCCGGTACGTCGGGCCTTGCGACAAACGTAGGTGTGCGGACGGGATGCGAATATAGCATGATGGCTTTGATTTCGCACTTTTTTTAGCGTTTTGAGCGCTAAATATGGCCGCAAGGGCACGGCCTCGACACAAGAGCGTTGCGTCAGCCTTCCAGCATCCGTCGGAGCAGTTCAACGTCCTCCGAGAATGCGCTGTCGAGAGCGCACAACTCATCAACTTTGCGCACGGCGTGCATGACCGTCGTGTGATCGCGCCCGCCGAATTTACGACCGATTTCCGGTAAAGAACGCGCCGTGAGTTGCTTGGCGAGATACATCGCCACTTGCCGGGGCCTGGCGATCGCCCGAGAACGGCGGGCCGAATACATTTCGCCAAGCCGGATATTGTAATGCTCGGCGACCCGCTTCTGAATTTCCTCTATCGTCACCCGGCGATCGTTCGCGCGCAGGATGTCGTGCAGAACTTCCTGCGTGTTGTCGAGCGTGATCGGCCGGCCGACAAGATTGGCGTACGCCACCAAGCGGTTCAGCGCGCCTTCCAGTTCCCTGACATTCGACGTGATTTTGTGCGCAAGGAACTCCAGAACCTTAATCGGCATGTCGACTTCCATGCGCTCGGCCTTCGACTGCAGGATGCCGAGACGCAACTCATAGATCGTCGGATGAATGTCCGCGACCAGCCCCCAGCCGAGCCGCGACTTCATGCGTTCCTCCATACCCTCGAGATCGTTGGGCGATTTGTCGGCTGAGATCACGATCTGCCGGTTCTGGTCGACCAGCGCATTGAAGGTGTGAAAGAACTCTTCCTGCGTGTTGTCTTTGCCGCTGAAGAACTGGACGTCGTCGATCATCAGTACATCGACGGAACGGAACTGTTCCTTGAACGCCATGGTGTCCTTGTACCGCATGGCCCGGATGAACTGATACATGAACTTCTCGGCCGAGAGATAAATGACCCTTCGCTCGGGGTTGGTCTTGCGAATGTGCCAAGCGATTGCGTGCATCAGATGGGTTTTGCCGAGGCCTACGCCGCCGTAGAGAAACAGGGGGTTGAACGGCACCGACTTGGCCTCCCCGACACGCCGTGCCGCCGCGAAGGCGAGTTCGTTCGGCTTGCCGACAACGAAATTTTCGAACCGAAAACGGGGATCGAGCGGCGCCCCGATCTCCGTGCCGTTGCTTTCGCTTTCCGCGCTCGCCGGGCGCGCCGCTTCGGCTGCGGCCGTCGGCTCATTGCCGTTATGAACGATCTCCAGGTTGCGAAGCTCGGGCATTTCCTCGGTCCAGAGCCGCTTCAGCCGCTCGCCATACTGCGTCTCGATCCAGTCCCGCATGAAACGCGTCGGCGCCAAGATGCGCACCGTCTCTCCGTCAACCATTTCGAAAGACGCCGGCTTCAACCAGCTGCGGTAGGCCGCCTCGCCGAACTCCGCGCGAAGTTTCGAGCGTACCCGGCTCCATTGCGACGATTGCCCGGTTTCCGAACGCTTATAATCCGTCACAGTCTGCGTTACTCCCCGCACGTCGCCAGCCACTCCCGCAAGAGGCTAAAGCGAACAATAAAATTTCGTACACACCACTGACGGCCAAGCGAAACCGGAGGGCATCAAACGCGCATAGAAGCAGACGTTTTCGCACGACTTCTCGAGGGCAAGTTAACCGCGATTAGCTACTTAAGGGAACAAAATCCCCCTCTCCTGAAAGCATTAATTTCTTTCAGAAGTCCAAAAAAACCAAATAAAGGACTAAAACAGACACCAACTAAGATTATAAGGTACTGTTTTCTTTATCCCCGCATTCGCCAATTGGACGATTTGCCGCCGCTTTTTACTGTCGTTAACTTGACTTCGAACCGGTCAAGGTGATCGCCACACCCGTAATCTACCCACGCTTTTTTCGTGTGGCAACGAGACCGAAAAGGGAACATTTAAAAAAACTGGCCCCGATTTAAGTCGACCCATCTAAGCCCTTGAATCTTCGTCAGGATAATTTTCAAACTTTTTTACAATAAATAAAACAGCCGCATTCAAAGAATGCGGCTGCCGACAAACGACCGGATCGTACGCGGTTTCAGAGTGTCTTGATTCGCCTCGTCAACCGCGAGATTTTCCGTGCCGCCGTGTTCTTGTGCATGATCCCGCGCAGCACGCCCCGATGCAATTCGGGCATCGCGCTTTGCATCGCAGATTCCGCCGACGCCTTGTCGCCGCTTGCGATCGCTTCCTCGACCTTCCGAACATAGGTCCGGATACGCCCACGGCGCGTCCGATTGATTTCCGTACGACGCACGGTCCTGCGAATGCGTTTTTTGGCGGATTGATGATTCGCCATAGTTCAACCTGTCACTGTTTCAGTTCAGTCAAGCCTGCGGCTTATATCGACGGGCCTGCCGTGCGTCAACCTTGATTGCAGCCGCGCGCGACCGCATCGCCTCAACGGTTCTTGAAGTCCGGCTTACGTTTTTCGACAAAGGCTTTCATACCTTCGGTCTGGTCTTCTGTAGCGAACACCGAATGGAAGGTCCGGCGCTCGAACAGGATGCCTTCCGCCAAGGTCGTTTCATAGGCGCGGTTGACCGATTCCTTAACCATCATGGCCACCGGGCCCGACATCGCCGCAACCTTCGCCGCGCTCTTGATAGCCTCGTCGAGCAATTCCGCCGCCGGCACGACCCGGCTGACAAGGCCCGAGCGTTCGGCTTCTTCCGCATCCATCATGCGTCCAGTCAGACACATCTCCATCGCCTTGGCCTTGCCGACGAACCGCGGCAGGCGCTGCGTGCCACCGGCGCCGGGGATCGCACCGATGGTGATTTCCGGTTGGCCGAAGCGGGCGGTGTCGGCCGCAATGATGTAGTCGCACATCATCGCCATCTCACACCCGCCGCCGAGTGCGTAACCGGCGACGGCGGCGATGATCGGCTTGCGGCAGGTCGATACGCGCTCCCAGCCCACGGTGATGAAGTCCGCGAGGTAAACGTCCATATAGGAGCGTCCGGCCATCTCCTTGATATCTGCGCCGGCGGCGAACGCTTTCTCGGAACCGGTCAGCACGATAGCGCCGATCGTGTCGTCCGCTTCGAATCCGTCGAGTGCCTGCGCGAGCTCCTCGATCAGGCCGGCACACAGGGCGTTCAACGCCTCGGGCCGGTTCAGTGTAACGAGACCGACCGCATCGCGCGTCTCCACCATAATGTTTTCATAAGCCATTTGCTCGCGTCTCCTAAGAGCCCATTTGAGAAAAGCGAATTGTTCTCATCAGTTTGTTACGGGGCCGAGTTCGAACCGCACCGTGACCGGTTCCGGCGCCTGACCGAGCAATTCAATCTTCAAGCGTTCGCCTTCGCGGTTGAATTCGAGGGTTCCCGTCCGCGTCCAGCCGAGCTGAGGAAGCGCGGCTTGGTAAAACGACCGCACCGCGTTGCGGGTCACCTTGCCGGTGGCGTACGCCTCTACAATCCGACCGGCCGGCGAGTCGAACGCCACGCCCGCATTATCGACGATGTCGATACCCGGCATGACCGGCACGTCCTCGAGCCCGGCGAGAAACTGGCCGGCACGCCCGGCCACCGCGGCCAGGAGGATCGATCCGGCGATGAGAAACCATAGTCGCATGCGGTTGTGCTATATCACTATCGCTGGTGCGTTGCACAATAGAATGTCGAGCGGCCGCTTTGCACGATCCGGCGCACCGTCCCCGTGCAGCCGAAACGCCGGCACGGCTCTCCTTCGCGCCCGTAAACCTGCCAGCTATGCTGAAAATAACCGAGATCGCCCGTCGTTTGAACGTAGTCGCGCAGAGACGACCCGCCGGCATCGATTGCTTCCCGCAGGACGGCGCGGATTTCCCGCGCCAATCGCTCGGCGCGTTTGCCTGGTATCGTGTACGCGCTGCGCTGCGGCGATATGCCAGCGCGATGCAGGGCTTCGCAGATATAGATGTTGCCCAACCCCGCGACGACGCGCTGATCCAGCAGCGCCGCCTTGATCGGCGTCCGCTTGCCGGCGAGGGATCCGCTCAACGTCTCGGCGTTGAACGCGTTGCCGAGCGGCTCCGGCCCGAGCGATTTCAGCATCCGGTGGTCTTGCAAGGCATCCACCGTCGTCAGGTCCATCATGCCGAAGCGGCGGGGATCGCAATATCGGACAAGGGCGCCCTCGTCGGTCTCGAACTCGACATGATCGTGCGGGCCCGGGGGCGGCGCGTCCGCCGCATTGACGATCGTCATCCGTCCCGACATGCCGAGATGCGAGATCAATACGGTTTCGTCGTCGAACGTGATGAGGATGTATTTGGCCCGGCGATCGACGCGGGCGACGGTGCGGCCGATAAGCCGCTCGGGAAACCGATCCGGTATCGGGAACCGCAGGTCCGGGCGGCGCTGCACCACGCGAACCAACCGCCGGCCTTCGAGCGGTTTGCGAAGGCCGCGGCAAACGGTTTCGACTTCGGGCAATTCAGGCATTGCGCAGGGTTATAGAGCAAATCAGGATGGACGGGAATCGCCGTAGGCGATTGCCATTTGTCCCGTTGCTTTGCCCTATCCATTAGAAGCGCGGACAGGCGTCTGGCAAACCCGCATCCGCTGGGTTATCGTCGCGGCGATGACGCAGCCAAATTCAGAAGAAACGCTCGGGACCACGCATTTCGGGTTCCGCGACGTGGAACGCGGCGAAAAAGCGCATCTGGTGCGCAACGTTTTCGACACCGTGGCGACCCGCTACGATCTGATGAACGACCTGATGTCCGGGGGCGTGCACCGGTTGTGGAAAGCGGCGCTGATCGATTGCCTGAAACCGCAACGCGCGATGCGGCTCGTCGATGTGGCGGGCGGAACCGGCGACATCGCGATGCGTTTTCTTGCCGCGGGCGGCCGGGATGCCACCGTTTGCGACATCAATGCGGCGATGGTCGCCGTCGGCCGCGACCGGGCGCTCGACCGCGGCATTACCGCTGCCATTCGGTGGGCCGTCGGCGATGCGGAATCGCTGCCCTTGCCCGACGCGACGATGGACGCCTACACGATCGCCTTCGGCCTCCGCAACGTCACCGATCTCGACCGGGCCCTGGCCGAGGCGCGGCGGGTCCTCAAACCGGGCGGCCGGTTTCTGTGTCTGGAGTTCAGCCGCGTCGTGCTTCCGATCGTGTCGGACCTCTATGAGCGGTATTCGTTTTCGATATTGCCGTGGCTCGGCGCGCGCGTTGCCGGCGATGCGGATGCGTATCGCTATCTGGCCGAGAGCATTCGGAAATTCCCGGACCAAATTGCCCTGAGCACGCGGATCTCGGACGCCGGTCTCGACCGTGTTTCGGTGCAAAACCTGTCCGGCGGAATTGTGGCGATCCACGCGGCGTGGCGTATCTGACGGCGCCGCCATGTTCGGGGCCATCGCCAGCATAGTGCGCCTGATCGGCATCGCCAGAACCTTCGCGCGCCATGACGCGCTGTTTCCGCTCGAACAGATGGGCGTCGCGTCGATACTCGTCGCCGTTGCCAAGCGCCTGTCCCGCCGCGACGTTCCCGGACGCCCCGGCGAGCGGCTGTCCGCGGCGCTGGAAGAGCTCGGGCCGGCATTCATCAAGCTCGGTCAGGCGCTCTCGGTCAGGCCCGACGTTGTCGGCGAGGACATCGCGGACGATTTATCCGCGCTACAGGACCGCCTGCCGCCTTTTCCCGGGGCTGTCGCGCGCGAGACGATCGATCAGGAAATGGCGGCGCCGGTAGAGGACCTGTTCAGCCACTTCGAAGACACGCCCAATGCCGCCGCGTCGATCGCCCAGGTTCATTTCGGGGAAACGCATGACGGCGAGAACGTCGCCGTCAAAGTCTTGCGGCCCGGGATCGAGGCGCGGTTTCGGCAGGACATTGATCTGTTCCTTTGGCTCGCCCGCATGGTGGAGCGGATTCGGCCCGCCCTGCGCCGGTTGCGGCCCGTGGAGGTTGTGCGCACGTTCGAGGCGTCGGTCAATATCGAGATGGATTTGCGCCTCGAAGCCGCCGCCGCGTCGGAGCTGCGCGAGAATACGGAAAACGACACCGGTTTCCGGGTGCCCAAGATCGACTGGGTGCGCACCGGCCGCCGGGTCATGACGCTCGAGCGCATCGAGGGCGTGCGCATCGACGACCTCGCCGCGCTCGAAGACGCCGGGTTCGCGCCGCGGGATATCTTGCGGCGGTCGGCGGAATCGTTTTTCAACCAGGTCTTCCGCGACGGCTTCTTCCATGCGGACATTCATCCCGGAAACATGTTCGTTACGGCGGACGGCACATTGTGTCCCATCGATTTCGGGATCATGGGACGGCTCGACCGCAAGACCCGGAACTATCTCGCCGATATGCTGATCGGTTTTCTCGACCGCGATTACCGGCGCGTCGCCGAAGTTCATTTCGAGGCGGGTTACGTCCCGGCGCGAATGTCGGTCGGCGCCTTCACCCAAGCGATCCGCTCTATCGGCGAGCCCATCTTGGGCAAGCCGCTACATGAGATTTCCCTGGCGCGCCTCCTCGCCCATCTGTTTCAGGTCACCGAAACGTTCGAGATGGAGGCGCAACCGCAACTTCTGCTTTTGCAGAAGACGATGCTCGTGGCGGAGGGCGTGGGCCGCACGCTCGATCCATCGGTCAATATGTGGGCGCTCGCGCGGCCCCTGATCGAGGAATGGATCGTCGCCAACCGCGGCCCCGAGGCGCGGTTGCGCGACATGGTCACGGACACGGTTTCGACCTTGGAACAGCTGCCGCAAATGTTGGGACGCGCGGAAGCGGTCGCCGAGGCGCTCAACGGCGGGAGGCCGTTCAACCCCGATCGCCGGGACAATTCTTCCGGCGGAAATCGGTCCGATTGGATGTTGTACGGATTGATCTCCGTCATCGTCGTCCTGCTCATCGCCAATCTGTAGGAAAAGCCTCCTAACACAAAATGATGTGTTGAATCTATCGGGTGGAGCGCTACATTTAATACAGCATTCAACCTGTAAATATTGCCGGTGACACCATGGTCCTGCGGGGAAATCGTATCCTTTTGATCATTTCGGGCGGCATCGCCGCCTTCAAGGCGTTGGATCTGATCCGCCGCCTGCGCGAACAGGGCGCTTCGGTGCGCTGCGTGCTGACCGCGGGCGGCGCGCAGTTCGTGACGCCTCTTTCGGTGTCTGCGTTGAGCGAAGAGAAGGTCTACCAAGATATTTTCTCCCTCACCGACGAGGCGGAGATGGGCCATATCAACCTGTCGCGCGAGGCCGACCTGCTGGTCGTCGCGCCGGCCAGCGCGGATATCATGGCCCGCATGGCGAACGGCTTGGCCAGCGACTTGGCGACGACCGCGCTGCTGGCCACCGACAAGCTGGTCATGGTTGTGCCGGCGATGAATGTGCGCATGTGGGAACATGCCGCGACGGAGGCCAATATTGCGACGCTGAAGTCGCGCGGCGTCGCGTGTGTAGGACCGGTCGAAGGGAATATGGCGTGCGGCGAATTCGGATTCGGACGGATGAGCGAGGTCGACGATATCGTCGCCGCGATCACGGCGCAGCTTACACGGAAAACGGGGCCGCTGGCCGGCCGCCGGGCCATCGTCACCAGCGGCCCGACGCATGAAGCGATCGATCCGGTGCGCTACATCGCGAACCGGTCTTCCGGCAAACAGGGTCACGCCATCGCCGCCGCACTCGCCCGCAACGGCGCGGAAACGGTTCTGGTCAGCGGACCGACGGCGCTGCCCGATCCGGCCGGTGTCGCCATGGTGAAGGTCGAGTCGGCGCGCGACATGCTGGCCGCCTGCGAGCAGGCGCTGCCGGCGGAAATCGCCGTCTGCGTGGCGGCGGTGTCGGATTGGCGGGTCGTGGCGGCGGCGTCGCAAAAACTGAAGAAGAACGGCGGCGGACCGCCAGCGCTCGAACTGGCCGAAAACCCGGACATCTTGAGATCGCTCGCGAAAGCCGGCAACAAGCGCCCCGGCCTGGTGATCGGTTTCGCCGCGGAGACGGAAAACATCGTCGCGAATGCACAAGCCAAGTGCAAGGCAAAGAACACCGACTGGATTTTGGCAAACGACGTGTCGCCGGAAACCGGCACGTTCGGCGGCGATGCCAATACGATCCACCTCGTGGACGGCGCCGATACGGTCGAAGCCTGGCCGACGATGACCAAGGGCGAAGTCGCCGAACGGCTGGTCGCGCGGATCGGCGACCATTTCGGCACAGACGCATGACCGGCGTCACCGTCGCCGTGCGCCGGCTTCCGCATGGCGCGGACCTGCCGCTTCCCAAATACGCCACGGCCGACAGCGCCGGGTTGGATTTGCTAGCGGCGGTCGACGCGCCGCAGACCCTGGCGCCCGGCGCGCGCACGCTGGTGCCGACCGGCTTGTCGATCGCGCTGCCGAGCGGTCATGAAGCGCAAGTCCGGCCTCGGTCGGGATTGGCGTTGAAGAACGGCGTCACCGTGCTGAACAGTCCCGGCACGATCGATGCCGACTATCGCGGGGAAGTCGGCGTCGTGCTGATCAATCTGGGCTCGGAGCCGTTCGAAATCTCGCGCGGCTTGCGGATTGCCCAAATGGTCGTCGCGCCGGTGACGCGGCTGGCTTGGGAGGAACGGGAGGAACTGCCGGAAACGGCGCGGGGCGCCGGCGGTTACGGCTCAACAGGAACGGCAGGAGTCTGAAATCGATGCTGCGGCTGACCAAGAAACTCATATTCGCCATCGATGCGGTCGTCGACATCGCCTACAACGCCTCCGACGCGCCGGTCCAGAGCAAGGAAATCGCGCAGCGGCAAGGCATTCCCCGCCGTTACCTGGAACAGGTCCTGCAAAATCTGGTCAAGGCGGAAATACTGCGCGGCGTCCGAGGGCCGCGCGGCGGTTACCGTCTGGCCCGAGAGCGGCGGCGCATCTCGCTGGGCGAGATCACGCGGATCGTCGACCAGATGGAAGGCACGGCGGATCCGCTGGAGGAACCGGGCGGTTCCGAGCTCGGCCGCGCCGTCCTCTACCCGCTTTGGCTGGAGCTGCAGGAGATCGCCATGGAACGCCTCGACGAGGTCAGCATCGAGGATCTTTGCACGCGGGCCCGCGCCGCAGGCGTCAAATGTTCGGCCTCGGACATGTTCGACTTCATGATTTAGTCGACGAGGAGCCTGGCCGAATTCGGATTCGATCCAGAAGGGATATTGTAGCGACATGGTTGGCGCGCACGGGGAATTTCGCGGCCGTATCTACGACAGCATTCTCGACACGATCGGCGCCACGCCCATCGTGCGCCTGTCGCGCCTGATGGCGCATGCCGGTGTCGAAGCGGAATTGCTGGCGAAGCTCGAATTCTTCAATCCGATGGGGTCGGTCAAGGACCGCATCGGCATGGCCATGATCGAAGCGCTCGAACATCAGGGCAAGATCGGGCCGGATACGGTGATCGTCGAACCCACATCGGGCAATACGGGCATCGCATTGGCGTTCGCCTGCGCCGTCAAGGGCTATCGGCTGATTTTGACGATGCCCGAGTCGATGTCCCTGGAGCGGCGCAAGATGCTGTTGCTGCTCGGCGCCGAGCTCGACCTGACGCCGGCCCGCCAGGGCATGCGCGGCGCCATCGCGCGCGCCGATGCGATTGTCGCCGAACTCAGCGACGCGGTCATTCCCCAACAATTCAGCAACGTGGCCAACCCGGACGTTCATCGTGCCACCACGGCGGAGGAAATCTGGCGCGATACGGATGGCAATCTCGACGTCATGATCGCCGGCGTCGGCACCGGTGGGACCGTGACCGGTTGTGCCGGATTGCTGAAAGAGCGCATTCCCGAATTCCGAATGATCGCCGTCGAGCCGGAAGACAGCGCGGTCCTGACCTGCGGCACGCCCGGATCGCATCGGATCGAAGGGATCGGAGCCGGGTTCGTACCGGACAATCTGGATAGGGCGCTGATCGACGAGGTCGTTTCGATCGCCAACGAAACCGCCTTTCGCACCGCGCGCGATATGGCCCGCATCGAAGGTATCCCGGTGGGAATTTCGTCCGGAGCGGCCGTCGCCGCCGCCCTCGAGGTTTCCGAGCGGCCGGAAATGGCGGGCAAACGCATCCTCATCGTGATTCCGTCCTTCGCGGAACGCTACCTGTCCACCCCGCTGTTCGACGGAGTCTGACATGCACGACGAGATCACCGATGATCAGCTGCTGCGCTACGCACGCCACATCATTCTCGACGAGGTCGGCGAGGAAGGGCAGTTGCAGCTTCTCAATTCCAAGGTCCTGGTGGTCGGCGCCGGTGGTTTGGGCTCGCCGGTGTTGCTCTACCTGGCGGCGGCCGGTGTCGGCACATTGGGTATCGTCGATTTCGACACGGTCGATATCAGCAATTTGCAGCGCCAGATTCTCCACGCGACGGACCGGGTCGGCGTCTCCAAGGTCGACAGCGCGATCGAAGCGATCCAAGCAGTCAATCCGGAAATCGTCGTGCGCGAACACGCGGAGCGGCTGACATCGGAAAACGCGGCGGCCCTGATCGGCCAGTACGACCTCGTCGCCGACGGCAGCGATAATTTCACGACCCGCTACCTTGTCAACGACGCCTGTCACCTTGGCGGCGTGCCGCTGGTCGCCGGTGCGCTGCAGCGTTTCGAGGGACAGCTTTCCACGTTCAAGTCGCATTTGGACGGCGACAATCCGTGCTACCGTTGCATTTTCCCGAACCCGCCGCCGCCGGGCATGACCGCCAGTTGCGAGGCCGCGGGAATCTTCGGATCCATCGCAGGGGTGATCGGCACGGCGCAGGCGACCGAAGTGCTGAAGGAGCTGCTCGGGCTGGGTGAAAGCCTGTCGGGCAGCCTATTGCTCTACGACGCGCTGAACACGACGTTCCGCAAGATCAAGGTGCCGCCCGATCCAGCCTGCCCGCTGTGCGGCAGCCGGCCGACGATCACCGCGGTCCGAGAGATCGAGACCGCCTAGTTCTTGCGCCTCGATATATACCAGAAACGGATCGACACCAGCGTGACGGAGACGATGCTGGCGGCGACGATTCCGCCGACCAGACCGCGTGCGCCCCAACCCATCGGGAAGGCGAAGATCCAGCAGGCGGGTATCATCACCCCGAAATAGGACACGATGTGCATCGCCGTCGGCGCCCAAGTTTCGCCGGCGCCGCGCAACGCGCTGGCCATGACCACCTGACCGCCGTCTGCGATAAGCGCATAGGCGGAAAACGCAATCAGCGGCGTCGTCGCAGCGACGAGCGCTGAATCGATCGTGAGCAACGCGGTGATCGCCGCGGGCCAAATCAGCAGGACGCCGCCGCAGGCGCCAAGCACAACCGCCGCAAGCCCCAATCCCGTCCATCCCGCCAGTGCCCGGTCGGCCCAATCCCCGCGCCCGTGGGCGATGCCGACCCGGACGCTGGTGGCGGACGCGATACCGAGCGCGATCATGAAGAACAACGCGAAAACGATATGCTGCAGCGTGTAGGCGGCGAGCGCCAACGCGCCCAGAATGCCGGCGAAGAAACTGATCGAGCCGAACGCGAGCGACTCGATGCCGTAGCTGGTTCCGGCAGCGTAACCGAAGCGCCGATGCGCGGCGCCGGCGCGCCACCAGCCGCGGCCGAGCGGGCTTCGAACGGCGTAACGGTCGCGGTCGCGCATCCGCCACACGTAGGCGATCAGCATCGCAGCCATGGCCGTGCGGACCAGGGTCGTGCCAATCGCGGCCCCTTCGGCACCCAGCGCCGGAAAGCCGGCATTGCCGAATATCAGTAACCAGTTAAGCAGAATGTTGAGGCCGTTCGCGACGATCATGACGCCCATCGCCGGCGTCGGGCGGCGCAAGCCTTCGAGAAAATACGCCGTCGTATAGAACAGCAATGTGCCGGGCGCGCCCCAGCCGAGGATCGCGACGACGGTACCGGCTCCCGCCGCGAGCACCGGCGGCTGCGAGGTCAACAGAAAGAACGGCGTCCCGAATTGGCTGACAATCGCCGCGCCGAGACCGAGCATCGCGGCGTAGGGCAGGGAGCGCCGCCAGATCGGCCCGCATTCCTCGAACCGTTCACGGCCGACGGCATGGCTCGTCATGACGACGGTGCCGAACAGCAGCCCGATCCCCGTCACGGTGATCACGATGAAAGGCGTGATGCCGAGCCCGTGGAATGCGACCTGATCGACCGAAGCCCGCCCGAGCATCGCCGCATCCGCCGTCGCCATGGTCAGGATTCCGGTACGCGTCACGACGACCGGCGCCGCGAGCCGGACCAGCTCCGTGAGATGCCGCCGCAAGCGCGTCGCCAGCCAATGACGTTGCAAGGACATTGTTGTTCACTCCAGGCGGCACCGAGCGCCGCCGCGTTAGACCGGATCGGGGCTGGCTGGAATCGCCTGCGGCGATCCAACAACCACGTGAATCCGCTCTAAAACATGGTTTCGATGATGCGGTCCGGCGGGTTGTGGCCGTCGATGAAGGTTTTGATATTGATGACGACCTTCTCGCCCATCGCGATCCGGCCTTCGATCGTCGCCGACCCCATATGCGGCAGCAGCACGACATTGTCCATCGCGACCAGCTTGGGATTGATCGCTGGTTCGTTCTCGAACACGTCGAGCCCGGCGCCCGCTATGGCGCCTTCGGTCAGCAGTCGGGTGAGCGCGCCTTCGTCGATAACCTCGCCGCGGCTCGTATTGACGAGATAGGCGTCTTTCTTGAGCAGTTGCAGGCGCCGGCGTGACAGCAGGTGGTAGGTCGCTGGCGTATGCGGGCAATTGACGGAGACGATATCCATGCGGGCCAACATCTGGTCCAGGCTTTCCCAATAGGTCGCCTCGAGTTCGGCCTCGATTTCCTCATGCACGCGGCGGCGGTTGTGATAGTGCACCGAAAGACCGAAGCCGCGGGCGCGGCGGGCAACCGCCTGTCCGATCCGGCCCATGCCGATAATCCCCAAGCGCTTGCCCCAGATGCGATGGCCGAGCATGAAAGTCGGCGTCCAGCCGGTCCATTCACCGGCCCGGACCATCCGCTCGCCCTCCGCCAGACGGCGGGGCACGGCCAGGATCAGCGCCATGGTCATATCGGCGGTGTCCTCGGTAAGGACGCCCGGTGTGTTGGTCACCATGATCGAGCGCTTGTTGGCGGCTTCGAGATCGATATTGTCGACGCCGGTGCCGAACGTCGCGATCAGTTTGAGGCGCTCGCCGGCCGCGCCGATCAAATCGGCGTTTATGGTGTCGGTGACCGTCGGCACTAGCACATCGGCCTCTTGCATCGCCGCGGCAATGTCGGACCGCGACATCGGCGTATCGTCCAGATTGAGACGCACCTCGAACAGTTCCATCATCCGCGTTTCGATCGCGTCCGGTAGTTTGCGCGTCACGATGACGAGTGGCTTTGTCGTGGTCATGGCCGATCCTAGTTCCTAAGTCGGGCGATTGTACAAGAGCAATTTTGCAATGTCCCGCCTTGACCAATCGCCGTCGCAACCGTTTATTGAAGTCCGATCAATATTCGATGTGGCAGGCGATGTTTCGCGCGTTTCTATTTTCCGTTGTAGCGCTCGCGCTTTCCGGGGCGTTAGCCGATGGTGCGGCCGCGCAGGGCGTTAAAAGGACCGGGACCGATCCGATCCGGTTCGCTTCTTTGCGCGCGGACGAAGTCAACGTTCGGGCCGGACCGGGCGTGCGCTATCCCGTGAAATGGGTCTTCGTCCGTAAGCAATTGCCGGTCGCGGTCACGGCGGAATTCGAAAGCTGGCGCAAGATCCGCGACTCCGAAGACGCCGAAGGGTGGGTGCACCGGGCGATGCTGTCGGCGAAACGAAGCATCGTGGTCGTCGAAAAGGCCAAAACGTTGCGGCGCAGGGCGAGCGACACCGCACCCGCCGTCGCCCAGTTGGCGCCGGGAATCGTCGCGAAAATCGAAAGCTGCAACGGCCAATGGTGCGAAGTCGAGGTCGGCGCCTATTCGGGCTGGGTCCGGCAGGCGGGGTTTTGGGGCCTGCGCGCAAAAGAAGTCATCGAATAGCCGTTTAAGCTTCGAAATCACACGCAAGTGCTACGCAGGACTCCTCCGGTATGACCGCCATGTGTCCGTAGGCATCGTGTCCGAAGCCGAGGATAATTTGGCTACCCGATTGCCGAAAGGCGCGGGTTTGGTCGTCGGTGAACGGGAAATGAATGAACTGGACGGAGGACGCCTTGCCGCTTTCCGTTGTCCGGTCCAAATCGACCTCCGGCACGCCGCGGATTTCCGTGTCCCCGATACGCAGAAACAGGGTTTCCTCGACGCCGCCGAGACGGGCCAGGAAGGCGCGCCGACGCTCTTCGTCGTTGATTTCGAACATCACCGTGCAGACCAGTTCGCGGCCGTTCGGAATCAACGGGTTGTAGGCGGTCAATTCGTCGTCGATCTGCGCGTCGCCGCCCTTTTCGATGAACAGCATCTCGTGGATCTGCCACCACATCGTGTCGTAGGACTCGAAATAACAGGTCGCCACCGGTCCAACGTCGATACGGCGCGGCCGCTTCAAGGCGACGATTTCCTTGCGCTTGGCCGCGCGAATTTTCTCGAACTCGGCGAGCGGCATGACGTCGGCGCGGGTTATTTCTCTCTTCGTCATCGAACGCTCCAATTTCCGCGATTCAGACCGCGATACCATAGGCGCGGGCGAATAGGACCACGGGGTGCGCCGCACTTTTGGGCACATCGCCGTCGAGCCGCTCGACCCCCTGCGCGATATGCATCCCGGCGAGCGGACATTCGGAGACGAAGAATTCCGGCGCGGCTTTCTTGATCTGTCGCGCGACGGGCCTGCCGACTTTCAGCGCGACGTCGAAATTCTCGCGCATGACGCCCCATGAACCGCCGTGCCCGGAGCAGCGCTCGATCACCTGCACGTCCGATTCCGGCACCAGCCGCATCAGCTCGGCCGCCTTGGCAGCCAAATTCTGCGCCCGCGCGTCACAGGCGAGGTGGACCGCAACCTTTCCCTCAAGCGGTGACAGGCCGGCGGCTAAATGGACCCACTCAGCCGAATTTGCTATCGCTTCCAGCTAGAAGCAGGCACTATTTGGGGAATGTCGGCTAAACAGAGTAAACAAATTCAGAACACGATCGGAGAGAATATGAACAGCGAAAGCAAGTGCCCGGTGATGGGCACCACTCACCAGGCCGTTGGCGGCACAGCGAACCAACACTGGTGGCCGAACCAGTTGAACTTGGGGATCCTCCGCCAGAACCACCCCCAGGCCGATCCCAACGGTGAGGCGTTCGACTACGCCGACGAGTTCAAGAGCCTCGACTTCGAAGCCCTGGCGAAGGACGTCGATGCGCTGATGACCCAGTCGCAGGACTGGTGGCCGGCCGACTACGGCCACTACGGACCGCTCTTCATCCGGATGACGTGGCACGCCGCAGGTACGTACCGCATCGACGACGGCCGTGGCGGCGGCGGCAGCGGCAACCAGCGCTTTGCCCCCCTCAACAGCTGGCCAGACAACGTGAACCTCGACAAGGCGCGCCAGCTGCTCTGGCCGATCAAGCAGAAGTACGGCCGGAAGATCTCGTGGGCCGACCTTCTGATCTTCACCGGGAACCGCGCCCTGGAGACGATGGGCTTCAAGACCTTCGGCTTCGGCGGCGGCCGCGAGGACATCTGGGCGCCCGAGGAGGACGTCTACTGGGGCCCGGAGCGAGAGTGGCTCGGCGACGAGCGCTACAGCGGCGACCGGGAGTTGGCGAATCCCCTCGGCGCCGTTCAGATGGGCCTGATCTACGTCAATCCGGAGGGGCCGAACGGTAATCCGGATCCGCTCGCTGCAGCCACAGACATTCGAGAGACGTTCCGTCGCATGGCGATGAACGACGAGGAAACGGTTGCGCTCATTGCCGGCGGACACACGTTCGGCAAAACCCATGGTGCTGCCGAGGAGAAGTACAAAGGTCCCGAACCCGAGGGTGCCAGCATCGAGGAGCAAGGCCTTGGCTGGACGAGCAGCCATGGCAGCGGCAAAGCCGGCGATACGATCAGCAGCGGGCTCGAGGGCGCCTGGACCACCGAGCCGGCGAAGTGGGACAACGGCTACTTCGAGAACCTGTTCAAGTACGAATGGGAGCTGACGAAGAGCCCTGCCGGTGCGAACCAATGGACCCCCAAGAACCCCGAGGCGCAGGGGACCGTGCCGGACGCGCACGACCCGTCGAAGCGGCACGCTCCGATGATGTTGACGACCGACCTCGCGCTGACCGTCGATCCGGACTACAAGGAGATCTCGAAGCGCTTCTACGAGAACCCGGACGAGCTCGCCAACGCATTCGCCCGGGCGTGGTACAAGCTGCTGCACCGTGACATGGGACCTGTCGCCCGGTACCTCGGCCCGTGGGTTCCCGAGGAGACGCTGCTCTTTCAGGACCCGGTGCCCGAGGTCACGCACGAACTGATCGACGACGCGGACGTCGCTGCGCTCAAGAGCAAGATTCTCGACTCCGGCCTGTCCATCTCCCAGCTGGTCTCGACCGCCTGGGCGTCGGCCTCGACCTACCGTGACACCGACAGGCGCGGTGGTGCTAACGGGGGGCGCATCCGCCTCTCGCCGCAGGCGAAGTGGGACGTCAACGTGACGTCCGGCGTGTCGCAGGTGCTGGAGACCCTGGAGGGGATCCAGCGGGAGTTCAACGGGTCGCAGACGGGCGGGAAGATGGTCTCGCTCGCCGACCTGATCGTGCTGGGCGGCTGCGCAGCCGTCGAGGAGTCTGCGAAGAAGGCCGGGCACGGCGTGCCGGTCCCCTTCACGCCGGGGCGCACCGACGCCACGCAGGAGATGACTGACACCGAGTCGTTCGCCGTGCTCGAGCCGACCGCCGACGGGTTCCGCAACTACCTGCAGAATGGTCACGAGCTCTCGTCGGAGCACCTGCTGGTGGACAAGGCGTTCATGCTGACCTTGTCCGCTCCCGAGATGACGGCCCTCCTCGGCGGCATGCGCGTCCTGAACGCGAACGTCGGGCAGTCCGAGCTCGGGCTCTTCACCGACCGATCCGAGATGCTGACCAACGACTTCTTCGTGAACCTGCTCGACATGGCGACGGAGTGGAAAGCGACCTCGGACACCGAGGACGTGTTCGAGGGTCGCGATCGTGGGACGGGCGAGCTCAAGTGGAGCGGCAGCCGCGTCGACCTCGTCTTCGGTTCGAACTCTGAGCTCCGGGCGATCGCAGAGGTCTACGGGAGTGACGACGCCGAGCAGAAGTTCGTTCGTGACTTCGTGGCTGCGTGGGACAAGGTCATGAATCTCGATCGCTTCGACCTCGCCTGATTTCAGCGGCTAGGTCTTCGAGGGCGACCACCGACATCTCCGCCGTTTTCCGCTCCACGGCGGAGGGCGAGACGAGGCATGCGCACGGCCATCTCGACTTCCTCGCCGAGGTCGGTGACCCGGTGACGGGCAAGGCGATAGGCACTACCGCCGACAATCTTATGGTGGCGATCGCCAGTGAGACGTGCGATTACACCGACATGTACCCCCACTTGGCGCGCAACGCGCGCGACGAGGAGGTAAGCGTTCGTTCAGGCCGTGGAATCAGCGCGGGCGTTTCCATTCGCCCCGGCCGATTTTAGCGATTGAGGGTGCGTTTCCAATCCCGTCGCAGGGGCCGGAGCCAGACATCCTTTTTAGGCTTGTCGGACTGCCTG
>JAKZTB010000047.1:0-5834 GCA_047517345.1 Alphaproteobacteria bacterium
CTGCCATAGCGGCCCAATGCTTCTGCTATGCGCACAATCCGTATCTCCGGATCCATCGATACCCCCGGTTCCTTGGAACGCTTCAAGAAACCGGACATATCGCGTGCTACACATTCCGGACATACCTTGTGCTACTGACAAGGATATACAAATATATTGACAGGAGATTTGCTTCTATTCATCTTCCTACCCAAGAAAAAGGAAGACAAACAGTCTCCTGAAGTGACGAATTTTCGTAATTTTTTAGTAAAACACGCGCAGGAACGTAAAAGTGGCCAACAATAGAAAATTCCTGCGGCATGGCATAATCGGTGGCGCCGTTGTCGCCGCATTGATGGCGGGTTTCTGGGCCGGCGCGCCGTCGAGCCGCAGCGAGCGGCCCTCTGCGGCGACGATGCCGGAAACCGATACGAGCGTGATCGAGGCGATCCTCGAACATGAAACCCTAGCGCCTCAAATCGGCGCGGCGCCGCGGGTCGAAAATTCGTCCGCCACCACCAAACTGACCGTCTCGCGCGGCGACACGCTCATGGGGCTGCTGGTCGGCGCCGGCATACCCCGACCGGAAGCGTATAGGGCGATTGTGGCGTTATCAAAGGTTTTCAAACCGCGCGACCTCAAGCCCGGCATCGACGTCACCGTCACGCGCAAGAAAGCGCCGGCGGATCACATGCTGCAACGAATCGATCTCGCCATCGATCCGCGCCGCGATGTCGCGGTGCGCCGTGACGGCTCCGGCCGCTTCAAAGCAACGATAATCGAACAAAGGCTGACGACCCAGCCGACCCGTGCCAGCGGCGTGATTCGTTCGAGCCTCTATCTCGCCGGACAGCGCGCCGAGTTGCCGCCCACGGTGCTGGCGCGCCTCATCCGCATTTTCAGTTTCGACGTCGACTTTCAACGCGACGTTCAGCCGGACGATTCTTTCGATCTGTTGTATGAGCGGCACTACGACGAATCCGGCGATCCGGTCGCGGAAGGGAACATCCTGATCGCCGAAATGGTGCTGAGCGGCAAGCCGGTCCGGCTCTATCGGCACCGCACCACCGACGGCGATGTCGATTACTACGACGAAAAGGGCCACAGCGTCCGCAAGGCCCTGATCCTGACCCCCATCGACGGCGCCCGCATCTCGTCCCGCTACGGACGGCGGCGCCACCCGATCCTCGGTTACACCAAAATGCACCGCGGTATCGATTTCGCCGCGCCGCGCGGCACGCCGATCTATGCCGCCGGTCACGGTACGGTCGAAGTCGCCGGCCGCAATGGCGGTTACGGCAAATACATCCGCCTCCGCCACAACGGCAGCTACAAAACGGCTTACGCGCACCTTAAAGGATACGCGCGGGGCGTCAGCCGCGGCCGGCGCGTCCGTCAAGGACAGGTGATCGGTTATGTCGGCTCGACCGGGCGGTCCACTGGGCCGCACCTGCATTACGAAATCCTCCGCAACGGCCGGCAGATGAACCCGAAACGGCTGAACTTGCCGAGCGGCCGCAAGCTTACCGGCGTCGAGTTGAAAAAATTCTTCGCCGTCCGCGACGCCCTGGAGCAGCGCTACGCCGCGCTGCCTGTCAGCACCCAGGTCGCCGGCAATTGCGGCATCTGCTAGTCCACGATCAGTCCCTCAAATCGCCGACGACTGCGTAGAGCGCATCGAGACAGGCGCCGCCGAGCCTCCGGCAGCGGTCGGGCGACCATCCGTGGCGGGCGTCCGGCGCATTGGCGTTGTCCTTGAACGGCATCTCCAAGGTCATCGCCAGTGCACCGAAATATTCCGCGACATGCGCGGTGCACATCGAAAGGTTGCCTTTGCCGGGCGGTGCCTTGGGGTATCCCTTCTCGGTCTGATAGTCGGGACTGGCGCGCAGCAAGGCCTCGTCGTAGGCGGTGCGCAAGGATACCTGCTTATCGGTTAACGAAGGAATGCCATCGGAGCCGGCAATGAAAACGTAGGGCAACCCTTCGTCGCCATGCACGTCGAGGCAGAAATCGACGCCGGTCTCGCGCATGCGGGCCCGGGTCAGGAACACCTCCGGGCTCTTTTCCATCGTCGGGTCGGCCCATTCCCGGTTCAGATTGGCGCCCGCCGCGTTGGCGCGCAAATTGCCGCGCCGCGCACCGTCGGGGTTCATGTGCGGTACGACATGGATTACCGCACGCTCAAGCACCGCACGCGCCACGGGATCGGCCTCGTCGATCAATCGGTCGAGAAACCCTTCCATCCACCATGACGCCTGACTCTCGCCCGGATGCTGGCGGCCGATCATCCAACAGGCGCGCTTGCCGGCGCCTGGCGTCCCGATCGTCAAGAGGTCCAAGCCGGCGCCATCGACCGTCAGGCCCAAGACATCATGGCGGACGCGCGACGACGCGACGCAGCGGCCGAGGTAATCGCGCTGCCGCTCGCCGGAATAGGGCGCGAAATAGGCGTAATAGACCGCATCGCGATCCGGTCTGTGGCGAACCGTCAGAACCCCGCCCGCATAGGCCGTGTCGACACGAAACCAATCGACGCGATCGTAAGAGGCTACCGCTTGATAATCTTCCCAGCCTTTGGGGTAGCTTGCCGCGCCGGCATTTTCGATCCGGAACGCACAATCGACGTCGCGGACGCCTACGGCCCGGAAATGAAACCATTGGAAAAAATCAGCGTTCGAATCCTTGCGGATCTCCAAGCGCACCGCCGCCGGATCGCTCGCGTCGACGACATGGATGTTCCCGGAATCGAAATGTGCCCCTATGTGCATGTTCCCTCCCCGTTTCGCGCCCTACCATAATGGAAAGGGCCGATGCGTACACCGGCCCTCGCGACACCCTACATTTACCGCTACGCCGCTTCCGACTCGACTGTTTCTCCGTTGATGATAAGACCGTCGGCTTTGGCGCCGATCCGCACCGTATCGCCGTCCGCGATCCGGCCCTCCAGGATCAGGCTCGCAATCGTGTTCTGCAAATACCGCTGGATCGCCCGCTTCAACGGCCGGGCACCGTAGACCGGGTCGTAACCAACATCGCCGAGCCAGTTTTTCGCCGCCCTGTCGAAGTCGAGCTCGATCTTTCGCTCGTCGAGCAAGCCTTGCAGGCGCTGCAGCTGAATATCGACGATCTCGGTCATGTGGTCGCGCGTCAGCCGGTGGAACAGCAGGATTTCGTCGAGCCGATTGAGAAACTCCGGCCGGAAGGCCGCCTTCACCACGGCCATCACCGGCTCTCGCACGGCACCGGAATCTTCACCCTCCGGCTGGTTGGCCAGAATCTCAGCACCGAGGTTGGAGGTCATCACGATGACGACGTTCGAAAAGTCGACCGTTCGCCCTTGCCCGTCCGTGAGACGGCCATCGTCGAGCACTTGAAGCAGGACGTTGAAAACGTCCGGGTGCGCCTTCTCGATCTCGTCGAACAGCACGATCTGATAGGGCCGGCGCCGCACGGCCTCGGTCAGGGCGCCGCCTTCTTCGTATCCAACATAGCCCGGCGGCGCGCCGATCAGCCGCGCGACGGCATGCTTCTCCATATATTCCGACATATCGATGCGGACCATCGCCTGGTCGTCGTCGAACAAAAAGGCGGCCAGCGCGCGGGTCAGTTCGGTCTTGCCGACGCCGGTGGGCCCGAGGAACAGAAACGAGCCGATCGGCCGGTTCGGGTCCTGTAGGCCCGCGCGCGCGCGGCGCACGGCGTTGGAGATCGCCCCGATCGCTTCCGATTGGCCAATAACCCGCTTGCCTAGCGATTTCTCCATGGACAAAAGCTTCTCGCGCTCGCCTTCGAGCATCTTGTCGACCGGGATGCCGGTCCAACGCGAGACGACGGCCGCGATATCGTTGTCGCCGACTTCTTCGTTGAGCATGCGATGTTCGGCCGCGTTTTTGCCTTCGGTAAGGCGGCGTTCGATATCGGGAATCACGCCGTAGGACAATTCTCCGGCGCGCTCCAGGTCGCCCTCGCGCTGTACCCGTTCAAGCTCGCTACGCGCCTGGTCGAGATTCTCCTTCAGGTCCTGCGTATCGTGCAACTGGTCTTTCTCCGCCTGCCAAACGGCGGTCAACTCCTTCGAGCGGGACTCGAGTTCGCCGAGTTCCGCGTCAAGCGCGGTGAGCCGGTTCATCGACGCCTCGTCGGTTTCTTTCTTCAAGGCCTCCCGTTCGATCTTCAATTGGATGATGCGGCGGTCGAGCTCGTCGATATCCTCCGGTTTTGAATCGACCTCCATGCGCAACCGGCTCGCCGCTTCGTCGACCAGGTCGATCGCCTTGTCCGGCAGGAAGCGGTCGCTGATATAGCGTTTCGACAGGGTAGCCGCCGCGACGATCGCCGAATCGGTGATGCGGACGCCGTGGTGCAGTTCGTACTTCTCCTTAAGCCCGCGCAATATCGATATTGTGTCCTCGACCGTCGGCTCGGCGACGAACACCGGCTGGAAGCGTCGTGCGAGTGCGGCACCTTTTTCGATATGCTTGCGATACTCATCGAGGGTCGTCGCGCCGACCGCGTGCAGGTCGCCGCGCGCGAGCGCCGGTTTCAGCATATTGGACGCATCCATCGCGCCCTCCGCCGCGCCGGCGCCGATCAATGTGTGCAGCTCGTCGATGAATAGGACGATATCGCCTTCTGCCGACGCGACCTCCTGTAACAATGCCTTCAGTCGCTCTTCGAACTCGCCGCGAAATTTGGCCCCAGCCACCAGCGCGCCCAGATCGAGTGACAGCAGCCGCTTTTCCTTGAGGCTTTCGGGCACGTCGCCGTTGACGATGCGTTGCGCCAAGCCTTCGACGATCGCGGTTTTGCCGACGCCCGGCTCGCCGATCAGCACCGGGTTGTTCTTGGTACGCCGCGACAGCACCTGGATGGTGCGGCGAATTTCCTCGTCGCGGCCAATGACCGGATCGAGCTTCCCGTCACGTGCCGCCGCGGTCAGATCCTGGGTGTATTTCTCGAGCGAGTCGTAGCTGTCCTCGGCTGTCGTGCTGTCCGCCTTGCGGCCTTTTCGAATGTCGCTGATGGCGCTGTTCAAATCCTGCGGCGACACGCCGGCGTCGGCCATTACCTTCGCGGCATCGGTTCCCTGCGCGAGCGCCAGCGCCAGCAAGATGAACTCGGCCGTGACATAGCTGTCGCCGGCCTTCTCGGCGATCTGCTCGGCCTGATCTAAAAACCGCGCCGTGTCGGGCGCCAAATAGATCTGACCGGCTCCGGAGCCTTCCACGCGGGCCAGTTTATTGAGCGCAACCTCCGTCGCCGTTAACGCGCGGGCCGCATCTCCGCCCGCGGCGATGATCAGGCCGGCTGCGAGCCCTTCCTTATCGTCGAGCAGAACTTTGAGTATGTGCAACGGCGTCAGTTGCTGATGGTTGCTGCGCAGCGCCAATGATTGCGCCGATTGAATGAAACCGCGCGCGCGCTCGGTATACTTTTCCTGGTTCATGGCTGTCGTATCCTTCCACAGGCCCCCTCTTCGAGGCGGGCGATTCGAGGATTGCTGTTCAACGGGACCCTCATCAGGCATCCAGGTCAATTGCATATGGGATCGATCCGCAAATCTGCCAGGGCTGGCCGCAAAACGATCGAGCCGGTGCGAAGGGTGTCTGCATCCACAGGACAGCAAATCGGTTTACTGCGTGTCCCACACAGTCGGATTACCGGACGGAGCAGGCTCCATTTTAGGTTGATGACAATACAACTTTAATTAATTCCTATCCGGTTAACGCCCATGACCGCTACATGTAGGGTGCCGCCACTCTCCCGAGTAAAGCTCGGCATAGGTTGGAGCAGAGGTGTCGCCCGCGATGCCGAGCAATGAGCGGAAGGCGTTGAACGGGTAGAACCGCCTG
>JAKZTB010000048.1:0-4953 GCA_047517345.1 Alphaproteobacteria bacterium
AATCGAGTGTTCACATCCTACGAGAATATCGTCGCAATCTGCTGCGAGGCCTGGAACGACCTCGTTGAGCAACCCTGGAAGATCATCTCCATCGGAACCCGAAAATGGGCCCATGGGTTCTAATCAATGCAAATTGGTATCATATGGTACATAAAGCGGTCAACTCAGTTTGTTATCGACAGTCGGATTCGAAAAACGGTGAATTAGAGTGGAACCGGCAACCGCCGAAATTTCGGCTGTGCCAGCAAGGTTTTGCGCCAGGAACGGTCGAATTTTTAGACTTAGCCCGTCGGCCGCAGCAGCGCTGTGGTCCGCCTCAATCTTCCGGCGGCAGAATCTCGATCTGGCAGATCGCGTCGATCAGTTGCTCGCGTTTGATGTCGGCCAAATGGGCGCGTTTCTGGTCGTTGGTCAGGTGCGCGCCGATCCCCTGCGTCAGGATCAGCACCACGGCTTGATCCATCATGTCCAGCCAGTAGCTGCGCCGTACCAGTTTGCCGTCCGCGTCCCGCGCGAACGGGTCGTCCGGATTGCTGCCCAGGTCGGGCTGATAGAAATTCGCCATGGGGGCCTCGCTAGACCAGCGAATAGCCGGAGCCGGCAGTGTCCACGCCGCGCCCGACCGCTTCGTCGATCCAGCCGAACTCCTTGAGGATCTGCTGGCTGTAGGTGACCCGGCCATTGACCTTCCCGACCGGCTCGGAAGCCAGCAGCAGCGCCGCCTTTGCCATCAGCGAAGGGTGTTCGCCCCTCGGGTCGTCCATGCCGTCGACCAGTTTGTGAAATACGGTGCCCGGCGTCGGTACGACGCGCGAGGGGGATACCGCGGTCACGGAGATATTGCAGTGTTGCGACAACTCTTGCGCCAGCCCCTGGGTCATGCGTTCGAGCGCCGCCTTGGTGGCGCCGTACATCACGCCGCCGCGGACATGCTGGTCTTCGTAAGGGCCGCGGCCGGGGCCGATCGCCGCACCGGAACTGATATTGACGATCGCGCCGCCGCGCCCCGAAATCATGTCGGTGAGCACCGCCTTCGCCAGGATGAAGGGCGCGTGCACATTGATCGAGAAGGACCGCACCCAGCGGTTGGTCGGGTAATCGACGGTCGGGATGTAGTAGTTCAGCGCCGCGTTGTTGACGAGAATATCGACCGGGCCGTAGGCGGCTCGCGCCTGTTCGACCAGCGACAGACATTCCTCTTCATGCGAAATATTCGCCGCGACCGCAATCGCGTCGCCGCCGGCATTCTTGATGTTCTCGACGGTGCGGTTGAGCGAGCCTTCCAGCGGATGATCGCCTTCGCTGACGGTTCGCGCGGCGCAGGTTACTTTCGCGCCTTCCGAGGCGAACAATTCCGCGATCGCCTGTCCGATACCCCGGCTGGCCCCGGTTACGATTGCCGATTTCCCGTCGAGTTTGCCCATTTCGTTCCTCCCTGGATGTCTTTGGCGTCACCGCGTTGCGCACGACCTTAGAGCATATCGGGGTTGGTTGGAATCACCTTTGGTGATCCAATAACCGCGTGAATTTGCTCTTAAACTATTGAAATAGAGCGGATCAAGTTCGTTCGAACCCATGAAATGGGTTCGAACGAACTTGATCCGCTCTAGAGTCTGGCTCGTAATATGGTGCTGTTTTCATTGGCGATTGTCGAGTCGGACGGCAGGAGCGGCCCGCCGAGCGATGCCGGGCATCGGCCAAAGGGCGATAGGGTCCGCCGGGGAAGCGAATGTTAATTCATCTGCGATTCGATATAGGCGATCACGTTGGCTCGGTCGGCCGCCTTTTTCAGGCCGGGGAAGGGCATCCTGTTTTTTGGGATGAATATTTTCGGTTTCGTCAAATATTCGGCCAGGTTCTCCTGGTTCCAGACGATGCCGCCGGCGCCGGCTGCCTTCATCGCTTTCGAATAGCGGAACAGTTTTCCCTTCGCATCCTTCGACGTGTCCGCTTTACGGCCGATCAACCCGACGAGCGTCGGTCCGACCTTGTGTTTGTTCTTATCGGTGTTGTGGCAGGTTTTGCACTTCTTGAAGATCCGCATGCCTTTCGTGGCGTCGCCGGCGGCCCATGCCGGGCCGCTCGACAGCATGACGGCGAGGCTCATCATCGACAAAATGGCTTTGATCGGTCGCATAAAGTTCGGGCTCCCAGTTCTTGCGTTCGCTTTGCAATATGCAAGGGTGAGGATCGGTCTTGGTGTCTCACGCTCTATCAATTTATAGAGAGTCTTTTGAGAGTCCATCGGTTACAGGAACCCGGTTCACAAGCGCGTGAGCACAATTGATGTTCGGTTGCCGGTTCGACGTTTTACAGTGGCCCGGCATTCGAATGCTAGAAATTTCGGCAGAGGCTTTGGAGTAGGGAGACCCTCATGAAATCGTTTAATACGAAACTGTTGTCGTCGACGGTCATGCCGTTGGTCGTCGTTGTCGGCGTCGGCGTTGCGACGACAGCCGTGACAACATACGTTTGGGTTGGCACGGCGGTTGCCGCGAAGAAGGGTTGCAACCCCTGTGCGGCGAAAAACCCCTGTGCGGCCAAGAATCCGTGCGCTGCAAAGAATCCCTGTGCCGCGAAGGGCTGCAATCCTTGTGCGGCGAAGGGCTGCAATCCCTGTGCGGCGAACCCTTGCAATCCGTGTGGCGCGGGCGGCCAGTCCTTCAGCTCCCAATGCGTCGTACCGCGGCTGCAAGTTGCGGCGAAATGCAATCCGTGTGCGGCCAAGGGCTGCAACCCCTGCGCGGCAAAAGGTTGTAACCCGTGTGCGGCGAAGCGCGGCTGCAATCCGTGCGCAGCCAAGGCATGCAATCCTTGCGCCGCCAAAGGCTGCAACCCGTGTGCGGCGAAGCGCTGCAACCCGTGCGCCGCGAAGGGCTGCAACCCGTGTGTGGCGAAGCGCTGCAACCCGTGCGCCGCGAAGGGCTGCAATCCGTGTGCGGCCAAGGGCTGCAACCCCTGCGCCGCGAACCCGTGCAATCCGTGCGCTGCCGGAGACGCCGTGGAACTCACCAACGCCGAAGCGGCAAAGGTTTACGACTGCATGATCAATGAAATGCAGGCTGCCTACGCGAAATCCGGCGGCCCGGTTTCCTATTCCTATAGGGGTTGGAAACGCTACAGCAAGGTCGCCTATGTTTCCGGGACGCACGGCAATCGCTTCGTGCAGAACTACGGTAACGCCAAGGCGAAGGCCTACGGCAAATTCGAAAATGTCGGCAAGATGCCTGCCGGTGCCATCCTGGCCAAGGACAGCTTTTCGGTGACCGGCGGCGGGCGCGTCGGTGTCGGCCCGTTGTTCGTGATGCAAAAAATGCCCGCCGGCTTCAATAAGGCGTCCGGCGACTGGAGGTACAGCATGGTCCTGCCGACCGGTGCGATCATGGGCGTCACCAACGGCACGAATTCGAAGGCCATGAAGTTCTGCTACGAATGCCATATGTCGGTGGCCGAAGACCAGGATTCGTTGATGCTGCTGCCGGAGGAATACCGCGCCAACTAACCTCGCTTACATAACGGCTCAGGCCGAATCGACGACGCCGCCCCTGTCGTAAACCGGGGCGGCGTTTTTTTCCAAATACACAGCGAGCTTCTCGCGCGCCATACCCGCAACTCAATATTGAAAGAGCTATGGCCAAAAGTTGACGAGGCGGTAAGCAGAAAACGTCTTCGTCGGGACCGGGACGGCCGTATTGCTAAATCTGGCGATAGGAAAAAACGCAATCGTCGGCGGTGGGAGTTCCGTGGCGAAAGACGTTCCAGAAATTGTCACGGTTCTTGGTGTGACCTTCCCCCACCATTAGGGCCGGTTCGGCTGAGAGTTTTCTGTGTTGATCATAGACTGAAAGTTCAGCTGAGCGGAGCTCCCGCGTAGCTCAAGCGAAGCTGCCCGCGCTTGCAGGAAGGCCGCCGGCCATTCAGCGCATGGAATCTGTCGATGGTATTCCTAGCGCACTAACTCGAAACCTGGACATAATCTGGAGAACGTTTGAGGGTGCTGGAATTGTTTTTATTGACGATGATGGGAACGGCGTCGGCGTGCGCCTTAAACCCGACCGCTCAGACAGTCATGGTTAAAGGCTCGGTACCAAACCGGTTTATTTTGAAGATAACCCGGTTTGTATTGTCATCGGCGGATAAGTTTGATCCAAGGGGCAAATATGCCAGACGCCCGATCTTTAACGTCACATCGATAGTGCCGGCACACCAGAAACTTGAGCCTTCGCTGGAACATTCTGGACGACTACCGAACCTGCAGCAATTAAACTTTCATCGCCAATTTCGATGTTTTGGATAATCGTCGCCCCGACTCCGACGTGGCTACCGTCGCCCACGCGTACGCCGCCGCTCAATATCGCCCCAGGTGCTATGTGCACGTGATCGCCGATAATGCAGTCGTGATCGATTTGGGCGCCAGTGTTGACAATGGTGTTATCGCCAAGACGGCAACCAGGCTGCACGATGGCTCCCGCCATTATCTGCACACCTTCGCCGAGGCTGGTTTCTGCACCGACGATCGCTGAAGGATGAACGAGGGTATGGAAAACGTAGCCTTTCTCACAAAATTGCAGAAATAATCGCTGCCGAATATCGGGAATCCGCGTAGAACCAATGCCGTTCACGAGCCTCACGCTGTCAGGTGGGTATTTGGTAATCTCGTCATCACCGCCCAGAATCGGCAGCCCACAAATAATTCTTCCGTGCGTTGCTGGATTTCGATCGGTGATGCCGATGATCTTGGCCCCGATAGCATTGAGGGTGTCGATAGCGACCTTTGCATGTCCCCCGGCACCTAAAACGATGATTTGGTCGCTTTTACTCATACAAGCCTCATACAACAAAATCAGAGGGTAGTTGGATAAATTTGTCACGCGATCGAGAAACCGGAAATTTCCGGGACTGTCAGCGAAGACCGATGCACGCTGTTCAATGCGCCGTCGCGGTGATAGGCCC
>JAKZTB010000049.1:0-2967 GCA_047517345.1 Alphaproteobacteria bacterium
GATTGGGCTTGATCGGCTCGTCCTTGGGCCACGCCCTGAAACGCGACGGGTTGACCCGGCACATTGCCGGGACTGCGCGAAGTGCGGCGACCAGAGACAAGGCGCTTGAGATCGGTTTCATCGATTCCGCGCACGAAACGCCGGCCGAAGCCGTCGCCGATGCGGACCTGGTGGTGATTTGCGCGCCGGTCGGCGCCTACGCGGCGATCGCCGAGGATATGGCGCCCGGACTGAAAATCGGCGCGATCGTTACCGACGTCGGGTCGGTGAAGAAAGCGGTGATCCGCGATGTCGGCCCGCATCTTCCCGAAGGGGTGCATCTGGTGCCCGGCCACCCGGTTGCGGGGACGGAGAATTCCGGGCCGGAAGCGGGATTTCCGGAACTTTACGAAGGCCGCTATTGTATCGTGACACCGCCGCCGGACGCGGACGAGACCGCCGTCGCCGCGGTCGTCGATATGTGGAAGAAAGTCGGCAGCATCGTCGAGATCATGGACGCGGACCATCATGACCGCGTCCTCGCCATCACCTCGCACCTGCCGCACCTGATTGCCTACACGATCGTCGGCACGGCAAGCGACCTGGAGGAGCATATGCGCCGCGAGTCGGTGCAGAATGGCGAGTTGATCCGCACCAGCGAGGTCATCAAATATTCCGCCGGCGGTTTTCGAGACTTCACCCGGATCGCGGCGTCAGACCCGGTGATGTGGCGCGACGTGTTCCTGAACAACAAGGAAGCGGTGCTCGAAGTGCTCGGGCGCTTCAGCGAGGACCTGACGGCGTTGCAGCGCGCTATCCGGTGGGGCGACGGCGATATCCTCGAATCCTGGTTCGAGCGTACTAGGACGATTCGCCGCGGCGTCATCGATATGAAGCAGGCGGGCAGCTTCAGCGCGGTGGAGCCGGAAAACGGATCGGATCCAAATCCAGAATCTTGAGCGGTCCGGCGTAGAGCCGGCCATTCTGCGCCGTCACCGGTATCGTCAGCACCGGCGCACCGCCTTCGGGCGGCGATTTCGCCAGCAGCGACAGCGCGACCTTCGCGAATGTCGCAGTATTCGGTTCCAGAACGGAATGCGCGACAAGCGCATCCAAGGCGTGGTTGTGGCCCCGAATGTCGGTCGAAAATGCGCCCAACGGCCGGGCCTCGGCATCGAGGGCGATTGTCCCTTTGGCGCGGAGATCGAAATTGCCCCAAGTGACGTGAAGCCAGTCGACATCCACGGTCCCGCCGTTCCGCCGCCACGTTTCCAGCGCCTCTTCGAGGGGGCCGCCGGGGACTTCGCCTCGCACCTGTAGGTCGGCGCGTAGTTTCGATACGGTCCGCCCCAGGGGGCCGTCGACCTTTTCAGGCAGCACGATGTCCGCCGCCGACAGCGACAGGGCCATGCCTTCATCGGTGTGATCTGCCGGCGGTTCGTTCGGCGCGGTGGCCTCAAGCCAAATCTCCGCCGCTTGCAGAAGCGTCGCGCCGGCGCTGTCGGACAGGCGCAGTTCACGCAGCAGAAGGCTTGCGTTGGAAAAACGGCCTTGTGTCGACAATGTCACGACAATTGCGGCTTCGACCGGTTCCAGTATCGCTGGATCGGCGTTTTCCCGCAGCGTTACCCACTGCTTGCCCTCCAGATCGATACGGATTCGATGAAAGTTCCAGGGTTGGAATTCGATTTTCATCTTTTCGCCACGCCAGACGAATGCGTCCCGTAGCAAAAGCGGTTTGCCGAGAACGGCACGGACCAAAAGCGGATAGCCGTCGATAACCGGCGCATCGAAGGCGACCTTGTACCCTTCGGCGCGTCTTTGCGCGGCCCAGTTATCGATGATCTGGACGGCTACGCCGCGCGCATAGAACCAATAGCCGGTATACGCCGCCCCGACGGCAATCAGAAAAACCACGATCACGATTGCCGATTTTCGGGTATTCATGGCGGCGTCAATTCCATCCTCGGCGCGGCGGAAGATTTTTCTGTCCCGGCGCCCGTCAAATCTGTTAGGTCACCGTTTCGCGCGTCGCCTTGTAATCCGTTATAAGCGCAAGGCGGGCCAAGTGAAACAGGCGAAGCGATGGACGGACGGCAGCAGAGGGAACGGCGGACTACGGTCGATGTGGCGGCGCAACGCGATCTGCTGCACGCGATCCACGGCGACTCGGCGGTCTGGGTCTTCGCTTACGGCTCGCTGATGTGGAACCCGGGGTTCGACTATGTCGAGAAAAGACCGGCTCTGCTCTATGGCTACCATCGCGCGTTCTGCATCTATTCCAACTACTACCGCGGCACCGCGGAGCAGCTCGGCCTTGTGCTAGGCCTCGACCGTGGCGGCTGTTGCCGGGGCCTCGCCTTCCGCCTTCCTGTGGATCAGGCGCACGATATCCTCGATTACCTGTGGGGCCGCGAAATGCTCACCTGGGACCGCGAGGCGATTTCTACGGTTTACGAATTGCGGGTTTCCGCCGTGCGTACCGATCGAGGACCGGTGCACTGCCGTACCTTCGTCGCCAATCGGACGCACGAGGATTATGCCGGACGGCTACCGGAGGACCAGGTGATCCGCATGATCCGCCGCGGTGTCGGCATCTCGGGGTCGAACCGCGATTATTTGGCCAACACGGTTGGCCATTTGGACGAATTGGGCATCGGCGACGGGCCGCTCCACCGCCTGCTCGGTTGCGTCGGGAGGAAGTAAGTGTGGCGCGGAATTCATGTTTCAGCGCGAAGATCGACGATTTCCTCAAGGCGGGAAAACCTTTCATAAAGCACCGCGGTTTTCGATTTGCCAAGCGTCGGCAATGTCAGGCGTCGGAACTTTGCTTCCAGTTCCGTCGGGCTAATACCAATTTGCATTGATTAGAACCCATGGGCCCATTTTCGGGTTCCGATGGAGATGATCTTCCAGGGTTGCTCAACGAGGTCGTTCCAGGCCTCGCAGCAGATTGCGACGATATTCTCGTAGGATGTGAACACTCGA
>JAKZTB010000050.1:0-33925 GCA_047517345.1 Alphaproteobacteria bacterium
ACATGATGGCGCTGGCGATGGCCGGGCGCGACGCCGCCGCGAAACGCCTTTTGGCGACCCTGAGCGACTATGCCGCCAGCCATGACGATTATGCCTCGGAAACCATGTTGTCGGTGACGCTGCCGGTGTGCGAAGCGGTACTCGCCTACGGCCGCAAGGAATATGATGGCGCGCGCAAAATCCTCTCGGACCGTCGCGACGACATCGTCCGAATTGGCGCCAGCCACGCGCAACGCGATGTTTTCGTACAAGCGTTGATCGAGTCGGCGCTGCGCGGCGGTGCGTTGGAACTGGCCCGCGCACTCCTGGCGGCCCGGGTCGAGAGCAAGCCGCATGGCCGCGGCAGCTGGCTAAAATACGCGGCGGTTCTGGAGAAGTCAGGCGATGTGGCAGGCGCGTCGGCGGCGCGCGAAGAGGCCGCGAAGTACAGCATCCACTGAGACGGCTACGCTTTCGTCGTCGGCGCCATCCGGAACGCCGAGCGCCCGTTCGGACAAAAGGTCGAAAACCGCCTGATCGGCCAACGGTGGGGGAGGTGAGGACCCGATCCCGATTCAAACGCGATCGTGTCGGTCGCTCGGGGAAAAATTTCTTGGAGTATTCGGGTATCCGGATGCCGGTCAGGCGCGGCCAGGGAGGTGCGTTAGCAGGGGTCGCTCCCGCGAGCGCCGCACCAAGACCGTCTACCTGAAGATCGTATAGGCTAATACAAGATCTACGGTCGAGCCGCCGTTCCGAAACGGTAGAAAGACCCTTTCCATCTCGATGAATGATTTCTCGTAAGTCAGGAGGGGTAATCCGAGGCGGTAGCTGACGACAGCTTGCTCAGCGACCGTGATGAAATCATCCAGTGTCGTCGTGTCATTAAAGTGCGGGAAGATCTCGTCGAGCCATTGACCGGTGAAGTTCCTCCCGTGATAGGTGGTCATTCGCTCTCCGAGCAACCGGAACCTGAACCGAAACGGGGACCGCACGACATCGACCAAAGCGATCCCCGGAAGCATCGAATGTATCTCGGCAGGGTCGATCTGCCGTCGATCGGGCAATTCTTCGCCACGGTGAATCGACAGCCAGTAGCGAACGATGTTTTGGATCTCTATATCGCTCTCTTTGGGGATCGACTCCGGGAGCGGTTCCTGACCTAACATCTGCCACGTCCAATTGTCTCATTAACGTCCGGACAAAATTCCAAACTAGGATAGCAGTATTTGAAGTGGGTTCAATTCCGAGGTCGACGCGTTACAAGCTAACGCGCAGGCGGATTGGGGGCAGGTCTGGAATTCTGAATGGTCGCGTCACGCCCGCTCAATCGTCGATGCCGAGCAGCCGGGCGGCGGTACCGCCGAGGATGGCGATGCGGTCGTCGTCGCTCAAACCGGGCGTGTCGAGGACGAGATCGATCTCGGTGCTGGTCCACGGGAACGGGTAGTCGGTGCCGATCATGACCTGACCCGGCCCGGTTTCGGCGATCAGATGGCGCAGCGCCTCGGGCGTGAACACGATCGTGTCGAAATAGAGCTGGCCGTCCTTCAGGTAGGCGGTCGGCTGTTTCTTGGGCAACGGGCCGACCCGGTCGGGGAAGGTGCGGCAGACCGCGTCGGAGCGGTTGGCGTAGGAGCCCAGATAGCCGCCGCCATGCGCGGCGCAGATCTTGAGGCCGGGGAAGCGGTCGAGCGTGCGCTCGAAGATGAGGTGCGAGAGCGCGATCGTCGTCTCGAGCGGATTGCCGATCGTGTTGGTCAGCAGGCCACTGCCGCCGAGCCGCCCGCTCGGTTCCAGCGCCTTCGTGCCGGTCGGGTGCAGGAAGACCAGCAGGTCCAGTTCCTCGCACTTGGCCCAGAAGGGATGGAATCTGGGGTCGGCGAGCTCCAACCCGTCCACGCTGCCGCCGACGCTCACGCCCCGAAAACCCAGCTTCTTTGCGGCATGCGCGATCTGCTCGACCGCCAGATCCGGATGCTGCAGCGCCGCGGTGGCGAAGGCGGTGAAACGGTCCGGCGTGGCCGCGCAGATTTCCACCAGCGCCTCGTTCTGGATACTGATCAGCTCGGCCGCCGCGTCGCGTTCGGCGTGGTACCAATAAGGGTTGATGCTGAGCGCCGAGATGTCGAGCCCTTGTTCGTCCATTGCCGCGATGCGCGTCGCGGTGTCGTCCATCAGCAATCCCGGGTTTTCCAGCGGATGGCCGATTACCGCCATGGCGTCGGGCACCGCGCAATGGGCGTGTATGTCCACCGTCCGGACCCGCGTGCCGTTGACGACGACCTCGCGGCGATGCGCGTGCGGCGCCGAGCCGCCGGATTGCGGACCGTCGACGGTGGCCGGGCTGCGCAGCGCGCAACCCACGAACCCGATTTCCTTGCTCACTTGTTTCCCTCCCTCGTTTCCTGTAGCGCGCCTAGCCGTCCACCGGTGCGATGCGGAACTCGCCATGAGTGGGTGGCACCACGGCGCGCTCCGCCGGTTGGTCGAGCTGCGGCACCCAGTCATAGGGATAGCGGTAGCCGCGGAAGATGTCGCTGAAGAAAAGCCCATCGCGTTCGGCCAGATTGTGCGGGTTGATGAACTCCCAGACGATCTCTCCGTCCCGCGTGACCTCGAACAACCGCCCGCAATGGCTTTCGGTGATCAGCGTGTTACCGTTCGGCAGGCGTTGCGCCGCGCTCTTGTAGCGGCTGTAGAACCGGCTCATATCCTCGCCGCCGCAGGGATAGCCCTGGGTCAGCGCGGTGCATTCCCAGACGAGCTCCAGCGTGACCGGGTTGATCTCCAGCACCCGCGAGCAGTCGCGCAACGCGTTCCAGGTCCCATCCGGCGCACCGGGGTTCGGGTCGCCGAAGCCGGCCGCGCCGCCATTGTCGAAGACCATCACGTTGCCCGCGCCAGGCAGCCCCATGGGGATGATGTGCGTGTGGTGCGGTCCGATGATCGTCCCGAGCGCCTTTAGCGCCGGATCCATGGAATAGTCCGGCCCAACCTTCCAGACGATCTCCCCGGTCTTTTTGGAGATGATGTAGAGCATGGTGCCGCGGTCGTCGGTGATGATGTTCTCCGGATCGAACCGTGCATCGCCCGCGTCGAACCACTGGTTCGGCCCGACATAGGAGCAGGTGTTCTGGAACACGCCGTGCTGGGCGCGGCAACGGCGCATGATTGCGTTCTTGGCCGCCTCGCCGTGGCCGAACTGCTCGAACTGCTCCGCCGGCATCCAGTCCCAGGCGATTTCGCCGTCCCAGGTCACCTCGATCATGCGCGTGGCGCGCGGTAGGAAGTCGCGCGTGACATCGGGCCACTGGCCGCTGCGGTAACTCAGCATCAGGGTGCGTCCGCCCTCGGCTTTGGGCGTCAGGTCCGGCACGTAGTAGCCCACCGGACAGCCCTCGCGCACGATGTCGTGGTTCTGCCGCGCCGACCAGGCCGGCCCGTCGCCCAGATCGATCTCGTCCGCCTTGTTGAAGCGCCATTCGACGGCGCCGTCCCAGGCCTCCTGCACCACGTCGTCGGCGCCCCAGGTGTGGTCGTAGATCTTCGAGACGCGCCCGGTCTGCCCGCCCAGAATTGCGCCGCCCGGCAGCAGTTCGACCATGAAGCTGTCGAAACTCGGCCAGGTGCGGACGGGATTGCCGTTCATGTCGATCAGTATCGCGCCGACCCCCGGCTTCATGGACGGGTAGAGCGTGTAGCCGTTGAAGCATTTCTCGGGCTTGTAGATCGTCGTTCCGGTCGGAAATACCGTGTACATGGCGTTCGCTTTCTCGTGATGGCGCGTCGATTGTATCCACTAGTGGATACAATCTAACGCTTGGTACCCCTACGATCACGTCTCCCGGTTTCCCGGCAGGAGAGCGCTCGCCGGTGATGCCGGCGTATCGGCAAGGGCGTTCGACGCACCGAGAGACCGGGAAACGTGACCCGCCGGGCGGCTTTGCGAGACCACCGGCCGCGTTGCGCGACGCTTGTGATGGCCCCGCATCACGGCGCATCGCGCGCCTAACCGGTGAACTCGCAAAGCCGTCGTAGGGGTACCAAGCGTTAGATTGTATCCACTGGAACGGGCGCATAGCCAGCCACGGACATACGCGATGGATTCGGGTACTGTTCGCTTGCGCCGTCATCGCAGTCCGGCTCGTCAATCCGTAATGAGTATCGAAACCGCAACCGCACGCAATCAGGCAGAAGTGACAATGACCCAGCCCGCCGACAGTCCGCTTGTTGATCTGATTGCCCACAATGTCGATCAACTCATCAATCTCGACATCAGCGGCTACGGGGTCATCGCGGAACTCTACCGGGCCGCCCGGGCGCTGCATGACCGGCCGCTCACGCTGCTCGCGGCGCAGCATCTGCGTGACCGGCTGCAGGATGGCGGCACCTTCTTCGTGACCTCCGGATGGATCATGCCCGGAACGTTTCCCTATGGCGAAACCGACGGACCGATCGGTGCCGCTACCTTAGGGCGTGCCTTGGGCATGGCGTTCGACGCCCGCATGGTCGTTTTGACGGAAGCGCGCATGCTCGACTGCACCATCGCCGCCTGCCGTGCCGCGGGCATCAGTGTCCTGACCGAAGCCGACCTGGAGGACGCACCGCGCCCGCCGCATCCGCGGTTCCTGCATTGCGTCATCGTCCCCTTTCCCATCGACGACGACGACGCACAGGCGGAAAGCGCGCGGCTCTTCGACACTTATGCGCCGAAAGCGTTGGTCGCGATCGAGAAAAACGGCCCCAACCACGAGGGCCGGTACAGCATGGTCGATGGCTCGGACAATTCCGATTGCGTCGCCAAGGCCGCGCGCCTGTTCGAGGAGGCGGCGCGTCGCAAGGTGTTCACCATCGGAATCGGGGATCGCGGCAACGAGATCGGATTCGGTGCGATCGCCGATACGCCGCGGCGCATCCTCCCCTTCGGCGAGAACGCCACGAACGTCACCACCGTCGACCTGCTCGTGACGGCTGCGGTCTCGAACTGGGGCGCCAGCGGGATTGCCGCCAGCCTGGCCGCCCTGCTCGACCGTCCCGAGATCATGCACTCTCCGGAAACGGAATCCCGGATGCTGCATCGCTGTATCGACGCCGGCGCGATTGACGGGTTTACCTGCCGGCCCGTGCCCCGTTCGGACGGCATGCGGGAATCGTCGCACGTTGCGATTTGTGCGCTGCTGAACGAACTCGTCCGCGCCCCGGCCGTCAATATCGAGGGCCTCTTTTCGACGCCGCTGCACCGCGCGCCCGAACCGCCGAAATAGTCGGCGCGAGGAGGAATCATGGCCGATCCACTGATTGTCGAAACCGCCATCAACGGGGGGATGACAAAGGACGCAAACCCGCATATTCCGCTTTCTGCAGATGAGGTAATCGCATCCTGCACCGCCTGTTTCGAAGCGGGCGCGCAGATCATCCACGCTCATGCCGGCGATGCTTTCGTCGGCGACGTGCATCGGCATGAAAGCAAACCCTATCTCGATGCGTTCGGCCCATTGCAGCGGGCCTATCCGGACGCAATCCTCTATCCGACGTTGCCTGGCGGTGGGCCGGATATCACCATGGACGACCGCTACGCCCATATGCGCGAACTGCTGGCGGCCGGGTTGATGAAGATGGCGCCGATCGATCCTGGCACTATGAACTGGGGGCTGCGCGATGCGGACGGCACCCCCAAGCCGAGCGCGACGATCTATCAGAATACGCTCGACGACGTGGCTTACTCATTTGCGTTCTGCCGTGACAATGGGTTGATCAGTACGTTGTCCGTTTTCGAGCCCGGCTTCCTGCAGCTGGTACTGGCGCACCGGAAAGCGGACAGCCTGCCCGAATCCACGATCGTGAAACTTGAATTCTCGGGCGGCCCGTTGATCTTCGGCCTGCCGGCAAGTGAATTGAGCCTCGACGCCTATCTGGCGATGCTGGAAGGCAGCGGCATTCCGTGGATGGTGAATTTGCGCCAGGGCGACATGATGGACGGCTTCGGCGAGATCGCCATTGCACGGGGCGGCCATGTCCGCGTCGGAATCGAGGATTACGGCGGGCCGCGCACGGTGTGCAACGAAGAACTGGTCGCGGAAATCGTCGCGCTGGGCCGCCGGTTGGGCCGACCGCCCGCCCGCCATGATGAGATCGCGCCCCTGCTCACCGTTCGATAGGTTTCTCTCCACCGCTGTGTCGCGACCGCCAATTTTGACGCCGTTCCCTGGCGGCGTATGATATGCGGACGCGTGGCCGGATAAAAAGGCATCTCCATGAACGCCCGTTCCGCCGACCCCATTCCCCTGATCGACCTGGCGCCCCTGGCCGAGGGCGGGTTGCCGGGCGCCCGGGAAATCGCGCCGGCGCTGCGCACCGCGCTTGAGGACATCGGATTTCTCATCATCACCAACCACGGCGTGCCGCAAGACCTGATCGAGGCGACCTTTGCGCAGGCCAAGCGGTTCCACGACCAGAGCCTTGAGGCCAAGCTGGCGGTGCGGATGAACGCGCACAACAACGGCTACATGGCCATGGCGCGCTACAACGTCCGCACCTCGCGAGTCAGCGAAGACGCCCTGCCGGATATGAACGAAGCGTTCTTCATCAAGCGGGAGCGCCCGGCTGACGATCCCTTGGCGCGCGCCGGACGTCGCTTCGCCGGCCCGAACGAATGGCCGGCGGACCTGTCCGGTTTCCGCGAGACGGTGCTGGCCTATACGGACGCGGTCGATGCGCTCGGCCGCCGCTTGCTGCCCGCCATCGCGCTCGCCCTGGAGTTGCCAAGCGATACCTTCGACGCCGCCTTTGCCGAGAGTCAGTTCTCGTTCCGCCTTAGCCATTACCCGCCGGTGCGGCGGCGGCCGGACCGGTTCGGCATCGCGCCTCATACGGACGCCAACTTCATGACGTTCCTGGCGCAATCGGGCGTGCCGGGCCTGCAGATCCAGCTCGCGTCGGACGAATGGCGGGACGTGCCCTACGTGCCGGGGTCGTTCGTCGTGAATACGGGCGACATGCTGCATCGGTGGACCAATGGGCGGTTCCGGTCGACAGCGCATCGTGCGCTGCCGCCGCTTGGGGGTAATCGCTACGCCATCCCCTATTTCCTCGGGCCCCATATGGATACTCTGATATCCTGCCTGCCGGGCTGTTGCGGTGAGGGCAACCCGCCGCGCTATCCGCCGATCACCTATGGCGACTATATCGATTGGTGGTACGACGCGAACTACAACGTCGCCGATCAGGAGGATGTGACGGCGGCGGTTTGAGGGGCAGATTTACGCCGCGCTTTGGGTTGCCGACGTTCGTTGTCCGGTCTCGCAATAACCTTCGATCCAGTTTGTCGGCAGGCCGTCCCGGCGCCAAATGATCGGGAAGAAGCTTTCATTCAGGCGCGGATCGTCGGTCAGCTGATAGCGGCGGTAGACGTAGCCGCCCGGGCGGTCCGAGAAGGTTGCCTCCTGCGGCACCATGTGGACGCCGATGGAGCGGCGCATCCGGTCGCCGCTCCCGTTGGCCCCGGAGCCGTGCCAGGTTTCGCCGGCGTGGATGACGCACGATCCCGCCGGCACTTCGATGAAGCGCGGCTCGGGCGGGGCGATGCCGGCCTGTTCGGCGGCATAGCGCATCGGGGCGCGGTGATCGTCCGGCGCGTGAAAACCCTCCGGAATGGGGGTGAGCGGCCATTTGTGGGAGCCGGGAATATATTCCAGCGTGCCGGCGTTGCGGTGCGTGTCGTCCAGGGTGAACCAGCACGTCACGGTCCGCGGCGGGTCGAGATAGTCCATGAAACTGCTGTCCTGGTGCAGGGTCACCGATTTCGTCCCCGCCGGTTTCCACCAGATGGTATCGACCCCGATGCGGACGCCGGACCAACCCGTCAGGGCGCAGGCGGCGCGGCCGATATCCGGCGACAGGGCCAGCTTGGCCACGGTCAGGTCCGCCTTCCAGGCGTTGCTCATATGCCGCGTGACGTCGGGCAGGCTCATGCCCTCGCGCCAATACCACTCGTCGGGGTAGACGCCGGTGTCGAACCGGCCCGCGAACAGTTCGGCAAAGCGCGCCCGCAGCGCCTCGATGCGGTCGTCCGGCAGGACCCGTTCGAAGACCAGAAATCCGTCCCGATGAAATCGTTCGAGTTCGGTGGCACCGATGTTGCCAAGGTTTGGCAGGTCGTAGGTCATTACGTATTAACTTCGCGAATTTTACCAATGATACGAATATGAACCGAAAATCGACAATAACAACGAAATCAACTTCGACACGAGGATGTTTTGATAGCGCTTGACCAAATCGACTTTGGGCTGCTGCGGCATTTGCAGAATAATGCACGGATGTCCAACAAGGAGCTCGCCGCCGCCGTCGGCCTGGCGCCGTCGAGCTGCCACGGGCGCACCAAACGGCTCTGGCAGGGGGGGCCTGCGCGGCACCCATGCGGATGTCGCGCCGGCGGTCATGGGCGTGGGGCTGGAAGCGTTGTTGATGATCGAATTGGCCAAGCATGAACGGCAAACGGTGGAAAGTTTTATGGAGGACGTGGTGTATATCCCCGAAGTCCGTTCCGCCTTTCTGATCTCGGGCCGCTACGATCTGGTCGTCCATGTCGTGGCAAGGGACACGGAGCATCTCAAGAATCTGGCCCTCGACCAGTTCACCGCGCGCCCCGGCGTGACCCGCATCGAAACCTCGATCATCTTCGAGGCCGTCCACCGTCACGACCTGCCGGATTTGCAGGCGCTCGAATGATGACGTTTTCAATGTGCGTTAAATTATGTATAGAGCCCCGTCACCTTTCCGTCGGTACCAGGTCGAATGCGATAATCAGTCTTTCTTCGTCTGTATGGAAAGGGATGGTTCCGTGAAAGAGCGACGAGGGAAACAAGACGAGATCGCCGTTTTTCGGACAGTGCCGCTTTCTTGGATAGTTCTCATCCAAAACCGGATAGCCGTATCCCCGTAAAGAGAATTCTATGGCGCCTTCTTCCCGGTTGCCTAATTCTGGAACCCGCAGATAAAAAACCCCGCTAAGCCAGCCGCTCGGGTGAATATGCGACGTTCTATACCCCCCTTTTAGAAGCTTGCCGTACCAAGCGTTTACGGAATAAGTTTCTGGAAAGGAATTTATAAAACCGCGATTTTCGGAGAATTCTTCACCGCGATATTGTTTGATTTTGTCCTCGATAATCAAGTTTAGTTCGGCAAGCGGCTCCGCCGGTTTGTCGAACAGCACCGCTGGGCTTTGATACCCGGATATCGTTGTTTTTCGAAACGGTTCCCATACGACCGTCTGTTTCTCCAACGCGCCGGCGAGTCGGTCCAAGAATTGGGTGGCGTCATTCACGCTATCCAAGGCGTCATAAACACGGATAAAATCCAAGGGCTGCTTACAAAAGGGATGAGGGTTCTCTCGGTTCAATTGATTTGACGCAAACGCATTTATCGTCGCGGCGCGGAGATTGGAATCCTGTTTGTTCGAACATTCCTTCTGCTTCTCGTAAAATTCATCGTATTTTCCGAGCGCAAACAGACACTCCAATGTCCTGGCATAAGAACTTGGCGTATCGAAAGTCTTGAATATATTCAGGGCCTCTTCGAATCTTTCGAGACTCCACAGCAGGATTGCAAGGTTTTGACGTGCGTATGAAGAATCCGGTTCGATTCCGAGGGCCTTTTGAAAACGCTCGAGGGCATCGTCGAATCGCTTCAGTTCGTGCAGCGTGATGCCTAAATCGACGTGCGCGTCGACGAGATCGGGGTCGATGGCGAGCGCGTCATGGTAGCTTTCGATCGCTTCGGCATACTGCCCTTGTTCTCTGAGTGCGTTGCCTAAATTTTCGTGCGCAACGGCGTAGTCGGGTTTGATGGAGATGGCTTTGCGGTAACTGGCGATGGCCTCATCCAATCGCGCCAGATCCTTTTGCGCGATGCCCAGGTTGAAATGCAGCTCGGCATAGTCCGGTTCTATTTTCAGGGCTTTGCGGTAATAGGCAACTGCCTCTTCCGGCCGTCCGAGTTTCCGGTAAACGGCGCCAAGGTTCATATGCGCCCCGGCGTAGTCGGGCTTGATCGAAATGGCCTCGCGGTAGCTGGCGACGGCCTCTTCGAGCCGGTTCAGATCCTCATACACGGCACCGAGATTGTTGTACGCTTCGATGTGATCCGGTTCGATTTCGATCGCGCTTCGATAGCTTTCGACCGCGGCGTCCAGCCGATCCAGGGCCTGCAACGCAACGCCGAGGTGGAACTGGGCTTCGGCGTTATCGGGCGCGATCGCGACGGCCTTCGATATCAAGTCGACCGCGGCCGCTTTTTCCCCCGTTTGAAATGCGAGCAGACCACTCAAATGCAGGGCTTCCGGCTGAACGGGGTTGGCGTCCAATATCTGTCGATAGAGCGTCTCCGCTTGCTGAAAATCGCATGCGGTGTGGTGTTGAAACGCGCGTTGTAAGGTCTGGCTCAAATCGACGGTCTGCATCTTTCGCTCGTTCGATGAGGTCGCTGCAGGGACAGGCCCTGCCACGGTCGGCCCCGGCGCGGCCGAGCCTAAAGCAACGCCACCGGCAGCGAAAGCGCAGGTTTTAGTGTTTGCCGGGGGGTGCCATATCCCAGCCGCTATCCCTGCTTGGGAGCACCTTTCGCCGTCAGACGGTACCGCCGCCGATGTCCAAGATCGCGGGAGAACCGGAAAACGATAGCCTGATGCCTGCTGTCGAGGGCATCGCTTACGTCTTACGGCCCTGCCCGCGACGCACTTTCATAGCCACGAGCGAATAGGGGTCAGGTTGTCTAATCGCAGCGGTCAATCCCCGGCTCGGGGGCCGGGGCGACATGTAGGGCGTGGCCAGCCAGTCTTCGGCTTATCCTCCACACCCCTCACGCCGCCAAAAACGCCTTCACCGTTTCCAGAAACCCGTCTAGCTGATCGTGATGCACCCAGTGCCCGGCGTCGGCGAAGTTGACGCAGCTTGCGTCCTGGAAATGCTCGATGCGGCCGTCTTCCTCCGGGTCGCTCGCCCAGCTGTCCAGGCCGCGCACCAGCAGGGTCGGGCAGGCGACGTTCGACCAGAGCTCGGCACCCTCGTCCGGCCCCATGCCGAAGGGCGGGTTGGCGCGGGTATAGTTGTCGAACGTCCAGCTATGGGTCCCTTCCTCGTTCTGGTTGGCGCCGTGGACGGTCAGATGGCGGGCCTGTTCCGGCGTCAAATGCGGGTTTTCGCCTTGCATGCGGCGGAAGGCTTCTTCGATGCTGGGGTATTTGCGCGGCATCCGGCCGGACAGCTTGCGCAGGGTGTCGATCCACTCCGTCATGCGCTGCTGTGTGGTGCGGCCCGCGCGCTCGGCGATCATTTCCGGCGGCCAGCCGAGCCCTTCGATGGCGACCAGCTTGACGACGCTTTCCGGATAGGTGCCGGTGTAGCGCAGGCTGATCGCGCCGCCCAGCGAATGCCCGATAATCGTCACCGGTGTCAGGTGCTGTTGATGCAGCAGTTGCGCGATGTCGTAGACATATTCGGAGATCGCGTAGCTGCCGCCGATCATCCATTGCGAGTCGCCGTGACCGCGCAAATCGGGCGCGACGATGTGGTATTCGTCGCGCAGCGCCTCGGCGACCCAGTCCCAATTGCGGCAATGGTCGCGCCCGCCATGGATGAGCAGCAGCGGCGGCGCGTCCGGGTTGCCCCAATCGACATAATGCAGCCGTAGCCGTTGCGAGAAGTAGGAATGGGACGCCGGTCCGGGCAGGGGAGCATGAGCCATACCGGCGGTATACGACGGCGCGGCGGCTTTTGTACAGAGCTTGAGAGCGGTTGGGTTGGGACGGGTAGCCGAAACGCGCCCTGCCATGGAAGACCGCTTGGTTTCAATCCAATTAACGTAGCTGCCGCCGCCGCCGGATTGCCGCCATTCCCATCAATCCAGCACCGAATAACATCAAGGTGCCGGGTTCGGGAACCGACTCGGTGCCGTTTGCGGGCGGCTGCGAGGCGGCGAGGGCGAAACGGGCGTAGACCCTTGCGGGGTCCGAAGCAAGGTCGCGGTCCCTGTCGACAATTGTTGATCTTACGGTGTCCACAATTGGGTTTCCGAACAGGTCTGTTTGACCCGGGACTACATTTTCGGCCGCTTGAACCGCGGCGCGCGGGATGGAACCGCCGCCGAAGCCGCCGCCTTGGGTGCTGAAGCCGAAGGGGACGAACGTACTGCATATAGTCAATACGGTACACCCGAACGTCAGCTCAGGGTTTGTATCGAAGGCGCCGTCGGCGCCATCGAGGAAAACTTGATCCAACAAGGCTTGGGCGGCTGCCTCGGCGGATTCGGAGGTAGTGAAGTCGAACGGCGCTGGCGTCCCGGCACAGGGGAATAAGACGCCGGGAATTTCGTCGAAGCACGATGCATCGACCAAGTTAACGTCGTAAAATGTGCCGTCGACATTGACGTTCTGAGCGCCTGTCAACTGGCCGCCGCCGTCAATATTAAGGATCGCATCGGCGTTAGCCGAGGAGGGCGTAAGGCTGAATAGGACGAACGCGACCCAAACGACCAATATGAGCGATTTATTCGTCGTTCTGCCGGCACCCGCTGGTTTCCAACCCGCGCCATTTTTGAGGATTGTATTTGAAAACATGATGTTGTTTCCTATTTGACGAACGCATTAAAAAATAAGATCACAAGACGGAACACGACTCGTGAACTAGCTCAGAATCGCAATTTATGCCTGCCATTCTATCAGAAAATTTTCAAACGAACTTAAAATCTACTTACAATTAACGTGCAATTTTGTTCCAATATCTTCCGTTTTTCGGCGGAATTCAGGGATTTTGTCCACTACCACGCGTGTTACCGTCGGTTACTGCGTCGGCCTTATGCCCCGCGCCGTTCGGATCTTGTTCAACGTGTCTTGAATGTTCTTATTGTCGGGCGCCAGTTCACTCGCGCGCGTCGCCTGCTCCAAGGCCGCGTCCAATTCGCCAAGCTGAAAAAGGCTCCAGGCGAGATTGTTGCGGGCCACCGCATGGTTCGGGATATTCTCGACCAGCGTGGCGTAGATTCGTTGCGCACCGACCCAATTTCGAAGTTGTAGATAATAGGCGCCGAGTATGAAGTGCACGTGATTGTTTGCGGGAAACCGTTTGAGCCAATTCGACAGGGTCGCGACGGCCGCATCGGTCTGTTTTGCGCGCCATTGAACGCTTGCCAGGCGAAGCACGTCGCCGGTTGATTGACGCAAATTCACCAAACGCTGATAGGCGCGCACGGCGTCGTCATGGCGTTCCTCGATAACTGCCAGACGGGCAGTGAGCGCGATCACGCGCGGGTTGACGAGGGTGGTTTTTTCCAGTGCTAAGATCAGCGGCCCAGCGATTTTTAAATCCTGTTCGCCGAGCGCGATTTCCTCCCGCAGCAGGCCGGCGGCCGCGTCATCGGAGTTGCGCCGCAGCGCCGCGTCGAGCGCCTCGCGCGCCTTTTTCAACCAATCCTTGGCGGCGTCGCGATTGCCGTTCCCGCGCTCCAAACGCCACAGGGCGAGCAGGGTCGGCGCATGACCGGGCGTGCGCCGCACGACCTGGTTGTAGAGCGCGCGCGCTTCGTCGAACCGCCGCCGTTGCATCGCGACCGTCGCCAGAAAATGGGCGATCCGTCTATCGCCGGGCCGTGTCGCTTGCGCTTCACGCAGCAACGCGGTTGCCGCATCCGCCTTTCCCTGCGCGAGCAGAATGATGGCTTCCAAGACAATACCGGTGGAGTCGTTGGCGTGGCGTCGCTGGTAGCGCCGCGCCGCCGCGAGGGCATCGTCGAACCATTTCTTCGCGATGTATTGGCGAATGACTTTGAATTCCGTGTACGGCATTTTCGAACTGAAATCGACGGCGCGCTCAAGGTCGTCCAAACCGGCCTCGAAATCGCCGAGCGCGAACCGTATCCACCCCAGCCGGGCGCGGGCGACACTATCCTTGGGGTCCTTGCGCACGAATTCTTCCAGATAGGCGCGGCCAGATATCAGATCGTTCTTCCGAATGGCCGACACCCCGGCCAAATTCAACAACGCTTTGTCTTCCGGGTCTTGTTCCACCAAAGCTCGGGCCGCATTGTAGGCTTCGCCCGCCTGGCCGGAGCGCAAATTGGCTTCCGCCAGAAGTTTCCGCGCGAAGGCATGATCCGGCGCCACTTTGACGTACAATCGTAAATCGTCGCGTGCGGCCTGAAACTTGCCTTGGGCGAAGCGCGCCGCACCGCGAATGAAATAGGCCGGCACGTAATTTTGCGCATGGGTCAACGCTTCCCGGGCCGCGGATTCCGCCTGCTTGTAGTCCTTCAGTTCATAGAGGGCGAGAGCGCGAAAATAGTAGGCGATATAAATGCCGTCGTTGATTTCCAGCGCTTCGGTGAGGGGTGCCAGCGCCTTGTTGGGCTTGCCGCCCAGAAGATGGGCCCGTGCGAGCGCCACCAGGAGCCCGGGGGATCCGGGGCGGTTCGCGACAGCTTGGGCCAACGCCGTCGCCGACGCCGCGAAGTCCTCGCGTGCGTAGGCCACCGCGCCTTCGAAAGCCAGAACATCGGAGTCGTAGGGTGCCAATTGTTGTGCGCGCGACAGGATCTCTCCGCTCGTTTCCGCATCCTTCTGCGCCAGGGTCGTGCGGCCCAGCGACAGCAGCGCGTCCAGATCGTTGGGAGCAAGGGTGAGTGCTGCCTCGAACGCCTTGCGCGCCGCTTCAATTTCACCAAGTCCGCGGTGGGCCCAGCCACGCAGAATGTGGAGAGCCGCCTTGCGGGCAGGCGGATCATCGCGCCGCACCTGTACCTGACTGAGGACATCGCGAAACTTCCGCAGCAGCAAGCGCGCCTCGCCCAGCAGCTCGACCAGGCGGCCCGCGTCGATGCCAAGATTTTGGGCGCGCAACAGTTCCTTTTCCGCCGCCGCCCCGTTGCCAAGCGCAACATAGATTTCGCCGAGCAGCAGGCGCGCCTCCGCGTTCTCCGGGTCCTTCTGCAACGCATTCTTGAGTTCGATGACCGCGCCCTTGGCGTCGTCCGCCGCGCGAAGCTGAACGGCACGTTCCAGGTGCGTGTTTTTAGACGGTGCTTTCGAAGTGGCCGCATTACCTTGATTGGTGGGCAAGGCGCCAGCGGCAAACGCGACAAGCGCAATCGTCAATAACCGGCAAAAGGGGCATTTCCGCATGATTGAATGTTCTATTTCGCTGCGCGTCATCAAGGGTCAGCCTTTTAGGCTACTCGGTACCTCCTCCGGACAAGAAATTCAGCGCGAGTGTACGGTACAGTACAATCCGGCGAAAGTCGGTGAATTGTGGGACCCGGTCTTCGAGATTGAACTCCTACCTGTTGACTGACCAATTTCGGATGATACGCCGACGTAAAGGTCCGCTTCGTGCAATCAGCACGTCAACTGCAATCCGACTCTCGACCGGATTCCGCCCCGCCTAATCGACCGCCGCAAGCGCGGCCTTGACCGTCTCGCATTTGTTGTGCAGGTGCCGTTTCAGGATCTCGGCGAGGCGGGCGCCGTCGCGGTCCGAGAAGGCTTCCAGCATCTCCTCATGCTCCGCGACCGCTTGCGCCCAGCGCGCCACGGAGATGTTGGCGGTGTAACGCGCACGGCGGATGCGGCCGGAGAGATTGTTGTAGGCCGCCGTCAGGGTCGGATTCCGCGCGGCTTCGAGGATTTTTTCGTGAATCCGCTGGTTGAGGTCGAAATAGGGCGGCCGTTCGCCGCGCGCGTGGTGCAGCACCATCTGGTAATGCAAGGCGCGGATCTCGGCCAATTCCGTCCCCGTGATCCGGGCGCAGGCGAGCTCGCCGGCGAGCGCTTCCAGCGCGCCCATGACGGGAAACAGCTCGTCCACATCGTCGGCCGTCAACCCGGCGACCCTCGCGCCGCGGTTCGGCGCGATCTCCAGCAAACCTTCCGAGGCCAACACCTTCAGCGCCTCGCGCAGCGGCGTGCGCGAAATGCCCAGCGTCTCGCAGAGAACACGCTCCGGCAGACGCGAGCCCGGTAGATAGGCGCCGTCGACGATCATGTCGCGGATCCGTGCGGTCACCGCGTCGTGCAGCGATTGACGTTCGATCGGCGCCATGTTCATGTCCGCGCCTCCGTCAAAGCCGATTCCAGGACGCGCGCGACATGAACGGCCTCGTGGCCTTCGCCGTCGAGGATCTGGTGCCGGCAACTCATCCCGTCGGCGACGAGGATGGTGTCGGGCCCGGCCTCGCGCACCGCGGGCAGCAGCGACATCTCCGCCATTTTCAGGGAGATTTCGTAATTTTCGGGGCGGTATCCGAACGCGCCCGCCATGCCGCAACAGCTCGAGTCGATCGTCTCGACCTCCAGCGCCGGCACCAGCCGCAGGGTCGACTCGACCGCGCCCATTGCCGCGAACGCCTTCTGGTGACAGTGGCCGTGCAGCAAGGCGCGGCGGAAAGGCGATTTCCGCAGGGTCAGCGTGAGGCGCCCGGCGCCCTGTTCCTTTGCGAGGAATTCTTCGAACAGGACGGCGGCGTTTGCCAACCGGTCGCTTGCCTCTCCCGGTAGCAGGGACTGGGCCTCGTCGCGGAAGGTGAACAGGCAGGACGGTTCAAGCCCGATCACCGGCATGCCCTGTTCGACGAAGGGCCTGAGCGCGGCCATGGTGCGCTCGATCTCCGCCTTGGCTTCGTCGACCAGGCCGGCGGCGAGAAAGGTCCGGCCGCAGCACAGCGGCCGTTTGCCCGACGGCGGCGCCGGCAGATGAACCCGGTATCCCGCCGCCAGGAGCACATTGACGGCGGCCCGCGCGTTCTCCGGTTCGAACCAGCGGTTGAACGTGTCGGTCAGGAAGACCACGGGCGTCCCGTCCATCGGCCCGACCGCCGCCATGCCCGGTTCGAAAGCATCGCGCCGCCAGCGCGGCAGCGACCGCTTGGCGCTGAAGCCGAAGAGCTTCTCGCTCAAGGCCGGCAAGCCGGGAAGCTTGTCGCGCAAATTCAAAAGGCTGCCGATCTTGGCTGCCATCGGGGCATAGCGCGGCAGGTAGGAAACCAGCCGGTCATGCAGGGAGAGGCCGTGTCGCTTGGTGTAATGGTGCAGGAACTCCGTCTTCATCTTCGCCATGTCGACGCCGGTCGGGCATTCCCGCTTGCAGCCCTTGCAACCGACGCAAAGCTTCATCGTCTCGTACATGTCGGGCGACGTGAAGGCGTCGTCGCCGAGTTGGCCGGAGAGCGCCAGCCGCAAGGAGTTGGCGCGGCCGCGCGTCAGATGCTGTTCTTCGCCCGTCGCCCGGAAAGAGGGGCACATGACGCCGGCGTCGAACTTGCGGCAGGCGCCGTTGTTGTTGCACATCTCCACTGCGCCGCCGAGGCCGCCCCAGTCCGACCAGTCGAAGGCGGTCTCCATCTCCGGCACCGCGTAGCCCGGCTTGAAGCGGAACAGCGACCGGTCGTCCATCTTCGGCGGATCGACGATCTTGCCGGGATTGAACAGGCCTTGCGGGTCGAAGCGTCGCTTCACCTCGGCGAAATTGCCGGTCATCCTTGCGCCGAACATGGCCTCGTGGAACTCGGAGCGGACCAGCCCGTCGCCATGCTCGCCGGAGTGCGATCCCTTGTATTCGCGGACGATCTCGAAGGCCTTCTCGGCGATCTCGCGCATCTTCTTGGCGCCGGCTTCCTGCTTCAGATTGACCACGGGGCGGACATGCAGGCAGCCGACCGAGGCGTGCGCGTACCAGGTGCCCTCGGTGCCGTTGTCGTGGAAAATCTTGGTCAGCCGGTCGGTATAGTCGGCCAGATCCTCGAGCCGCACCGCGCAATCCTCGATGAAGGAGATCGGTTTCCCGTCGCCCTTCATCGACATCATGATGTTGAGGCCGGACTTGCGAACCTCCCAGATCGCATTTTGGTGGGCCGGATCGGTCGCTTCGACGACGCTGTCGGGAAATCCGAGATCGCCCATCAGTTCGACAAGCTGGGCCAGGCGGCGCAGCAGGTCGGGGCGGTCCTCGCCGGCGAACTCGACCAGCAGGATGGCTGCGGGATCGCCCTGGATGAAGCGTTCGATGGTCTGGCGGAAGATTGGGATGTCGCGCGCCAGGTCGATCATCGTCTTGTCGGCCAGTTCCACGGCGGTCGGGCCGAGCTTGACGATATGCTGTGACGCGTCCATCGCGGCGTAGAATTCGGCGAAGTGGCAGATGCCGAGCACAGTATGCGCCGGCGTTTTGGCGAGATCGAGGGTGATGGCGGTCGAGAACGCCAACGTGCCTTCCGAACCGACCAGCAGATGGGCCAAATTGACGGGCGCGTTGCGGCCTTCGGCCACCAGCGCGTCGATATTGTAGCCGCCGACGCGCCGCATCAGGTCGGGGAAGCGCGTGGCGATCTCCGCCTTTTCGCGGGCGCCGAGGGCGAGCAGGTCGCGCGTCAGCCTGGCCGTTTTGTCGTCCAGGGAAGCGAGGTCGGGCGGCAGCGGCCCGAAATGCATCGCCGTGCCGTCGGCCAGGATCGCGTCGATCTCGGCGACGTTGTCGCACATGGTGCCGTGCACGATGGACCGCGCGCCGCAGCTGTTGTTGCCGGTCATGCCGCCGATCGTCGCCCGGCTGGATGTCGAGACGTCGACCGGAAACATCAGCCCATGCGGCGCCAGCGCCCGGTTGAGCTGGTCGAGGACTACGCCGGGTTCGACCGTGACCCGGCGCGCCGCGGGATCCAGGTCGACGATCCGGTTGAAATGCTTGCTGACGTCGACGACCAGCGCCGCGCCGACCGTCTGGCCGCATTGCGAGGTGCCGCCGCCGCGTGGCAGGACGGGCACGCCCTCCTCGGTGGCGATCTGGATGACCCGGTGGATATCCTGCGCGGTCTTTGGCACCACGACGCCGATCGGCTCGATCTGATAATGCGAGGCGTCCGTGCTGTAGCGCCCGCGGCTGAAGGCGTCGAACAGGACATCGCCTTCGAGTTCGCGTCGCAGCCGCGCCGCCAGGGCCGAATCGCCGAGCGAACGGGTCGTCGTGGGGGCGGCTGCCATGCGCGGCTCCTTGTTCGGGGTATCGTTGTGCGGTGCCGATCCTACATTATTGTATGAAAAATACAATAATGTTCTGTACGCCGCGCAAAATTGCGCTTGCCGTGGAAATAATTGTATGCAATATGCCATATCAGCGGCGAGCGGCCGCGCGACTGGGGGTAGTAACATGGCACGACGCGGCGGACGGCACTTCCTGCAGATACCGGGACCGACCAACGTCCCGGACCGGATCTTACGCGCGATCGACAGCCCGACGATCGATCATCGCGGGCCCGATTTCGCGCGCATGGCGCAAGGCGTACTGCAGGACGTCCGGTCGATCTTCAAGACCGAACAGCCGGTGGTGATCTATACCGCGTCCGGTACCGGCGCCTGGGAGGCGGCTTTGGTGAACGCGTTGTCGCCCGGCGACTGGGTATTGATGTACGAGACCGGGCAGTTCTCGACCCTGTGGCGAAATCTCGCCGACCGCATCGGCCTGAAGCCTCACTTCATTTCAGGCGATTGGCGTCACGGTGCGGACGCGGCGGCCATTCAAGAGGCCTTGGCGAAAGATACGTCGCACGCGATCAAGGCCGTATGCGTGGTGCACAACGACACCTCTACCGGCATCACGTCCAACGTGCCTGACGTGCGCGCGGCGATCGACGCGGCAGGGCATCCGGCGCTCTTGATGGTCGACGTCATCTCGTCGCTGGGCTCGATCGATTACCGGCACGACGAATGGGGCGTCGACGTGACCGTCGGCGGATCGCAGAAAGGCCTCATGCTGCCGCCGGGGCTCAGTTTCAACGCCGTCAGCGTGAAGGCGCGCGTGGCCGCGAAGACATCGAAGATGACCCGGTCCTATTGGGACTGGGAGGAGATGATCCAGGCCAACGCGAACGGCGTCTTTCCCTATACGCCGGGCACCAACTTGCTGTTCGGCCTGCGCGCCGCGATCGACATGCTGCACGAAGAAGGGCTCGACAACGTCTTCGCGCGCCACGACCGGCACGCCGAAGCGACCCGCCGCGCGGTCAACGCCTGGGGGCTGGAAGTGCTGTGCCAGAACGAAGAAGAGTATTCGAGCGTGCTGACCGCGGTGTTGCTGCCGGAAGGCAACGATGCCGACAATTTCCGCAAGGTCGTGCTGGAAAATTTCGACATGTCGCTTGGCAACGGGTTGGGAAAAGTCGCGGGCAAGGTCTTTCGCATCGGCCATCTCGGCGATTTCAACGATCTGATGCTGTCAGGCACTCTGTGCGGCGTCGAGATGGGTCTCGGCCTCGCCGGCGTGCCGCACAGCACGGGCGGTGTCGCAGCGGCGATGGACTATCTGATGGCCGGGCGGCAGCGGGCGTAGCAATGTCGCAAAATCGAAAACTTAAAAGGGGGCGATAACGCTATGTCTTGTCTGGATGGCCCCCGAGTTGCAAGGATTTTCTCGACGGTATAGTGACTGGGTTTTAGAGGTTCAGGGTGTTGGCGGCGTACACCTCCTCCAGTTCGAGCCGCCGGCTGGTGAGGTTCTGATCGTGACAGTATCGCGCCATCGCAGCGAGGGTGACGCGGTTGAGCTTGAAGCCATAGGGGAAGGGATCCGCATCGAGTGCGTCGCGTCCCACCGGCGGCAGAATCCCGAGACGGAAATAGGGATCGATGAGGTCGCGCGTGTGGGCGAGGACAGTTTCCTTGGCCTCGAGGAAAGCGTGATAGAGATTGAGCGCCACCCAGGGGTGCCGCTCCAGGATCGAGCGCCGCACCGCAACGCAATGATTGATCGGGTAGAGGCCGGTTTTGCGGAAAAAGCGCAGGCATTCGGCCGTCGGGTCCGGGAACAGCGGGCGCACCCCGGTGGAGTGCTGGAGATCCGGCCGGCTACGGTCGAGCAACGTGGTTCCCTGGATCAGGATGCAGGCCGCGTCGAGGTCGCCGGCAAGCAGCATTTCGATGATGCTATTTTCGGGCGGGATGCGGTGCACATTAACCTCGGGTGGCGGCTTGTAGCCGAATGCATCGCCGATATTGCGTTCCTCAGGGCGTTCCTGATACCAGTTCAACTCCTCGGGCGCGACGGAGAACTCTTCGCCGAAGATCCCGCGCATCCAAACCGCTCCCGTCATTATATATTCGGGAACACCGATGTTCTTGCCGCGCAGGTCATGAGGGTGAGATAGGGATGAGTCCTCGCGCACCATGATCCGGGTATGCCAGAACAGGCGTCGCGGAAAGATCGGCAATGCCACGTAAGGCGAGTCGCCGCGATCCGCCAAGATGTAAAGAGAGGGCAGCGACATCTGTGCGATGTCGAACTCTTGAAACCGCACCTGCCGCCAGATGAGTTCGCCCGAGTGCACGTCCGAGGTGATGAGGTCGATCCCCTCGGGCTTCACCGCCTCGTCGTGAATCGGCCGCGTGATGTCGTTGACTTCAAGGGCAATGTTCAGCTGAAGATCAGGCATGTGATTGGGTCCCTCGGAGCGAGCCGCCCGGGCGCAGGAGTGCGCCCAGCGACGTCCGTCCCGATTAATCGTAACATATACACCGCTTTGGAAAATGAGCGGTAGTGCTGATCACCGCGACAGTCTGGATAATTTGGATGTTTGCGTGTCTTTCAGAGCAAGCGCCTTCGGATTGCCGAGCCGCGTGCGATCCGGTACCGTGGCGCGCGGCAGAAATTCGCCAACGTCCGGGCGATGAGGCTGCCGAGAGCCGTGAAAAGCGATTCAGACATGAAGATTGAGTCCACTAGGACGGGTCAAATGAAGTCACTCACCGCGGATCAGGTTGCGCAATTCAAGCGCGATGGGTTTCTGACATCCATTCCTTTGCTCGACGAGGCGGAGTGTCAGGAATGCCTTCAGGGTCTTGCACGGCTCGAAGCATTCGTTGGCGCGCCTTTGAGTTCGATGGACCATATGAAATGGCGCGCCAAGCCCTATGTCACGATGCCATGGGCGCTGCGCCTGGCGACCGATCCGCGCCTTCTCGACAAGGTCGAAGACCTTCTGGGACCGGATTTACTGCTTTTTACAAGCACCTTCTTCGTCAAGGAGGCCAATTCCGCGAGCTGGGCGGATTGGCACCAGGATTCGACCTATCACGGCTATGACCCGGTCGAGCATGTTAACTGTTGGATCGCGCTGACCGACGCCACCGAAGAGGCCGGTTGCATGGAGATGCTGCCTGCCGATGGCGCGTTTCGCCAGATGCAACATGAAGCGAACGCTGTCGAGAACACGCTCAATCGCTCCGGTCAGCGGATCGTCGAACCTATCGACGAGGATCGGGCCGTTCCGACGCCCTTGAAAGCGGGCGAGTTCTCCATCCACCATGGCCTGTGTCCGCACCGTTCGGGCCCGAACCGGGCAAATTATCGTCGCATCGGTATCGGCATCAACTACATACCGGCGTATCTGAAGCCGACCGGTAGCTTCGCCATGAGTATGATGCTGGTTCGCGGCGAAGACCGCTGGAACCATTTTGGTACTGTCGAGCGTCCGGTCGCCGAACTGGATGAGCAGGCCATCGCGGAGCATGAGCGGGTGGTGACCCTGTACCGCGATACCTACCTCGAACAGGAATCATTGCACGCCCCTCGCTTCGACCGCTAACCGACCCTTTCGAGTTTTAGCGGCAGGCCATTGCCGCCGGCGAGGCGGCGTTTGTAGCGTTTGGCATAGCGTTGCACGTCGTTGATTTGCCAAGCGTCGGCTAGCTCGCTTTCTGCGATGCCGGTTATCTTCTCGACCTCGGTGGCCGAAATCACCGATTCTTCCGAGAATTTGACGATCCAGCAAAGCGCTTCCCAGCCGGTTGTGCCGTCAAGGTCGGGCTCGCCCTCGACCAACCCGGGGCCCTGGGGCGCGCCGGTGACCTCGACACCGTTCCAGAAGGCGATGCGGCCACGGATGACGGCAGACTGGGGATAGGAATCGGCATAGTGCCAGGCGGCGCCCGCATTGGTTTCGCTGCCGACGGTGACGTCGAAATAGGTGGCGATCCCCTTCCAGTGGCAATAGGTGGGGCGCGTCTCCATGTCCTCTTCTAGAAACCCCGGATTGACAGCATTCAACGGAAAATAGGCGTTGCCCTCGACCACCGCGATGTCGTCGCTCTCGACGATGGTGGCCCCCTTCCATACGGCCTTGGCCATGTTGGCATCTCCTTCGGTGATTTTTCTCAAGCGCCCTTGAAGGTCATGTTTAAGGTACCTAAATCGCACAGTCGTTTAAATAGGCCGCCTTCGCTGCTGCCTGATATAGCCACACTTCCGACAATGGCTATTCGCGTCTATTCAACGGATTGCCAATTTAGTCTCGTCTGCCTCCGCCTTCGGACATATGACGGAACGGTACTCCGGCGGTTCGTTCTGCTTCGAGTAGCTGTGGCATGGTGGCGCGTTTAAATAAATCATTCAAACCAATTCATTAGCGTAAAAATATTTATAACGAAACGCCTTATTCTCGAAGGCAGGGCCTTCCAGGGACGCTGACAGTTATCCCGCGTCGGCGAGAATTGCGGCGATGGCGGCGGACGCCAGCCGGGCTTCCGGGGGATCGGCGCGGCTGGTCAGGATCGCCGGCACTTTCGCGCCCATGACGATGCCGGCGGCGCAGGCGCTCATGAAATAGACCATCATCTTGAACAGGGCGTTTCCGGTCTCGATGTTCGGCACCAGCAGGATATCTGCGTTGCCCGCCACCGGATGATCGATGCCCTTCACCCGCGCTGCTTCCGGCGACACGGCGTTGTCGAAGGCGAGAGGGCCGTGCACCAGCGCTTCGGGCAGGCCTAACACCGCGCGTTCCGCCAACACCGCGGCGTCGACGCTTGACGGCATGCGTTCAGAGGGTTCCTCGCTGCCAGAGAGGATCGCAACTCGCGGTTGGTCGATGCCAAGCGCCTGTGCCAGCGCGACGGCGTTGCGCATTGCCTCGAATTTGGTCTCCAGGTCGGGTGCGATATTGACCGCCGCATCGGTGATCAACAGGGTCTTATCGTTGCCCGGCACGGTCATGTTAAAGACGTGCGTCAGGCGTTGGCCGGTGCGCAGGCCGGACGCGCGGTCGAGGATCGCCGACATGAAAACGTCGGTATGAACGTGCCCCTTCATCAGCGCGCCGGCTTCGCCGTCGCCCGCAAGCTTCGCCGCCTTTGCCGCGGCGTCGCCTTCGTCTTCGGCATCGACGACTTGCAGCCCGCCGATGTCCCATTCGATGTCGTCCGCGATTTCCGCGATGTCGTCTTTGGCTCCGATCAAGATCGGGTCGATCAGACCTGCATCGGTCGCAAGCCGTGCGCTTTCCAAGGCGAGCGCCGATCCGGCATTGGCAACGGACGTGACGACGGCAGGCTTTTGCCGGGCCTTTTCCAAAAGGGTTGGAGGGCACTCGAAGGGACGCGTGCTCAGCATTCTCCGTTCTCGCCGAAAAGCGCTTCGCTCAATCGGGCCGCCGCGTCGCGCATCGCCGGCAGGTGCCGCCGGCAGTCTTCGATCGTCATGCGGGGAATCGGGGCGTGGATGGCGAGCGCGGCGCGCAGCTGGCGCGACCCCGGCGCCTCGGCGACCGGCACGGCGAGGCCGACCAGGCCCACCATGAACTCCTGATTGTTGGTCGCCATGTCCTCGCGTCGGATCGCGGCGAGCTCCTCTTCCATGGCCTCCGGATCGGTGATCGTATGTTCGGTATGGCGCTCCATCGGTGCGGCGGCGTAGAGCCGCTCCCGCGCCCGCTTCGGCATCCGGCTCATGAACAGCTTGCCCATGGCGACGGCGTGCAAGGGCACACGGCTGCCGACGGAGAAGTGCAGCCGCAACGGCCAGGTGCTTTCCACCCGATCCAGATAGACCACCGCGTTGCCGTCCAGAACGCCGAGATTACAGGTCTCGCCGGTTTCCTTGGCAAGCCACTCCAGCACCGCGTGGCGTGGCGCGCGCTGCGCCGACGCCGTCAGCGTGTCCGCCGCCAGAGCGTTCAGGCGCGGTCCGATCCCATAGTTCCGGCCACCCGGCTCGCGGATCAGGAAGCCTTCGGCCTCGAGGCGTCCGGCGATGCGATGTACGGTCGGTTTCGGCAAACCCAGCCGTTCCGCCATCGCTGCGAGGTTTATCGGCCGGTTCTCGGCGACGACGATGTCGAGCAAGGCGAAGGCGCGCTGGATTTGCGACCCTTTGTCTTTTGCCGAGCCGTCGCGGGATTCGGTGCTGTCCGGAGCCATGCCTGTTCCAATCGCGGCCAGTATGATGGTTTTGAAGTTCGTCGCATTGAATGCGATGGAATTCGGAAGCTGAATCACACTAACTACTTTTAGTTAGTGTGCTGATTCACGCGAACTTCAATCGTCTGAATTTCGCGATCAGGACACTCGCGCGCATCCTAACCAAGGCGCGGAGTCGTGCAAGTGGCGTTCAGGTGTCTTCATGCGCTTGCAGGATCGCATCGAGGGAGCGGTCTATATCGGCGTCCGTCGTCGCCCAGGAACTGATGCTGATCCGCATAGCCGGTCGGCCTTGCCAATTTGTCGCACCGCACCAACACGTGCCGGAAGCCTGGATCGCTGTGACGACTTTGCCGGTCCGTTCCTCGTCGCCGAACGCGGTTACCACCTGATTGAGTACGACATCGTTCATGATTTCGATGCCCGCCTGCCGCAGACCGTCGGCAAGACGCCGTGCTTGCCGGCAATTGCGTTCGATCAGATCGCCAAGGCCGGATCGCCCTAACGACTTCAGCGCCGCCCAGACGTCGACGGCACGGGCGCGGCGCGAGCTGTCGGGTGAATAGTCGATCTGATCGCGCTGCTCGCTCGCCAGGAGGTAGGCGCCGGTAATGGACATGGCCTGACGCAGATCGTCAGGTTCCCGCACCAGCGCCACGCCGCAATCGTAGGGAACGTTGAGCCATTTGTGCGCGTCCGTTGCCCAGGAATCGGCGTCTTCGAGTCCCGCCGCAAGCGGCGCCAAAAGGTCGCAGGCGCGCGCCCACAACCCGAAAGCGCCGTCGACATGAACCCATGCGCCTGCCTTATGGGCGTGCGCGACAATTTCGAAAGCCGGATCGAAAGCGCCGGAATTCACATTGCCCGCCTGGATGCAAACGATCGTCGGATTCTCGATGCGGGGCAGCGCGTCCGCACGCATACGGCCCTGGTCGTCCGCGGCAACCCGGATCACGCGGTCCCGGCCTAACCCCAACAAGGCGAGCACCTTGAATATTGTCGCGTGGACTTCTTCGCTTACGATCACGTCGATCTCAGGGGCGCCGAACAGGCCTTGGCTGTCGACGTCCCAGCCTGCGTCTCTGAGAACGCGGTGTCGGGCCGCCGCGAGGCAGGTGAAGTTCGCCATCGTCGCGCCGGTGACGAACGTTCCCTCCGCCATCATGGGGAGGGCGAGTGCGTCCTTCACCCAGCGCAGCGCCGCCTCCTCGATGAGGGCGATTGCCGGCGAACTGACCGTGTTGAAGCTGTTTTGGTCCCAGGCGGTCGCGAGCCAATTCGCGGCGACCGCCGCTGGGAGCGCGCCGCCGGTGACGAAACCGAAATACCGGCCGCCAGCGCTGGCGACCGTCGCCGGCGAGGCGAGCTCGTCGAGCATCGCGATAACGTCTTCGGGCGGCGTCGGTTGCTCCGGTAGCGGCTCGCCCATCGCCTGTTTCAGTATTTCAACCGAACCCGGGACGGGGGATACCGGACGTTCATTGAGAGTCTCAAGATAGCGCGCGGCTCTCTGCGCGGCATTCGTAAGCAGGTCTCTTGGGCTGGCCATCGCTCAGTGCGTTAGCGCTTTGATTTCGTCAAATAACGCGTTGGGCACCGAGACGCCGTTTCGCTCCGCTTCCGCGCGCAAGGCGAAACGCCGGGCGCCGGGAAGGCGCGTACCGTCTTGCGCGAGGATCGCACCGAGGAGCGATTCTAACCGGTCGGCGAAGGCGCCGCCGGAGAAACGTTCCGGGTCAAGTGCGATGAGGAATTGACCGGTCCTCGGCGCTGGACCTTCGGCCTCGAAGAAGGAACTCGACTCGTATCCGAACAGGGATCCTGTCATCGCCGCAGCGAACAGCTCGACCATCAGGACCAGCTGCGCGCCCTTGGCATCGCCGAGGGGCAGCATCGTGCCCGCCATGGCGGCTTTGGCGTCGGTCGTCGGGTTGCCGTTCGCGTCCAGCGCCCAGCCTTCCGGGATCGGTTTGTCCTCTTGGGCCGCCACCATGATCTTGCCGCGTGCGACCTGGGACAGGGACATGTCGATGACGAGCGGCGCGTCGTTGTGGCGCGGTGCGGCGAAGGCAATGGGATCCGTGCCGAAGAGGGCCTTGCTGCCGCCCCAGGGTGCGATGGCTTCCGGAGAATTTGCGAAGAACAAGCCGACCAGACCGGCTCTGGCCAAACGTTCGACCGGTTGCCCCGCCGCGCCGGCGTGATGCGAATTTGCAATTGCCGCGGCAGCGATGCCGGTTTCTTTCACCAGGCTCGACACCTGTTCGACGGCCAGATTCATGGCTGGATAGGAAAATCCCTGCTTGGCGTCGATCCGGTACGCGGCGGTCCCCACCGCATGGCATTCCGGTGTCGCACGGCCATCGACTTTGCCGCTTTTCGCTTGCGCCGCGTAGAAGGGGACGCGGGAAGCACCGTGACCCTTAAGCCCGTCGGCTTCCGCGGTGACGATCGCGGCGGCAACCTGCGCCGCGTTCCGGGCGCTCGTGTCGTTGGCGGTCAGGGCACGGATGACCAAACTTTCCAAGTCGGCGAGCGTAAGTTTCTGCTCGGTCATCGGCTTTCCTCCAGCACGCGGCGTACATTGGCGGCCGTCAGCTCGCTGGTGCGCAAATTCGCTTCCTCTGTCAGACCGGCGATATGCGGTGTCAGAATGAGGTTCGGGACGCCCGCCAGATGGGTGCCGCTTTCGGCGGTGACCGGCTCGCTTTCGAAGACATCCAATGCCGCACCGCCGAGCCGGCCGTCCTTCAGCGCCGCGGCCAGCGCTATTTCGTCCACCACGCCGCCACGGGCGGCGTTGATGACCATCGCGTTCGGTTTCATTCGGGCGATCGCGTCGGCATCGATAAGGTGGTGCGTCTGCTCGGTCAGCGGCACATGCAGGCTGATCGCGTCCGACGTCGCCAACAACTCATCCAGCGCCAACGGTTCGACGTCTCCCCAAGCCGGATCGGCCTTGTCCAGAAAAGGATCGTACGCGGCAATACTCATGTCTAACGGCTCCGCACGGCGCGCCACATCGCGCCCAATTGCGCCGAACCCCACGATTCCCAACCGTTTGGCGCTGCCTTCCCGGCCGATAGCGCGAGTTCGTGGCCATTCGCCGGCAATGACGGCCTGCGAGACGCCGTAGGCCGGTCTGCGCAGCAGCGTCAACATGATCGTTACGACATACTCCGCGACCGAAACATTGTTCGCGCCCGTCGCCGGGCAAACGGCAATGCCGCGCGCCTCGCAGGCTTCCAGATCGATATTGTCGAGCCCGACGCCGAGCCGTCCGACCACCTTGAGCGCTGTCGCCACATCGAGCAAATCGCCCCGTACCTTGGTTCGATTGCGAACGACGAGGGCCGGGGCCGCGCCGATCATGGCGAGAAGCGCGTCCTGATTGTCGACAAGTTCGGCGTCGTAAACGACATCGAAATCGGCCGCGAGGCTATCGACAGCGGTTTGGTCCATGAACTCGGTGATGATGATTTCGGCCATCACATATCCGCAAGTGAAATTATTTAAGATGCTTTCAGCCGTGTTATTCGATGAGGTCGGCGCGTTTTGCAAGTTCGCGGTATTGCCGCGTGCGCTCCGCTAAGAAAGCAGCCAGTTCCGTATATCCGATGTTCAACGGTACGAAACCAAGAGATTGTTTCTTCGCGACGTAATCAGGGTCTCGGTTGAGCTTTGCGAACAGGTCGGAGATTTGACGGCGGATCGGCTCCGCCGTACCGCTTGGCACAGCTATTCCACGATACGCACCATCGACCATATCGAATTTCAATTCGCGGAAGGTTGGCGCATCGGGAAGATTCGGGTGCCGGTTTTCCATCGCGACGGCGAGGATCCTAACATCGCCTTTGTGCTTCAGCGCGACGGTCGTATAGCCCCAAGCGGCATCGACGGTTCCCGAAAGTAGGGCCGCAACGGATTCCCCGGTCCCTTTGAAAGCCCGGTAGTCGGTAACGATCTCGGCGATTTTATCGAAACGGACCTGCGCGAGATGGTTTGCCGTCCCTTTCCCGGATCCCGAAATTCGAACCTGACGCGGCCGTTCTTTAGCGTCGGCAATAAAATCGGCCAGAGACTCGTAAGGCGAATTGTCGGCAACGATCAGCGCGTTCGGCGTGTAATGGAATAAATAAAGGGCGGCGATATCTTCGGTTTTATAGCGGGCGCCGCGCGCGGGCTGGATAATGATATGCGGCAGGTTGATTCCGATGATGGTGTAACCGTCCCCCTTCATACCGTTCATTTCCGACCATACGACGGCGCCGCCACCGCCGGGCTTGTGGGAAATAATCAGGTCGTGCCCTGTCAGCCGCTTGAACACAGGCTGTTGCAGGCGCGCGGCAATACCCGATTCACCGCCGTATCCGAAGGGTATGATGTAGTCGACTGGCTTCTGCGGCCAGCTGTCCGCCATGCTCGGCGCGCCAAAAAGGGCGGCGGCGAGGGTCGCGATGAACCCGAAAACGATAGGGGCCGGTTCGACGCGCGTCTCTCTTACTCCGGTTCGAGAGAGCCTTACGGTACGCGCAGTTTACGCGCTCCGATAAAGCTTCGTCATCACAAATTCCCGATGGCCGAGCGCTTCCGCCGCCGTCAAGCGGCCGTTGCATGTACGCATCGTGATGTCGATCAACCGGTCGCCCGCTTCATCGATATTCATTTCGCGGCGCAGGATGCCGGATACGTCCAGATCGACATGCTCGCTCATTTCACGGGCGGTACGCGGGTTCGCGGTCAATTTGATGACCGGTTCGATCGGATTGCCGATCACGTTGCCTTGCCCCGTCGGGAACAGGTGGACGGCAAAGCCCGCCGCGGCTTGCAGCGTCACGCATTCGGCTGCCGCCGAGGAGGTGTCCATGAAGTACAGGCCAGGTCCCTTGCCCGGCGCTTCGGCCGGTTCCAGGACATCGATATAACTTGTCTCCTTGCCGATCTTCTCGAGATTGCCGAACGCTTTCTCTTCGATCGTCGTGAGACCGCCTTCGATATTTCCCTTGGTCGGCTGGCTGTCGGACAGGTCGGAGGTTTTGTTCGGTTCGATGACCTCATCCATATAAGCTTGCCAGGTGTCGAAGAATTTTTGCCCGACTTCCGGCGAAGATCCACGTTGCTGGCAGATGGTCTCCGCCCCGGTGATTTCCGAGGTCTCGCCGAAGCAGCTGGTGATGCCCAGCGGATCGAGCTTGTCGATAAAGTTGCCAACGGTGGGATTCGACCCCAGCCCAGAGGTCGTATCAGACTCGCCGCACTTGACCGAGACCCAAAGGTCTTCTAGCGGGCATTCCTCGCGCTGATTCTCGCTCGCGTCCTGTACGAACTCCTGCGCCTTGCGGCTGCCTTCCATGACGACCTTGTGCTCGCCATTACGCTCCAGCGCAAAGCCTTCTACCGGCTTACCGGTCTTGGCGATGCCGTCAACGATCCGGCCGGTCCAGCCGGGCTCGATACCGACGACCACGACGGCAGCGACGTTCGGATTGACGCCCGTGCCGATGAGGGTGCGGAAATGCAAGTCTAGATCGGCACCGAACTGCAGCCGGCCGTAATGGTGCGGCAACGCGATCGTGCCCTTCACATTGTTGGCGATCTTTTCACACGCCGCATTGGACAGATCGTCCAGCGGCAAGATGACGACGTGGTTGCGAATGCCGACCCGGCCGTTCTCACGGCGGTAGCCGGTGAATGTCTTTGGAGTAGCCATCTTGCCTACCACTTCTTCGTTTTGAGGTTATGGGTATGGACGTGATTGCCCTTGACGATCGTCGACACCGTTTTGCCGATATCGTGGCCGTATTTCATGATGGTCTCGCCTTCGGCGATATCGGCCAAGGCGACCTTGTGGCCGATCGGGATGGGGTCCAGTGCGGTAATCGTGATCGTCTCGTCGGTTTCCATCACCCAACCGGTCATTTCCGTGTTGGCTTCGACCGTTTCGACGACAACGACGCCGACGGAGTCCGTTTTGTCGTGCACAACGAAGTGGGGAGCGCTCATCGTTCCTCCTGTGCCAGTGTTGTTGCGGTCAATTCGTAGGACATCTTGGCATGTATTCCGTTTATTGATATATCTTATATAAGACATAAGAGCTACCCAGCTGTCAATGGATCGGCCTTGAACGAAATTTCGGAAAATAACTCGTTGCACGAACGACCAGATGTCCTGTCCAGGCAGCCGCTATACGGACAGGTGAAGGCGCTCATCTTGCGCCGCGTTATCGACGGCGAGTGGCGGCCGGGAACGATGCTGCCGAGCGAGGTCCAGCTTGGCGTCGAGTTTGGTGTCAGCCAGGGCACGGTGCGAAAAGCGTTGGATGTGCTCGCGGCGGAAAACCTCGTCGTCCGCCGACAGGGGCGCGGCACGTTCGTGGCCGAACACGATACCGACCGGGCGTTGTTTCATTTCTTTCACATGGTCGGCGAGAATGCCGAGCGGCAACTGCCCGACAGCCATGTGCTTTCCTGCCGTTACGGCAAAGCCAACGCCGCGGAAGCGGCGCGGCTTGCGCTGCTGCGCGGCGACCCGGTCGCGCGCATCCACCGCGTGCGCGTGCTTGGCGGCGCGCCAGCGATTGTCGAGACGATCATCGTTTCCGAGGCTTTGTTTCCCGATATCGGCCGCGACGGGGATTTGCCGAATACGCTCTACGAGCTGTACGAGCGTCGCTACGAAGTAACCGTCGCCCGGGCCGAGGAGCGGTTGCGGGCGAAATTGGCCAGTTCGGAAACAGCCGAGCTATTGAATGTTGCGGAAGGCGTGCCGTTGTTGGAGATCGACCGAACGGCCTTCTCGCTCGATGGGACACCCGTTGAATGGCGCCTCAGCCTCTGCGAAACCGGCGCGCATCACTATCTGGTGGAATTGGTTTAGCGTTTACAATTTGGCCGCAGCTTGCAGGGCTTGCCGGCGCAGCGCCTTGCCTGGCCTCGCGCCTGTCGCGGCGCCTTTGCGCCAGACCGGTATGCCGTTGACGAAAACCAAATCGATTCCCGCCGCCGGCTCGGTCGGGTGGCTGAAGTCGGCTCTGTCGATGACCGTATCGGCATCGAAGACGACAATATCCGCATAATTGCCTTCGGCGATCACGCCCCGGCCGGTGAGGCCGAATTCCGCTGCCGGAAGGCCACTCATACGGTATACGGCGTCTTCCAGAGTGATCAGGCCCAAATCCCGGCTGTAATGCCCCAAAACCCGCGGGAATGTGCCCCAAAGCCGCGGATGCGGGAATGCGTCGTGCGGCAACCCGTCGGAGGCGACCATCGCGTGCGGGTATTTCAGGACCCGTTGAACATCCGCCTCGTCCATCAGAAAGTAGATCGCACCGGCTGGTTGCAGCGCCTTCGCGGCTGCTACGGCGCTGCATCCCATCTCTTTTGCGATGTCGTCGAGGTCGCGGCCGGCGACATTCGGGCGGGCTTCGGACCAAGTCACGATTACGCGGCGCGATTCGCCAACCCGGTCGGCGTTCAAAACGGTCGAGGCCGCATCGTAGGGATAGACGTCGAGGGTTATGTCCTGTTTCTTTCGGGCCTCTTCGACGAGGGCTAGAGATTTCACCGTACCGCCGAAATTCGACGCCCCGGCCGACTTGTGGTGCGACAGCACGACCTTCGCGCCGGCGGCTCGGCCGATCTCGAATGCCTCTTCCATGGATTCTAGAAGATGCGCGCCCTCGTCCCGCAGATGGGTCGTGTAAAGCGCCTCGGCGGGCCCAAGCAGCTCGGCTAAGCGGATGACTTCTTCAGTCGGCGCGGCATTGGCTGGCGGGTAGTAGAGGCCGGTGGACATGCCGACTGCGCCGGCGTCCAGGGCTTCGGCGAGATTGCCTCGCATGATGTCGATTTCGCTGTCCGTCGCACCACGCTCCAGATCGTCCATCGCACCGACCCGTAAGGTCGTATGGCCGCACAGCAGCGCCGCGTTGAGCGCCGGCGGCGTTTCATCGAGCGCCGTGAAGAAATCCATCATCTTGGGGAACCGGTAGCCGTCGCCGAGCAGGTCCATCGGCGGCGGTGGACGTTTGCCGGTAAATCGTAAGGGCGCCAGACTGATGCCGCAATTTCCAGTCACGACCGTGGCGACGCCTTGGCTCGCCTTGTAGGTCATATCCGGCTTGGACAGCAGCGCGTGATCGTCATGGGTGTGAACGTCGATGAAGCCCGGCGAGACGATCCGGCCCGTCGCATCGACGCGTGTTTCCGCGGAACATCGGCCCAGCTCGCCGATCGCCGCGATGCGATCTCCCGAGACGCCGATATCGGCCTTTTCGCGCGCCGCGCCGCTGCCGTCGATAAGCGTTCCCCCTTCGATGATCAGATCGTAGCTTTTATCCGGCATGGTCGCTCTCGGTGGTGGCGTCGGTTGCGGCGCCACAATAGCCATGCGGCCCTGCTGCCGCAAAACGTCGAATGCCGCGGGCGCAATATCGCAATCCTGAGCGAATTCCCTAAGAGCCTGGCTCGTAATATGTTGTTGATTTCATGGTCTTTGTTTATTCGCTGGGGTGGAAGGGTCCGTGCCGCGATGCTGGCGGCATCGCAAGCGGGCGCTGACGCCCTCCAGCGATTAAACAAAGACCACCCGGAGGGTTGGCGCTTCTCGGCCGGCTGGTGCGTCGCGGCCCTTGGCCGATGCCCGGCATCGCCCGGCGGGCCGCTCCTGCCATCCGACTCGACAATCGCCAATGAAAACAGCAACATATTACGAGCCAGACTCTTA
>JAKZTB010000051.1:0-4897 GCA_047517345.1 Alphaproteobacteria bacterium
CGCTCCTCGACCCCCAGGGCCGGAGCGCCCATCTCTTGCAATGTCATCGATTCTCTCTCTGCGGTCATTGGTATTCACCTCCACCGCCCTACAGTAATTCCAAGCGGGGCCGGTGTCTCAGTGATGTTGGCAGAGAGGGAAACTCGGAGATAGAAATGAAGTTATTAAATTCTACTTTAGGCATAATTGCCGCCGTACTGACCTGTTCTCTTGTCAGCGGTGCCAACGCAGTCATTATCGGCAATTCATCCTGCGGATCAGGCAACTATACGCTCGTTCCCAACGGCAGCTTCGAAGGCGGCATTACGGGATGGAGCAATCCTTTCTCAAAAGGTTCCTGGGCCTCGTCGAGCGCAGAAGCTTGTGTCGGTAACGATAGCGCGATCAGCGTTCCCAATCAGAACTTCACCGGCTCCGGTTTCGCCATGCAACGAACCGTCACGGGTCTGATCGGCGGCGACCAGTATGTCTTGAGCGGATTCTTCAACGTCGAAGGTGTCGCGAATGCGGAAGTCTACATAGACCTCAACGACATTTCGGGCGAACCGAATTTGTTCAACGGTAGCGGTCACCAAGGCGAATCCGGTTGGTTCTTCGCGCATGAGACCTTTACCGCACCCGGCAGCAGCGTGACGGTGCGGCTGGTCATGGACCTGGACGTGCTGACCACCGACGTCGCCTTTATCGACGAAGTCGCGATCACGCCCTTGGCGCAGTTCCAGGCCGCGCAAGGTGGTAATGCCGTCTCTGAACCAGCCGCGCTCGGGCTAATTGCAGCCGGCTTAGGCTTGCTGGGTTTCGCCCGCCGGCGACGGCGCTAGAAGTCTATCAACGCTTGCGGTTAACAAAGGCCGTCATCAGGCGCTTCGGCTCGTCGGTGCGGTAGGCGTCGACATAGGCCTGAATGCCGGCGCGGGCGCCGGCGGTCGGCGACATCCTGTCCCAATCGATGATCAGCCGCCTTTTGAATCCGTACTGCGCACGGACCGCAGGCCAGCAGCGAGTCGATCCAGCGCCCAACCGCGTCGTCCAGTTCCGCCATCGGCACGAGGCGTTCCAAATAACCGATTCGATAGGCTTCCTCCGCATCGATATGGTCGCCGGTGAGCACCAGTTCGCAGGCTTTACCCCAGCCGATCAGCCGCGGCAGCACCGAGGCCTCCATGCCCGACGGAATGCCGTGCCGGGTTTCCGGCATGCCGAACTTGGCGTGGTCGGCGGCGGCGCGCATATCGGCGCAGGCCGCGATCTCCATTCCGGACCCGAAGCAATAGCCGTTGATCCGCGCGATGACGGGCACGGGGCACTGACGCACGGAATCGCATACCCGGTGTGTCCAGGTCGCGGAATTCTCCGCCTGGGCGAGATCGAACGCCGCCATTTCCGCGATGTTGGTGCCGCCAACGAAGGATTTATCGCCCGCCCCGGTCAGAACGACCGCGCGCAGCGTCTCGTCATGCTTGAGCCCGCTCATCACCCGCACGAACTGTTCCTTCCCGGCGAGCCCCAGCGCATTGCGCTTTGCCGGGTTGTTGAACGTCACCCATGCGATCCTCCCGGCCTCGCCATGATCGTCGAAGTCCAGCATTACCAGAGAATCCGGTTTCGTCATCGCCTCTCTCCCTCCCTCTCATTTAAGCCCCGGCGCACGAGGTCCGAACCATAGTCGCGTTCCGCATTCTCTCGCGAAATCAATTCGTCCTGCAGATCGGCGGCGAGCGCCGCCGGCGTCCTTGCGCGCGGTTCGCCGTAGCCGCCGCCGCCGGCCGTCTCGAGCCGCATCGAATCGCCGGTCCGCATCTCGACATGGGAGACCTTGGAAGAAAGCGCCTCGCGGTCGGGACCGTCGGCATTGCGGATCAAATTGGCGGTGCCACCCTCTGCACCGCCGAACACACCCGGCGCGCCAATCACGTGACTGTCGGAGCGGATCGAAAAGACGATGCCGTCCTGCATTGCACTTATCTGCCGCGCGATCCCGACGCCGCCACGATGTTGCCCGGCGCCGCCTGAATCGGGAACCAGCGCGTATTCGTCGACCATCAACGGATACTCATGCTCAAGCGCTTCCGCCGGCAGGTTGGACGTGTTGGTCAGGTGCACGTGCACGGCGTCCATTCCGTCGGAATCGGCCCGAGCACCCGATCCACCGCCGACGGTTTCCAGATAAACGAACGGGCCGCCGCCATGACGGCGCTCACCGGAAAATACGATGGCCGGAATCGAATCGTGCCCCGCCGCCATGACGGCATCGTCCGGCAGCAGCGGCGCGAAAGCGCCGAGGATTGCACGGGCGACCTTGTTGCAGGTGATGCTGCGCGCGCCTACGGCCGCCGGATGACGAGGGTTAACCAGACAGCCCTCGGGAGCTTCGATTTGGATCGCTTCGAACATGCCGCTGTTCGGGGGAAGATTCGGGTCCAGCAATGTCTTCACGGCGTAGTAAACGGTCGCACACAACGCGCTTTCGGGAACGTTCATCGCGCCGCGCGCCTGCACGCTGGTCCCGGTAAAATCGAGGGTCAAAGCGTCACCGGACACATGAGCCGTGACCTTGATCGGCACCGGATCGCCACCCTGCCCGTCGTCGTCGAGATAGCTCGTGCAGCTATAGGAGCCATCGGAAAGCGCCGCGATCCGATGGCGCAATCGGCGGCCGGTATAGGCAAGAAGGTCGTCGACCGCTTCCAGCATGCGCGTCAAGCCGGTGCGATCCGCCAGAGCTTCGACGAGTTCGCCGCCGCGTGCGTTCGTTGCGATCTGAACCCGGAGGTCGAGCGCGCGTTCCTCCGGTTCGCGTGTGTTGCTGCAGATGAGCCGCATGACGTCATCGTCTATCGCGCCAGCGCGGGCAATCCGGATCGCTGGAATCCGGATGCCTTCCTCGAAAACGGTGCGCGCCGATCCGGAGATCGAGCCGGGCACGCTGCCGCCGACATCCGAGTGGTGCGCGATATTGGCGGTAAAGAAGCGCACTACGCCGTCGATCACGACGGGCGAGACGATCGAAATATCCGGCATATGCGTCCCCCCCGCGAGATAGGGGTCGTTGCAGATAAAAGCATCGCCCGCCGCCATCTCCTCTGGCGGATAGATCTCCAATACCGCCTGGACGCCCCCCATGAGGGATCCTAAATGCAGCGGCACATGGGATGCTTGCGCGACGAGCCGCCCCGCCCCGTCGAAAAGGCCAACCGAACAGTCACGGCGTTCCTTGATGTTAGTCGAAAAAGACGACCGTATCAGCGTATTGCCCATATCCTCGGTAATCGACAGCAGTCGATTGCTGAAGACCTCCACCGCGACTGGATCGAATTCCCGGCTCATAGTCCGGTCTCGATGATGATATTGCCCAACGCGTCGACCGCCGCATGCTGGCCCGGAAGGATGACGGTCGTCGCGCTCATTTCCTCGATGATCGCAGGTCCGTCGATCGCGGCGCCCACGGGTAACCCGTCGCGGCGATAAATCCCGGTCTCGATCCAGTCCGAACTTAAATTAACCATGCGCCGTTCGACAATCGCGTCTTCCAACCGCTGCGAACTGTCGACGGTATGTGTTTGCGGGCGGAACACACGACCGATTGCCTGAACCCGGCAATTCACGGTTTCCACCGCCCGATCGGGAATGTCGTAGCCGTACTCTTGGCTATGCCGATCGGCGAACCCGGACAAGAAAGCCTCGAAACTGTCGTTACCGACAGCGTCGAGCGTTATTCGGACTTCATGGTTTTGACCGACATAACGGGCTTCGATAAAGGTGCGGTACGCCCGGTCCTCCGGTGCGACGCCGTCGCGCGACAGTAGCTGTTCCCCTTCCGCCCGCATCTCTTCGAACAAGGTGCATATCCGCGGCCACGAGGTCGCTTCCGCCGGAGCGATGGCGCTGCGGACAAGGTCGTGGACGATATCGGAGAGCAGAATACCGCGCGCGCACAGGATCCCCGGTGCGTCCGGCACGATGATGCGCGGGATCCGGCATTCGACGGCCAAATCGGCGGCATGCAACGGCCCCGCGCCTCCGTAGGCAAACAGGGCGAAATCGCTCATATCGAAGCCGCGTTCGGTCGTCACGGCGCGGATCGCCCGGCTCATATTGGCGACGGCGATCTCCAACATGCCGTTCGCGGCAGCATCGACGGATAGTTCAAGCGGGCCGGCGACTTTCGCTTCGATCGCAGCGCGCGCCGCAGCCGCGTCGATGGGCATCGCACCTTCCAGCAATCCCTTCGGGCTAAGACGCCCGAGCACGAAATTCGCGTCCGTCAATGTCGGCTCGCTCCCGCCAAGCCCGTAAGCGACAGGGCCCGGCACGGCGCCCGCGCTTCGGGGACCGACCTTTAGACCGCCCGCGTCGTCGAGCCAGGCGATGCTGCCGCCGCCGGCCCCAATGACATGAATGTCGAGCATCGGCGATCGGACCGGGAAACCGGCCACATGCCGACTCGAGGTGAAAGCGGGCTTTGCGTCCCGGACGACCGATATGTCCGTGCTTGTTCCCCCGACATCGTAAGTGATGATGTGCGCCAGTCCCGCCGACCGTGCGGTCTCCGACGCACCGACCACGCCCGCTGCCGGACCGGAAAGGCAGGTTCGCACAGGATGATCGCGGACCGTCGCGGCAGTCATCAATCCGCCGTTGGAATGAATCGTATAGGGTTCGATTTGCGGTGCCAGCGCTTTTACGGCCTCGAAGAAAGCTCCGAGATAAACCGCCATGGCCGGACCGAGATACGCGTTGAGCACCGTGGTCGACATGCGCTCGTATTCGCGGAACTCCGGCAACACGTCGGACGACAGGCTGATATAGGCCATCGGCAATTCGGCTTCGAGGATCGCGCGCATGCGCTGTTCGTGCTGCGGCGCGCGGTAGCTGTGCAGGAAACAAACCGCTACCG
>JAKZTB010000052.1:0-7336 GCA_047517345.1 Alphaproteobacteria bacterium
GGCTCAACCGCTGCCGCCGACTGGCCAAGGACAGGGAGAACCTCAACCGCAACGCGCTCGCCTTCATCAAGCTCGCGTCCATTCGACTCATGCTCCGAAAACTCTGTAATCCTACATAAAGTCTCCGGACGGACTCTTAGCCCTCGCGCCAGGATTGCAGGGCTTGCGCCGCGGCGGCCATGGACTCGGTCGTGCCGGCAAAACTGAACCGCACGAAACGATTGCCCCGTTCCGGATCGAAATCGATACCTGGCGTAATCGCGACGCCGGTCTCGGCGAGGATCGTGCGGCAAAACGCGTCGCTGTCGTTCGTCATTTGAGAGACATCGGCATAAAGATAGAACGCCCCGTCGGCCGGCGCGATACGGTCGAAACCGGCCTTGGGTAAGGCCTCGAGCAAAAGCTCTCGATTGCGTGCGTATTGGGCGACATTGCGGTCCAATTCTTCCGCGCAGTCGAGCGCGGCGATCGCGGCGATCTGTGACAGCGTTGGCGGTGATATAAATAAATTCTGACTTAAACTTTCGGTCACGCGCAGCAGGTCCTCCGGCATTACCATCCAACCCAGCCGCCAACCGGTCATCGAGAAATATTTCGAAAAACTGTTGATAACGACCGCGTCTTGCGTGAATGCGAGCGCGCAGTCGGCAATCGCGCCATAGGTAATGCCGTGATAGATCTCGTCGGAAATGAGACGGATATCCTGCTTGGCGCAGTAGTCGGCAAGTTCCCGGAACGCCTGCGTGTCGAGCATTGTCCCTGTGGGATTGGAAGGGCTGGCCACGATCAACCCGGCCAGGGAGCCTGATTCTCGGGCCTTGTCGAGCAGTGCCGGCGTCGGTTGGAACCGGTCGGACAGCTTTGTCGGCAATACAACCGGTTCGATTCCCAAAACCGATAAGATATTGCGATAGCAAGGGTATCCCGGCGCAGCCAACGCGACCCGGTCACCGGGGTCGAAAGCCGCCAGGAACGCCAACACGAAGGCGCCCGAGGAGCCCGTCGTCGCGACGATCCGTTCGGGCGACACCGTCAGGCCGTAATAGTCGCGATAGCGCTTGGAGACCGCTTCCCGGATATCCGGAATACCCAGCGCATCCGTATAGCCGAGACGCTCTTCCCGCAATGCGGTTTCCGCGGCGCGCAGCGCACCTTCCGGCGCACTGGTGCCGGGTTGACCGACTTCCATGTGGTACACGGCCTTCCCCACCACCTCGCGCTCGTTCGCGGCCCGCATGACCTCCATGACAAAAAATGGTGGAATATCATGGGCGCGTCGAGACACCTTCGGCACTGCCTTTAACCCCTACCGTTCCGCTTCCGCCGCCATGCCGGCGCCACGCGGATCGGCTTGGACGAAACACGCGACGGTTTCGCTCTTCGAATCGAGACCGAGCGGACATTCCGCCGCATTGACCCGCCCGAGGCTCGGTACGACCGCGGTCTTATGTCCGCGCCGCTCCAATGCGCCTTTGATACCGTTCGGCACACTCTGTTCAAGGACAGCAATATCCGGCGCGCCGCCGTGATGTACGCGAGGTGCGCTGATCGCCTTTTCCAGGGTTACGCCTTGCAGCAATGACGTCGCAAGAACGGCTGTGGTGGCGGTTAGTGCGGCAGCACCGCCAGAGCCCGCGACAGCGAAATGAAAACTTTGGAATTCCGCGTCGTAAACGATAACCGGACCCAACGAAAGCGCGTTCCGATCGGCCCTCCCCGGCGCCACCGCCAGGACGATCCCGGTTCCCGGCGCGACCCGGCCGGTCCCGAACAAGTTGTAGTTGGTAAGGTTGCAGGCGACCGCCAATCCGACCAAATCGACGATTACGAAGCTGGTGCCCGCTGGGTTTTCCGGGATTTGCACCGGAACGGGGTCTAAACTGGATATCGGCGTCGCCTTGTTGCGATCGAAATTCGCCATCAAAGACAAAGCGTGGCGCGGATTTGCAAATGCCTGCAATTGCTTTTCGGATCCGGCAGCATTGAGCAAGTTCGGCCGCGCCGCGAAGGCGCGCTTTGCAGTCTCCAGGAGCAAATGCATTCGGGCATCGCCGGTAGCGCCCTGGAACCGACCCTCTGCCGCCAGCATGTTCAACATCAAGCTACCGCCTACACCCGCACCCGCCGGTGGCGGAACGAAATTAACGATTTGATCTTGGTAGCGTATAGCGACCGGTTTTCGCCATTGCGGCAAATAGTTCTGCATATCCTCTAAAGTCAGCGTGCCGCCGGCGGCCTGTACCGCTTTGACCATCCTTTTGGCCAAAGGACCATCGTAGAATCCGGTGATACCGCCCGTGCGCAGCGCCGCGTAGATATCCGCCAAATCCTGCTGAACAAAGCGGTCGCCCTCGGCATAGGGCTGACCGTCGGGACGAGCGAATATTTTTTGCGCGTTGGGATCCTGGAAAAGCGGTTTCGCGGCAAGCGCCATCTCGCGTGCCGACGCCCGCGAAACGACATGCCCAAATCGCGCCTTTTTCTCCGTCGCCGCGAGCAACCCTCTGAAATCGGACTGGCCGTAGCGGACTTGCAAGGCGGTCAAACCACGCAACAGGGTCGGCACCGCGCTCGGCCGGTCCGCGCGCGCGTTCGGTGTTCCGGGCAGCGCGATAAAATCGATGACCTCGGTCTTCTTCCGCCCGGGGTCGTGTACGATGCAAATCCCGCCGCCGCCGAGACTTATCGACGACGGCATCGTCACGGTCATCGTCAGGGCAAGGGCCACCGCCGCATCTGCGGCCGTGCCGCCGAACTTCAGCACGTCTTCCGCGGCGATAACCGCGTTGGGTTCGTCGCCAGCGACGGCTCCGAAAAAGACCAATCCACTCTCGATCAACGTACTTCGCGGCTTACTGCGCGCTTCGGATCCCGGTAACCAGCTCGAAAAAAAGCCCGACTTCCCCTTAGAGTCGCCATCGCCCCCGCATCCCACGAGCAGCGCACAGGCAAGAGCCAGCGTAATCACTTGATTGCTGCGGCGAGTAGCCCCAGCTATGGTGCGATCTCGAAGGAGATTCGGCACGTTGAAGCGCATCCATGTACCCAAAATTGTTGCCCGTCTTCTGGCGGTTCTCTGCGCCGTTCTGATTACGCTGTCCGGTCAGACGTCGGCAAGGGCTATTTCGCTAATCCGCGATACCGAAATCGAAAATACCATCCGTTTTTACTCCGCGCCAATATTCGAAGCGGCCGGCCTTCAAGCCAGCGATATCCAGATCCACATCGTCAACGACCCTGGTTTGAACGCCTTCGTGGCCGGCGGCCAGCGCCTGTTCATCAATTCAGGCCTGCTCATGCGCGCGGAACACGCGGGACAGGTCATTGGCGTTATTGCCCACGAAACCGGTCATATTTCCGGCGGGCATCTGGTGCGGCTGCAAGAAAGTCTGCGCCATTCCACGGCGAAATCGATCTTGACCATGGTCTTGGGCGGCATCGCCGCCGTGGCGACGGGACAGGCCGAAGCGGCGGGCGCCGTCATCGCAGGCGGCGCGACGATACAGCAACGGTCGATTCTAAGTTATACGCGCTCGATGGAACAGGCAGCCGACCAAGCCGCCGTGGAGTTTCTCGACGAAGCCGGCTATTCCGGGCGGGGATTGTTTCAATTTCTCGGCACGCTTTCCGGCCAGGAATTATTGTCTGCGGAGCGCCAAGACCCTTATCTCCGGTCGCATCCTTTGACGCGGGATCGCATCGAATTCATGCGTAACCACGTCGCCTCTTCGAAGAACAGCGACAAACCGTTACGCCGCGATATTGTGAGAGCGCACGAACGGATGCGAGCGAAACTCAAGGGCTTTATCAATCCACCGTCACGAACCTTGCGCGAATATAAGGCCGACGATACCAGCTTCGCCGCACGTTACGCCCGCGCCGTTGCCTTCAAGAAACTGTTCAAAATAGACGAAGCTTTGGAATTATTGGACGGGCTTCTTACCGAATCGCCTGACGACCCGTTTATTTACGAATTGAAAGGGGACGTTTTGCAGGACGCCGGCCGCGTGGCGGAGTCGATAACGCCCTATCGCAAAGCGGTCGAAATACTGCCCTGGGCAGCGTTGATCCGAATCAGCCTTGCACAATCTCAATTGGAAACGAACGACAACACTCAGAGCGATGCGGCACTGGAAAATTTATTGCAAGCCGTGCGCTACGAGCCGGAAATACCGCTGCTCTGGCGCTTGCTCGCAACCGCCTATGCGCGCACCGACGATCAGGCAAACGTCATGTTGGCGTTAGCCGAAGAAGCGATGCTAAACGGCAAGAAGCCGGAAGCCCGCCAACGCGCGGCACACGCTATGGAACTGTTGCCGGAAGGGTCCGCGGGCTGGATCCGTGCGCAAGATATTCGGCAAGCAACAGAAAAGAAAAAGTAGGCCACCCTAGATGGTCAAATTTGGGCGCCATTGGAAACGATCGCTTCAATCAACAAGGATTTTGCCGTGAAGCACTTTATCTATCTTTGTATCGGGTCGATCCTCCTCTCCGGGTTGATTGCACCTGCCGCAGCGCAGATCGCGGGCAAGGACAAGACGGAAATCGAGGCTATCGTCCGCCAATACATCCTCGACAACCCCGAAATTATCGCCGAGGCCATCGAACGCCTGCAAGCGCGCGAGCGGCTTGCCCGCGAAGAAGCGCAAAATAACGCGCTCAAGCTCAGCGCGGCACAAATCTATGACAATCCGCTGACGCCCGAACATGGCAATCCAAAAGGCGACGCCGTTGTCGTCGAGTTTTTCGACTATCAGTGCGGTTTCTGCAAGCGGGTCTTCCCAACCTTCATGAAGGTCATGAAGTCGGACAAAAATTTGCGTGTCATCTGGAAAGAACTGCCGATTTTGGGACCCGTATCGCGTTTCGCCGCGCGCGCCGCCATGGCGTCGGCAAAACAAGGCAAATATTTCGACTACCATGTCGCGCTGATGAGCCTGCGCGGCCGCCTCACCGAAAAGCGGGTGATGGAAACCGCCAACAAGATCGGCCTCGACGTGAAACGTCTCGTCAAGGACATGGCGGCGCCGCAAATCGAGCGATACCTGGACGAGACCCTGCAACTCGCCGAAGCACTTGGCATCACAGGTACGCCCGCATTTCTTATCGGCAACCGTCTGGTACCCGGCGCGATCGGCGAAGATCAAATGCGCAGAATGATCGCCGAATCCCGAAAACCGAAAAGCTGACCGACCGCCGCGCGTGGACTACTTTTCCGTCAAATTCTCGATCGGAACCGGCGCAATCTCGTCCGCCGGCGAAAACCCGAAAATCTTACCGTAGAAATAAAGCTCGCCTTCGAGCGCACGCTTCATGTTGGCAGCCTGCCGGAATCCGTGCCCCTCGCCCTCGAAGGGGCAATAAGCGACCGGCGTACCCTTGTCCCGCAGCGCCGCAACCATGGCTTCCGCCTGATTTGGCGGCACGACCTTATCGTCGAGGCCCTGAAAGAAGATGACCGGACAATCGAGGTCGTCGGCGAAATGGACCGGCGAGCGCTCGCGGTAGACCGCCGCCGCCTGCGGCCAAGGTCCGACAAGACGATCGAGATAGCGGCTTTCGAACTTGTGCGTATCCGTGGCCAGGGTCGATAGGTCGCCAATCCCATAATGGCTTGCGCCGGCCTTGAACGTGTCGCGAAAGGTCAAGGCGCAAAGCGTCGTGTAGCCGCCGGCACTGCCGCCGGTAATGATCAGCCGGTCGCGGTCGGCTCTACGCTGCCCCACCAGAAAATCCGCACCGGCCACGCAATCGTCGACATCGACGACGCCCCATTCGCCGCGCAGTTGTTCCCGGTAGGCGCGCCCATAGCCGGTACTGCCGCCATAGTTGACGTCGAGTACGGCGAAGCCGCGGCTGGTCCAATATTGAATTTTAAGGTTCAACGAATCACCGGTCTGGCCGGTGGGCCCGCCGTGACTCTTGACGATCAGCGGCGGCAGTTCCCCCTTGGGGGCCGCAAAATCGCGGTTCGCCGGCGGATAGTAGAAACCGTGCGCCTCTCGTCCTCCGCTCGTCGGGAAGCGGATCGCCTCCGCGGCCGAGATATGCCCCGGATCGATCGCCGCTTTCGTCGAACGGCTGACCGTTTCCACCGTACCGTTATTCAAGTCGAGTGCAACAAGGGAAGGCGGTTCGGACGGATGGCCCGCGATGAAATTGGCGCTCCCGCCGGCCACTTTCAGGCTGCCGAAATCGCGATAAGACGTCTCGATCGGCGAAAGCCTACCGGTCGCCCGGTCGATCCGGCCGAGCCGCCAGCGGCCGCCGTCGGCGTAGGCCGCGACGATGCCGTTCTTATCGTCGAAACCGTAGGTGGTCATGCCGAACACCCATTGCGGCAGGCCGAAATCCGCTTCCATGGGGCAAACTGGCGCCACCGTCACGCCATCGCAGCGGTACAGATTCCACCATCCGGTCGGATCGGATATGAAGTGCAAAACGCCGTCGGGCGACCATTCCGGCTGGAACACCGCCTCACCATCGCCGCCGGCGAGGCATTCCGGATTCGCAAGACTACCGTCTTCGTCGATTTCCGCGACCCATAACCGGCATGCGTCCCATGGCATATCCGGGTGATCCCAAGTCAGCCAGGCGAGCCGCTTCCCGTCCGGCGACAGGCGCGGCGCGGCGTAGAAATCCGCACCTGTGGCCAACACGGTGACGCGGCCGTCGAATCCGATCGCCACCAGTGTGTTGGCGGGCTCGGCAAGCCCTTCGTCGTGATCCTCGCGCACCGTAACGACGCGTTGCCGCGGCGCATCGACATGCATATCCGCGTACCGCCAAGGGCCCTCTCCGGTCAGCGGCCGCGGCGCAACGCCCGGTTTTTGAACATACAGGCGCTGGTCCGCGCCGTTGCAGAAATACACGGTGCCCGCCGAAACGGTATAGCTACCGCCGCCATATTCGTGTGCCCGGCTGCGGACATTGAATTCGCTTGGCGTCAGGTCCGTGACCGTCCCCTCCGGACCGCGCCGCCGCAGCACCGTGCGTCCCTGTTCCGACGGGCGCAGTTCGGTCCAGTAAACGTCGCCCCTGTCGCAACAAATTTGCCCCAGTCCCACCGTCTCGCCGACGATCAGATCGGCGGTAATCGACGATTTCCACTCGCCGTAGGGCGCGACGGTTGCGGCGGACATGGCGATCCCTCATCAATCAAATGTCCGAGATGCCTAGCATGCGTCCGGCGGCCGCAGGAACAATTTTTTGTCCGGTCTGAAGGTGCGAGATGAGGGAGCGCGCACCTGCTGAAGGTGATTTGGGTCGTTTCCAAGCTTGGCTTGACGACGTCATGAGAGCCGCCTGACTCCGCCGAGCGGCGTTTTCTGGCACG
>JAKZTB010000053.1:0-2994 GCA_047517345.1 Alphaproteobacteria bacterium
GACGCCAGGGCGGTTTTCAAAGTGGAACGGCTCTCCCGCCGTGCCGCAGTGCGGGCAGGCAAAGCCGTCTCCCCAGCGGGCTTTCTCCAGGTAGGTGGCGCAGGCCGCATCATCGGGGAAAAGTCGCTGGAACTCGGGTACGCGCGAAATCGAATCGCCGACTTTACGGAACCCATCCTTGATGTCCCCATCGATGTGGTTCAAGCGGTTTCCCACGGAATAGGCTTTTAACTCGGCGCGCTCGGCTATGCGCCGGGCTTCATGATCAACGGATTTAACCGGCTCAGTCATAGGGTTGTCTCCGAAATCAGAAGTCAAAGCGGCCTGAACGGCACCTTCGAAGCGTTGGATGCGATATCTCTAGCCGGAAACTTGCGGCATTCGATATGGAATTGTTTGCGGCTGGTGCGATTACGCCACCGCCCTTTGGGCACGTGAAGCTCTGGCGAACCGGCGTACTTCCTCACTGCTGAACCTTGGCCATCATAATCTTCACGGGAGGACCGTAGAGCACAACAAGCAGGAACATAATTGTCGTGATCATTAAGCGCATGATTGTCCTCCTCTCCTCTCCGATGTTTTGTCTCGGAAGGGATCGGCACCCAAACATCGTGGTTACTTTATCGGTAGTGGTGAGGGGTACGCCGGCCTAAACTTCCTGCGGCGCGGTGACTAATCGCGCCTGGGCTTCCTCGGCTTCGATTTCAACGAAGTTATCTCTTCCTCAAGCGCCTTAATGCGCGCCTCGGCCATCCGGAAGGAGACACCCAGGCTCGTGCGGGCCTGCATAGGCCAAACAAACGACAGAGCTTATCAAGTGCCTGCAGTTTACTGCGAATATCCAGCCGCGTTGTTCCCCCTTGCTCGGTCTTGGTCGTCGAGACAATCGATACCAGGCGGCGCTGCGCCGGTGTCAGCTCTGAGATATCCCTGATCGTCACACCATCGGGCCCCCAGCGGAACAGATCGCCCGCGTCCGCAAAGGCGATATTCACCAGTTCCTCGATGACCCGGTCCTTGTGGTGCTCGTGGCGCGCCAGCGTCTTCGTCTGGAGCCGTTTCAGGAAAGCGACGCAATGCGGCCGCTTGCGGACCCGCGCCGCGCCGACGCTGCCGAATGGTCGGTCGCTTTGGAATTCGGACAAGCCGCCCGATGGGCCTCCCTGTCGGTCAGGCCCGAATCCACCGCCAGGCAGATCTTCCGTTCCTTGTCGGTCAGCCCGTCCAGTCCTCGCCGCGCGCCCATCCTTACATCCGCAAGTTCGTGGGATTTGCCCGCTTGAACAATTCCGTCGGGAACGGGGTCGCGCCGGCCGCGTCGAACGCGAAAGCGCCGATATCGGCGGTGCCGTAATTCGCCCCGAGAATATCCGCCGCCGGTCCGCCCGCCGTGCCGGCATCCGCCAGGACGCTGTTCGAATCCTTGATGGCGAAGTCGCCGTTGGCGTAATCCTCGAACGCGTCGTTCCAATCGTCCGCCTCCGTCGCGCCGGGTGAAATGTCGACCGGGTTCGCGCCGTCGCCATCGTCGCTCGCGCAAGTGTCGATCGTGATCGTCGCCGAACCGCCGGAATTGTCCAGAACGTCGTCGCCGTTATCGAACAATGCGCAATTCTTGAGTACCGCCGTGCCGCCATTGATCTGAACGCCGGTATCGGCCCCGGTGAACACGCTGTTGAAGATTGTCACGTCGCCGTCGAAAATGGCGGCGATCTCCGCCGAGCCGCCCCGCGCCCAATCGACGATGCAGTTCTCGATGTCCAGCACGATATCCGGATCGGTCGCGCCGATGGCGTCGTGATTGGCGATCGTTTCGGCCGCGTTCCAGCGAATCCGGCTGCGCCGGAGTTTCATATCGACCGTGCCGTTAGACGGGTTGATACTCGAAATCCGCAACGCAATCCGATTGTTCGTGGCCGACTCGTGATCGATCTGAAAGTCCTCGATGCGCCAGCTATTGATGCTCATCGTCAAGGCGTGCCCGTCGATCCCGCCGATACGGTAATGCAACTCGGAAACCGCATCGTTCGGGTTGATCCCATCGGCATCCGGCGCCGTGGGGTCGCCCGCGATCAGGACGTAATTCGACGGCCCCGTATCGTTCCATCCCGCGACCGTGCACGCGGTGTTGTCGCGCACGGAGCCCGCGCAATAGACCCGATGAATCTCATCGGCTGTGACGAGGTCTTTCTGCTCGGCGGCCTCCCACTCGGAAAGCGACTTGTAGGCGCGGTGGCCCTGGGCGTCGTTCGTGTGCGCCTGGCTTTGTCCGTCGCCGCCGATCGCGGCCGCGGTGTCGACATAACGCGTTATCGTGGTCGGCATTATCGATCGTCCTTCGAGGCCGGCCGCTCGCCAGCGGCGCGTTCGCGGCAGAAACCGCCTTGCGCAATCGTCATACCGCCAGGTCCGGTCAATTGAACCCAAGGCAGCTCGATCTCGCGCTTCGTTTGCAAGCTTTCGCGCAACCGATCGGGCAATTTCGAGAAATCCAACTGCCTCCTGCGGCGCGCGAGCGGAACCCCTTCTTCGATCCCATTCGGTCCGGGAATATCGACCGCACGGTGGCCGGCCAGCAGGAACGCTTTCACGTCTTCGACGGCGCCGGGACAATCCACGATGTGAAGCAGATAGAAGCGCGGATTGTCGCTGCGGCCGCGCGCGGCGCTGATGGGATGAACGGCAACGAACTCGCCCTGCCGCCACCGGAAAGGTTCGTCCGAAGGGCGCAAGCGATGCGGGTTCGTCGCCGCCATGATGATGGCGGATACGTCGGTCATTGAGAATGTTCCATTGAAAAACCCGCCGCGGAAGTGTCCGGGCGGGCGCAGTTCTGACTGGTAGGAACTTTATCCCGCATTTCCCAAGTATCGTCGATATTCAGTGCAGCGAGAAGGCGATTCTGCTATAAGAATCATGAAGTTGTAGCATACATGGAGCGGCGGATATGGCACACCCGATGGGTGAATCGAAACCGGGGTGCCTTCGGGTCGT
>JAKZTB010000054.1:0-16360 GCA_047517345.1 Alphaproteobacteria bacterium
GGCGGTTGTCGGCAGTCCACATGGGGCACCTCAAGAGTAAATTCACCACCCCAGAGAATCACAGCTGATTCAGCTCTTCAAGAGGGGGCGCCGGATAACCGATTCATCCGACTCATAAAGTCCCCGGACGGACACTTACGCAATCTTCAACCAGCGAGGCCTGCTCCTTTGTCTCAAAACGGTCACGGGGACAAACAAACCGACCGGGCGGCCCGGGCCGTTGCAAGGTGTCCGTGTGCTCGACCTCAGCCGAGTCCTGACGGGCCCGTTCTGCTCGATGATCCTGGCCGATCTCGGCGCCGAAGTCTGGAAAGTGGAGGAACTCAAGCGCGGCGACCAAACCCGGTCGATACCGCCCTATGTCAACGGCGAGAGCCACTACTTTCTGGCCATCAACCGCAACAAGTCGAGCCTGGCGCTGAACCTCAAGACCGAGGCGGGGCGCGGTATCGCGTTGGGGCTCGCCGCCAAGGCGGACATCGTGCTGGAAAATTTCCGGCCCGGCGTCATGGACCGGCTCGGCCTGGGACGCGATCAGCTTCGGCGGGAAAATCCCGGACTGATCATTTGTTCGATCACCGGCTTCGGGCAAACGGGGCCGATGTCCGACAAACCATCCTTCGATCTCGTTACACAGGCGATGAGCGGCGTGATGAGCATCAATGGCGAGCCCAATGGACCGCCAACGAAGCTCGGCATTCCCTTGGGCGATGTCGGCGGCGGAATGTGGGGCGCCATCGGCGTGCTGTCGGCCTTGCAGCACCGCACCGCGACAGGTGAGGGACTCGATATCGATCTCAGCTTGCTCGACGGGCTGATCGGTTTGCTCGGCTATCTCGGCCAAATCCAACTCGTCACCGGCGAAAGCCCCGGCCGGGTCGGCAGCAGCCATCACAGCATCGTCCCTTACGGGCGCTATCCGGTGAAGGACGGCTACATCGTGTTGGCCCTGCATGTCGGCAATTTCTGGCGAAATTTCTGCCGCGCCGTGGACCGTCCGGAATTGATCGAGCAGCCGGAGTTCCGGACGACAGCCGACCGTCACGAGAACCGCGCGATCCTGGAGCCACTGGTGATCGATATCCTTGGAGCCAAGACTATGGCGGCGTGGCACGAGATCTTCGATGCGGGCGATGTGCCGCATGCGCCGGTCTATTCAGTCGGCGAAGCGCTTCACCAGCCGGCGGTTCAAGTGCGCAATCTGCTGCGCACTACGGAGCACCCGATCGCCGGCCCGGTCGACGTGGTCGACACGCCGATCAAGTTTCTCGACCGCTTCGTGGACGCGCCGATACAAGCCGCGCCACGGCTGGGCGAACAGTCGCGTGATATTTTGCAAGACATACTGGGATACGCGCCCGGTCGGGTCGACGCGTTGCGCGAGGCCGGCGTAATCGAGATTCCGGAGGATTAGTACCCTCTTTTCCGGATAGGTGATACGTATGACGCGTTCCCAGGCTCATCGGTTAGAAGCGGGTTCTGCCGTGATGCCGGAAGCATCACAAGGAGCGCGCGCCGCGATCCGGTGGGCCTGGGAACGCGCCCTGCGGGTCGCCTGTCGCAACCTCTGGCGGGCGTCGGTGCCGCTTGACGATGTCCCCGCATCGCCCGCGCGGCGCCTCCTACCCAGAGATTGCGACAGACGATCATACGCATTACCGATCCGGAAAAGAGGGTACTGAGGTCATGGCGAGTGGCAAGGTCACCGATGCGGAATTGGAGCGGCTGCGCGCTAAGATCGGCGAGCGGGTCACGATTAGCGAGCCGCCGTATCTGACCGAGGTGACGCGCGACGCGATCCGCCATTGGGCCCTGGCGACGGGCGACCGCAACCCGCTCTATCTCGACGAAGGGCATGCCGGCCGCAGCCCTTATGGCGCGTTGATCGGGCCGCCCTGCATGTTGTACGCCTTCAGCCGCATCTCGATCGGCTATCGCGGCGGGCTGCCGGGTGTCCATTCGATGTTCGGTGGTTCCTGGTGGCGTTTCAAGGAACCGCTTCGGCTGGGCCAGCGGATTTCCGCCGAAGTCACTTTCAAGGCTCTGGACGAGATGCGCAGCCGGTTCGCAGGCCGGATGTTCAAACAGGTCAGTCAGGTCCGATTCGTCACCGACGACGGTGTCGAGATAGCCGATTCCGAGTCCTGGGGCATGCGTACCGAGCGCACGACGGCGAAGAAGAAGGGCAAGTACAAGACGCTGCGGCCGGAGCCCATGGCGGAAGGGCTGCTTGAAAAAGTTATCGAGCACTACGAGAAAGAGGTGCCGCGCGGCGCCGAACCGCTTTATTGGGACGACGTACCCGTGGGGCATGAACCCCCGTCGATCGTCCGCGGGTCCTATTCGGCGACGGTAGCCGTGTGTTTCGAGCAGGCCTGGGGTGGGCTGTTCGTGAAGGCGCACGGCTACTGGTACGACTATCTGCGCCGCCACCCGGCTGCCGGCATCGCCAACGCCTACGGCGTGCCCGAACCGCCCGAGGCGGTGCATTGGGACGGCGCGCTGGCGCGCAACGTCGGCGTCCCCGAGGCATACGATTACGGTCCGGAGCGCATCGCCTGGATCGCCACCATGCTGACCAACTGGATCGGCGACACCGGCTTTCTGGAAGAGCTCTATTGCGAGGTCCGCCGCTTCAACCTGGTCGGCGACGTGACCACCTGCGCGGGCAAAGTGACGGAGCGCACTCAAATCGACGATGCAACCGGCCGGGTTCGTCTCGATGTGAATGCCACGGACCAGCGCGGGCAGGTAACGGCGCTCGGCTGGGCCATAGTGCGTTTGCCGCGCCGGGAAACCGGCGCCGAAAGTTAACCCGTCCGTTGCGGCGTCGCGGCCACCATGCGCAGCACGAAGTAGATCGCGATGGCGGCTGCCACATGTTTCAGGCTGTGGCCGCTTACGGTGCCGCCGAGCAGTTCGAGTACCGCGCCGTCGAAATGTTCCAATAGCTTGGCGGCGGCGTACCAGGTGATGACCCAGAGTAAATGGCCTCCCCCGGTATAGCGGGCCGTGGGAAACAGCCAGCAGATCACGGGCAGGGCGATCATCGGGTAGAACTGGACCATGCCGTAGTAACGCAAATCGCCGCGGCCCTGGCCCTCGGTCCAATCCCAATACAGCAGGCTGGCCACGCCGAGCGCGATCAGGATCGGCAACAGCCACCGAATGCCGGCGGTCTTGTCGATGCGGTCGGCGACGATGGCAGAGAACACCGCCATGAATGCGACGGTCATCGGCAGTCGGTCCCAGAACAGCCGGTCGGTATCGGGCGCGAGGTGATAGTAGCTGGAACCGATGCTCACCAGTCCGATACCGAGGAAGAAGACCAGGTAGGGGGCGATGTCCGGCCCTTCGGCGAAAATGGCGCGGCGGCGTGGCCCGGTCAGGGTCATCAGTCCAAACAGGCTGACGACTGCGAATCCGACATTCGAAAAGACATCGCCGAAATTCGAAATGCCGAACAGGGGCCGCGTGTCGGCGAAAGCGTGATAGCCGGGGTCTTGCGGAATAGGCGAAACGAAGACGCTGCCGACCAGGGTAACGGCGAACATCCCGACGAGAACCAAGATGCGTTGCCGGTGCGTGAAGCTTTGCATAGGTGACCCTTTAGGCCGCTGTTGTGGAGACGATTTTGGTTAGAGCGCTGACACTGACATAGTCGATCTTGCCGGTGCCGAGCAGTGGAACCGCGTCAACGGTCCGAATGGTTCGGGATACCGCAAGTTCCGAAATCCCTTCGCTCAAAGCATGCTTGGAGAGTGCGTCGCGATCGGCATCCGGCGAGTCGGTCAGCAGTATGATCTGTTCGCCCTTGCGCGCATCCGGAACGCTAATTGCCGCGTGCATATGATCGGGCCAGGCGGCCGCGGCCAAGGCTTCGACGGCGGTCAGGGACACCATTTCGCCGGCGTTCTTTGCGAAGCGACTGTCCCGCAGGATCAATAACCCGCCCGCGATGGTGCCGGCGAGGATGTCGAGAAACGTTCCCGCCTCGACCAGGACGATGCCGCCGATCAGTTCTTCCTCGGCGATCCGGTAGATGATCAGCAACGCCAGCGCGTTCTTGAACAGATCGTCGTCGAGTGCGCTTAGGGCCTGCGTCACGAACAAGGGTAGGAACCGTTTCGTCGATAGCAGGTGAATCTGGTTTTCCGACATATCCTGTTACTCGCCGATATCGCGCTCTATCGATTTCAATGTTCTCATCGTGGCAGGTTAAAGTCTCGGCGCAATGGAACTAGCCTGACCATAGAACCCTTGAAACACTGGTGTTCGATTGGTGTACAGCGATCCAGGCAATGCCGTCTCGCCGTATTTTGAGAAATCTGACGTGAAAGTAATTCAGGCAGTGTTCTGAGAATTTTAAACAGCAAATGTCCGGCTAACTTCTATTTATATGTGTATCATGATCTAAGAATAATTAGGCTGCCCAATATTCGATAGCACCCTGAAACGAGGAACAAGTTGGTCGAGCAGTCATTGACGGAACACTGAGTGGTCTTCGGCCACAACCGATGGTCAAAAACCTTTGGAGGGGAGTTAGACCATGCGCCACAAACTAATTTTTTCCGTGGTTTTGGGTCTACTTCTCATATCACCGGCAACGTCTTATGCCAAAACTGTCACATGGGCCGGCTCTCTCGACATCACGACACTTGATCCGCACGGCGCACGAGATTCCTTCACGCTCAGATTTTTAGGCAGCATTTATGAGGGTCTGGTCGCCTTCGGCCGAACCTGGAATTGCTACCGGCGCTTGCCGAGCGGGTTACCGTTTTCGACGGCGTTCGGTACAGGTTTTATTTGCGGAGGGGCGTAAGGTTCCACAACGGCAACGAATTTAACGCGGACGACGTTTTGTTTTCGGTGAAGCGGGCCGGGACCAAAGGATCCCGACAAGCCACCTGGGCAGCGAAAGTCAAAGTTGCCAAAATCGACGATTTGACGGTCGAATTCGTGACCAAATACCCGGATTCGATATTCCTGAAACGGTTGACGCAATTTTACATCATGGACAAAGAGTCGTCGGAAGAACGCGGTGCCAGCTCACCGTCGAGATCCGGCTACGCGGACAATAATGCCGTAGGGACGGGTTCCTACAAATTCGTCAAACGCGAAAGGGGCGACAGCATAATCCTCGACCCGTTTCGCGGTTGGTGGGGCAAGGCCGACCCGCATGGAATCACCAAATTCGTCTATAGGCGAATCCGAGAGCCGGCGGCGCGTGTCGCCGCGCTGCTTAGTGGAGAAGCGGACATTGTCTCCGACGTACCGCCAAGGGACCTGAGCGCAGTTTCCAAACTGGAGAATATGGACGTAATTTCGAAGGCGGGCAGCAGGGTCATCTTTCTCGGCATGGACCAGTCCCGGGATCGGCTCTTGTCGTCCAACGCCGGAAAAAACCCATTCAAGGACCGTCGCGTTCGCGAAGCCATTTACCGCGCCGTTAACATCGATGAGATCCGGTCCGAAGTAATGGGCGGAAACGCGACGCCGGCCTCGACGATTGTTTCACCGAATTTGATCAAGAATCTCAAACGTATCGCGTACGACCCCGAGAAATCGAAGGCTCTAATCGCGGAAGCGGGGTACTCAAATGGGTTTCGCGTGAACATGGATTGCCCGAATGGGGTTTATCATCGGGACGGGGCGATCTGCCACGCGGTCGCCGGCATGCTCGGGCGAATCGGCATCAAGGTCAAAATCTTCATTCGCGACAGGGCGCCTTACTTCCGGAAGTTGCGCAATCGTGAGGCTAGTTTTTACCTTCAAGGCTGGCGGCCTCCCATTTCCGATGCGTTCTGGTCGCTGAACTACCTCGTAGGTTCCCCGGACAACAAATCCTTTCGGGGATATGCGAATTTCGGCGGCTATTCGAACCCCAAACTTGATCGCCTCACTGAGGTGATTCCCTTCGAAAGGGTTCCGGAAAAACGGGACCGCTTGATCCGCGACGCAATCGAAATCGTTGCGGCCGACTACGCCGTCATCCCGTTGCACGTTCAGAACGTAACATTTGCGAAATCATCGAAAATTAAGCTGAGGCTCCGGCAAGATGCTGTTTTGGACCTGCGATATGTCTCTGTAAACGAAAAGCCGATGGTTGAGAGCCGGAAGCAGCTTCAAGTGGCTTCCAGGAGCTCCGGTTCGGGCGGCGGCGGTTCAGGCGGCAGCGGTGGTTCCGGTTCAGGCGGTGGCGGCGGTTCAGGCGGCAGCGGTGGCGGCGGTGGTAGTTCAGGCGGCAGCGGTAGCTCCAGTTCTGCCAGTGGCGGTGGCTCCGGTTCCGGCGGTGGATTTGGTTCCGGTTTCGGAAACATTGTCGGCGGCATTATTGGCGACAATGCGGTTAAGGCCTCACGCAGGTTTGTTCCCCGGCATAGTATACCGCCCGAGTTTTATGCAGCCTATGGGATCGTTGCGTTTCCATGGCGCGCCGGCCAGGACACTCGGGGGCGGCATTTCATGATTTGCAGATCCTACGAGGAAGGGCTGATAAAATCTTCGGTCCTCGCAGCCGTGGTTCCGATCAAAAATCAAATGGTCACGGTTTGGCCGGTGAAAAAGGAAGAGGATGCGCGGGCGCTGAACAACGAGCGCTACGAGGGCGTAAAAGTTTGCAGTGAAGCAGTGGCGCGATACGACCTTTTTACGGCGCAACAGGCCATAAAGGACGCGGAAACAGCCGGCGCACTTATCAATGGGCCGGGGCCTTTCCTCATCGCCTGGGCGCCTAGCAAAGATAAGGGAAAACCAGACTCGGTCGTGCTGGTAATGGATTTGTCGTATGTAAGCACCCCGGCCGATACAGCCGACGCCTTTTCGATTTGGCGCAAGGAGATCGAGAAAAACAATAAGCTCTGGGAAAACGGATTTAGGCTCGCGTATATCAGGTGGTTCTTGAATTCTATCGGACCCAAGCTGAGTGAACATTTCAGCTATGGAAAGTAGCGAAAAATGAACCTCCTTAAAGAAAAGGGTCCTGGCGGCGCGGCGGGGTTCCTCGTCGGACTTTTTATCATTTGGTACATTGGCGGCCTTAACGCGGAGGCCATGATTATCGTCATTGTTGCGTCCACCGCCGTAATGGTTCTCGTCTTCGCAGGCTTCAAGATCGTATTCCAGAGTCGAAATAGGGTAGAAAAAGCCGAAAGTCGCGCGGATGAAAAAACCGAAAAAACAGAAGCCGAAACATCGGGCGACGATAAAACTAAGAACGATGGGCCGGGCGAAGACAAGCCCGACGGCGGTGAGGAAGAGAATACCCAATCAAGCGCGAAAGATTAGCCGAGAACCCCTTCCGAGTCCCCGCTCTCCGCACCGTGCGTCACGCGCCGGCCGTCGTCTGTGCGGATAACAACGCCGTCGCCGCGAAGGCACCTCGTTTTCCGTACGCCTCTTTAAGGATACGATTGCCGCATTTAGGATTCATGCAAGGCCGTAGGGAGAAGTGCGCATGGCGTCGTTAAGCCGACAATTCGCCGAATGGGTGGCGGGGCTCACATACGAAGATCTGCCGCCTGATGTTGTCGACCGGGCCAAAGGCCTGACCCTGCATGCCTTCTCGTCCGCCCTCATCGGGCGCGACTCGCCCGACGCCGAACGGGCGTTGCGCATGATGCAGGAGGAAGAGGCCGGCGGCGGCGGTGCGGAGACGGTTATCGTCGACGGCTCGAAACTGACCAAGGCGGGCGCGGCGCTGGTCAATTCCGAGATGATGTTCGCCGGCGGCAAGTGGGACACCTTCCGCATGCTGACCCATCCCGGTTGCGCGATCATGCCGTCGGCCCTGGTCTCTGCCGAATTTGAAGGCGCGTCTGGCCGCGACTTCATCACCGGGATGGTCGCCGGCTATGAGGTGATGGAGCGCATGGCGGCCGACTTCATACCGACGGTGATGTCGCGCGGATTCCATCCGGGCCCTGTCTTCGGCATTTTCGGCGCGGCGATCGCGGCGGCGAAGATCACCGGGCTCGACGCCAAACAGATCCACGGCGCCATCGCGCAGTGCGTCAATCTGGCGAGCGGCAATGTCGAGGGCGCGCGCAGCGGCGGCAAGTCCTTGCGGGAAGGCGGCGCGGTGCGCAACGCCCTGCTCGCCGTCGCCATGGCGCGGCAGGGCACGCCCGGCGGCGAAACGGTGCTGGAAGGCGAGGGTGGCTTCTATCACTCCTACACCGGCAACAATCGGGGCCTGCTGCGCTACAGCTTCACCGGCGACAACGCGGCCAGTCTCGACAGGCTGACGGAGCGGCTGGGCGAGGACTGGATCTTCCTCGAAACGCTCTACCGCATCTACTCGACGCCCGGATACAACATCGCCCATGTCGACGTAACCGCGGCGCTCTGCGAGGAACACGACATCCGGTACGAGGACGTCGACCGTATCGTGACCCAAGTAAACTTTCTCGAAACCCAGTATCCCAGCCCCGCCTTCCCGTCGCGCGGCTCCATGCCAAAGATCGACAGCCCGCATTACTACGCGGCCTACGGCGTGGTGAAACGCGGCTTTCCGTTGCTGAAGAATGTCGCCCGCGGCGCTGGAGAGGCCGACCCGCCGGAGGTCCTCGACCTCATGAAGCGGGTCACCATCGTGCCGGTACACGCCCAAACCCTGTTCGGCCCGACCGTCACGATCCACCTGAAGGACGGGCGCAGCGTCACCAGGCAAGCGACCGGCCGCGAATTCATCTGGGATTTCGACGAAGAAGTGCGCCGCGTCCGCGAGCTGACGCCCGGCCTGCCGATTTCCGCGGACCGGTTCGAGGAACTTATCGAGGCCTGCCGGACACTGGACGGGTTGGAGAGGGCGGACCGGCTGATCGAGTTGAGCTTGGTGGAGGGGTGAGCCCGTTCAACTATTCTTCGAAGGGGCCGCCGTCACCCCCCATCCCAACCTTCCCCCACAAGGGGGGAAGGGATCCTAAAGACAGGTATTTTTCAATCCCCTCTCCCTTGACGGGGGAGGGTTAGGGAGGGGGTGGACGGCTTTGCTGTTGAAAGTTCTCCACCCTCAATCCGGCACCAGGATCGGCTTCAGCGCTTCGCCGTTCAGAATCAGCTCGAATCCGCGCAGACCGTCGGACAGCGGCAGCACGTGGCTGCGGATCGGGGACAGGTCGACCGCGCCGTCGCGGACCAGTTCCGTCGCCGCCTCCCAGCTTTCCCAGATGCGCCGGCCATGGATGTTTATGATCCGCGGGCAGCGCAGCAGCCATCGCGTCAGGTCGATTTCGAGCAGATGCGCCGGCGCGCCGACGAGGCGGAAATCGCTGCCCTTGGCGACGCACTCGATGCTGGCGCGGAAGCCGTCCGGCTGGCCGGAAAACTCGATCGCCGTATCGACGCCGACACCGTATCGACGCCGACACCGTTGGTCACGTCGGATACGGCCTTCACCAAATCGACCGCGCTCGGATCGAAGGCGTGGTCGGCGCCGCTCTTTTCCGCCTGATCGCGGCGCAGCGCATTCGGATCGGCGGCGACGACTTTCTCCGCCCCCAGCGCCCGCGCCGCGGCGACCGCCATCAGCCCGATCGGGCCGCAACCGTTTATCAGTACGCTTTGGTCCGCGACTCCCGAGCCTTCCATGCAGGCATGCACGGCGATGCCGAACGGCTCCAGCATCGCGGCGTCCTCGTGCGGCATGTCCTTGGGGTTCTTCCAGGCGATCGTTTCGGGGACGACAAGATGGCTGGCGAACGCGCCGTCGATATCGATGCAGGGTAGCGCGTCGCGTCGCAGAGATGCGCCCGGCCCCGCCGGCAAGGCGCGCATTCGCCGCAATAGATGTGGCTTTCCAGGCAGACATGGTCGCCCGACGCGACCCGCGTCACGCCCGGTCCGACCGCGTCTACGACCCCGCTCGCCTCGTGCCCCAGGATACGCGGCAGCGCCATGCGGCGGGCCATGCGCGGCGCCCAGTGATAGATCTGCATGTCGGTGCCGCAGATGCCCGCGGCGGCGGCCGCGAGGCGGAATTCGCCCGGACCCGGGCTCCGGCACGTCGTGTTCGGTCAGCGCCAGCCCGCCGACGCCGTCCGCCGTCTTGGAAAGAGTGAGCATCGCGTGCCCTTTAAATCTGGTGGACGTCGATGGCGCCGTCGATGACGTTTTCGAGCAGGACGATTTTCTTTTGCGCGATTTGCAGGGTGCCGCCGTTGCGGTGCAAGCGGTATTCGTACCAGCCGCCGTGAATCTGCTTGCCCCAGCGCGGGTCGGAGGACAGCGTCATCCATTTCGCCGAGGCTTCGATCGTGTCGCCATCGGTATTTTCCAACCGGATCGTGTCGACCAGATGGCTGGTACGGGCGAGCGGCGCAGTGGCGTAGGAATTCCCCGATTCGATACGGTAGATGCGCGCCTCCAGGCTGGGTTTGCCGGTGAGGTAGATGAAGTTCACCTCGAGCTCCGGGTCGTCGGTCAGTTCGTCCTCGGTCGCCCAGGACGGCACCCAATAGACGCAATCCTCGGTATAGAGGTCTATCCACCGCGCCCACTGGCGCCGGTCGAGCAGGTCCGCTTCCAGGTACAGCAGGTCGCGCACCGCCTCATATGTCCCATTCGCCGCGCTCACGATGCTGCATCGTCCATCAGGGAGCGCCATTTGCGGAAGAAACCGTAATACAGCGTCTCGTGATCGTAGGTCGTGCCGCTGGAAACCGGGTTCGCGCCGATACCGCGTGCCGTATCGTCCGGCCCGTCGAGCGCGATGCCGAGGCCGCGTTCGAGCCCGCTCCAGCGCGACAGGGTGCCCGCCGCGCCGTGCTGGCAATCCTCCAGCGCCGCGAGATCGTCCGGCGTCGCCATGCCGGTGACGGTGTAGAAATCCTCGAACTTGCGCAGCCGCGCCGCCCGCGCCCTGCGGCTTTCGCCCTTGGGCGCGATGCAGTAGACGCGCACCTCGGTGCGGTCCGGCGCGATCGGCCGCGTCACGCGGATTTGCGTCGAGGGCTGGTCCATCAGGTGCAGGTTGGGGAACAGATAGAGGTTGCGGCCGCGCCGCAGCATCCAGTCGACCTTCTCCTTCGGGAAGGCCTTGAGCAGCCGCTCCTCTGATTCGTATAGCGGCATCACTTCCGGGGTCTCGCGTTTCGACCAGATCATGTTGTGGCCGTTGCCGAAATCGTAGCAGCCGGCGGGCTGGGTGCCGCGCAGGCGTCCCGACTCGGTACGCCGCATCCCCTCGTCATCGCCCAACAGTTCGCGCTTCTCCATCGCCTTAACGAAGACCTTGTGGACGGTGGTGACGTGATAGCCGTCGACGCCGTTCTCCGCATTGAGCTTCCAGTTGCCGCGCACCATGTAGGTCTGGCTGCCGCGCACCACTTCCAGCCCCTCGGGCGACTGGTCGGCAAGATGGTCGATGAACGGCAAGGTCTCGCCGAGATAGGTTTCGAGCGGTTCGACGTTTTCGTCGAGGCAGCCGAACACGAAGCCCTTGTAACTGGCGACGCGCGGCACCGGGGTCAGGCCGTCGCGAGCGCTCGGCGCGCCGTCCGGCCAGCCCTTGGCCTCGTCCTTCACATGGGTGCAATTCCCCTTGGTGTCGTAGCACCAGCCGTGGAAGCGGCAGGCGATGGTCTGCATGGTGCCGCGCCGCCGCGGCGTCAGGATCGCGCCGCGATGCGCACAGGCGTTGATGAACGCGCCGATCCCGCCATCTTCCTGCCGGATGACAAAGACCGGCTGCCGGCCGATATCGGTCGCGTAATAGTCACCGTATTCGGCCACCTGGCTCTCATGGCACAGATAGACCCAGACCTTGCCGAACACCCGGTCCATCTCCGCCGCGAAGATATCCGGCTGCGTATAGATGCCGCGATCGATACGGAAAACGCCGTCGTCGAGCCGGTCTTCAACGTATGAGGCTGTGTCGTCCATGGCGATGTCTGCCGTTTGTTGGGTCCGCCGGCAATCGTAGCAGAAATAAATTGGCCTTGTCGTTCTACGAATTCCCGATTCGACTCGCGCTCCGGCACCGCGCTACGGTCCCCTGACGGTTGCAAGGGAGACGGGCATGTTCGAGGATCTGGACGAGAACGAGCGGTTCATGGCGGAGATCGCGTCGTTGAAGCTGTGCCTGATGGCGTTCATGCATCACGGCTTCGGGCAGAATCCGGAGGCGCTGCAGGCGGTCGCCGACACGGCGGACATCAGCATCGACGATTTTCAGTGGACCAATACCGAGGACGACCGGGCGGCGCTGCTGCGCGAGGCGACGCGCGAGCGGATCGCCGACTTGATGTCTTCGGTCATGAACGCGAAGAAGGTCGGTTAACGGGGACGCCGCGACATGCACCGCCCGCTTTGGATCGTCATCGTCTGCGCCGGGGCCTGCCTCGGGCTGACGCTTGGCTTTCGGCAGACGCTCGGCCTGTTCCTGACGCCGATCTCGCTCGATCTGGGCATCGGGCGCGAGGTCTTTGCGCTCAGCCTCGGGCTGTCGAACCTGTTCTGGGGGATCACCGCGCCGTTCGCGGGTGCGGTCGCCGACCGCCTCGGGGCGGGCCGGGTCGCGGCGGCGGGCGGTGTCTGCTACGCGGCGGGCCTGGCCGCGATGACCTTGAGCGGCGACGGCGGACAGCTGATTCTCGGCGGCCTGTTGATCGGGATCGGGATGAGCGGTGCCGGATTTACCGTCGTGCTCGGCACGGTGGGAAGGGTCGCGCCGCCGGAGAAACGCGGCATGGCGCTGGGTGCTGTGGCGATGGGCGGCTCGATCGGCCAGCTCGCGGCCTTTCCTTACACCTATACCATCCTCGAAGGCTTCGGTTGGAGCGCCAGCCTGTTCATCCTCGCCATCACCACGCTGCTGATCGTACCGCTGGCCTGGGGAATCTCCGGCAAGCCGGTCCGCGAGGCGGAGGGGCCGGGCGGGCAGAGCGTCCTAGAGGCGTTGCGCGAGGCCGGCGGCAGCAGAAGCTTCTGGTTGCTGAACGCCGGCTTCTTCGCCTGCGGGTTCCAACTGGCCTTCATTATCGTGCATTTTCCGTCCTACCTCGCCGATCAGGGCTTCGAGACCTGGGTCGCTACCGCGTCGCTCACGGCGCTCGGCATCTCCAACATCGCCGGCAGTTACGGCTGCGGCGTGCTCGGCGACCGCTTTCCCAAGAAATACGTTCTGAGTTCCATGTATATCGCCCGCGCCTTGATCGTTTCCGGCTTCCTGCTGCTGCCGATTTCGGAAGCGACCGTGATCGCATTCGGCGCTCTAATGGGTTTCCTGTGGATCGGTACCGTGCCGCTGACCAGCGCCCTGGTCGCCACGATGTTCGGTACCGGCAATTTGTCGATGCTGTTCGGGCTGGTGTTCCTCGGGCATCAATTGGGCAGCTTCCTCGGCGCCTGGCTGGCCGGACATTTCTACGACCTGTTGGGCAATTACGATGCGGTGTGGTGGCTGTGCGTCGCGATCGGGTTGATCTCAGCGGCGCTGCACTGGCCGATCGCCGAACGGCGGGTTGACCAGCTTGCGACAGCGGAGGCCGCGTCATGATCGATCACGTGTCCATCCCGGTCAGCCGCTTGGCGGAGAGCGCCGATTTCTACGAGCGGGTGCTGCGGAAGGTCGGCTTGGCGCGGCTGGTCGACCGGCGTTCGACCGTCGGCTTCGGGAAGAATTATCCGGAATTCTGGCTGAACGCCCGCCGCGATTTGGCGAAAGTGCCCGAAGATACCGGCCATCACGTCTGCCTGCGCGCGCCCAACGATGCCGCCGTCAAGGCGTTCCATGCGAAAGCGCTCGCCGAAGGCGGCCGCGACGCCGGGGAGCCGGGCTTCCGCAAGGCCGCCACGACGGTCTATTACGGCGCGTTTATCTTCGACCTGGACGGCAACAAGATCGAAGCGGTGACGTTCCCGCGCGACTAGCGATCAGGTCCCGTAGATCCGATCCCCGGCATCGCCCAGGCCAGGAACGATGTAGCCGTGGTCGTCGAGACCTTCATCGATGGCGGCGGTGTAGACCGCGACGTCGGGGTGCGCCTTATAGAAAGCGTCGATCCCTTCCGGGGCGGCCAGTACGCAGGCGAATTTGATGCGTGCCGCGCCGGCTTCTTTCAACCGGGCGACGGCGGCGCATGCCGTATTGGCGGTGGCCAGCATCGGATCGACGACGACGGTAAGACGCGCCGCGATGTCGATTGGAAGTTTCAGATAGTACTCGATGGCTTCCAGCGTTTCGGGGTCGCGTTGCATTCCGATATGGCCGATCCGCGCCAGCGGCACGATATCCAGAAACCCGTCGAGCAAACCATTGCCGGCGCGCAGAATCGATATGAACGCCGGTTTCTTGCCGGCGATGACCGGCGCCTGCATCGCGGTCAGCGGCGTTTCGATGGGCTTCGTCGTCAGCGGCAGGTCGCGCAGTACGTCGTAGGCCATCATCTGTCCGATCTCGCGGATCAGCTGGCGGAACAGCGGCGGCGGCGTCTCCCGCGCGCGCAGATGGCTCAGCTTGTGCTGCACCAAGGGATGGTCGACGATGGTGAGCGTGTCGGACATCGTTTTCTTCTTCGTGTTTTTTCCAGTTGCAGGTTTACACTAAGCTGGAGCGACACGGCAGGCGAGGGCGACATGAATATGGAAATCGACAACCGTACCGACGAGAGGACCGCTTCCGATGCGATCCTGACGCGGCTGCGCCAGGCGGGCGTGCGCTACCTGTTCGCCAATGCCGGCACCGATTTCGCTTCCATCGTGGAGTCGATGGCGGGCGGCGACAGCGGCGATATGGTCGCGCCGATCCTGGTCCCGCACGAGAGCGTGGCGGTCGCCATGGCGCATGGCTACACCATGGTCACCGGCGAGCCGCAGGCGGTCATGGTGCATGTCTGCGTCGGCACCGCCAACGCGCTGTGCGCGGTGATGAATGCCAGCCGCCTGGAAATCCCGATGATCTTCATGGCCGGGCGTACGCCGATCACCGAGGACCGGCCGGCGACCGAGGGCGCCCGGACCGTCTACGTCCACTGGGCGCAGGAGATGTTCGACCAGGGCGCCATGGTTCGCGAGATGGTCAAATGGGACTACGAATTGCGCGCGCCGGACGAGGTGGAAAAAGTCATCGACCGCGCGCTCAACATGGCGCAGAGCATGCCGAAAGGTCCGGCATACCTGTCCCTGCCGCGCGAGGTCTTGGGGGCCGCCGCCCCGCCGCCATCGAAAGCGCCAGTCCGTGCCGCTCCGGCACCGGCGCATCCCGATCCTGCCGCCATCGCGCAGGTGGCCGAAATTCTGCTGGCGGCGGAGAACCCGCTTGTCATCACCGCCGATACCGGCCGCGAGCCGGCGGCAATGGTTCATCTGGCCGAACTCACCGAGCGCTTCGCCTTGCCGGTCGTGTCCGCCTATCCGCGCTATCTGAACATGCCGAGCGACCATCCGATGCTGCTCGATTATGCGGTCGGGCCGCATATCGAAACCGCGGACGCGGTGCTGGTGCTCGATAGCGACGTGCCATGGATTCCCGCCAAGGACGGCCAGCCGGCGAATGCAAAAGTCGTCCATATGGGTACGAACCCGCTGTACAGCGGCTATCCGGTGCGCGGCTATCAGTGCGACGTGGCGATCGCTTCGCCGTCGTCGGTCTCGCTGCCGATCCTGTCGGCGGCGATGGAAAAAGGGTTCGCCGCGCACGAGGCCGGGATCGCGGCACGCCGCGCGCGGATCGAGGCGGCACGCGAAACGGTCCGGGCGCGCTGGCGCGGCGTGGAGGAGGGGATGGAGACGGCCGCGCCGATCAAACCGGCCTGGCTCGCCCGTTGCGTCAGCGAGGTCATGGACGAGAATGCGATCCTGATCAACGAGATGGGTCTGCACCTGCCGCACGCGTCGCTGAGCACGCCGGGCAGCTTCTTCGCCGCGAGCCCGGTCAGCGGCCTCGGCTGGGGTCTCGGCGCGGCGGTCGGGGCGAAGCTGGCCGCGCCCGACAAGCTGGTGATCGCGGCGATCGGCGACGGGTCCTATTATTTCGGCAATCCGGCTGCCGCGCATTACTGCGCCCGCGCTTACGACCTGCCGGTGCTCTACATCATCGTCGACAATTCGGCTTGGGGGGCGGTACAGCGCGCCGTTCGGGATATGTATCCGGAGGGCAAGGCGGTGCGCTCGAACGAGATGCCGCTGACCTGCCTGGAGCCGATGCTGGCGTTCGACCAGGTGTGCGAGGCGTCCGGCGGCTACGGCGAGCGGGTCGAGGACCCGGCCGAACTACCCGAGGCACTAAAGCGCGCGGTGAACGCGGTGACGGTAGAGAAACGGCAGGCCCTGCTGCACGTGGTCTGCGCGGCGCCGTAACCAAGCGATCCTGTCGCCCCGGCCTTTGAGCCGGGGCCCAGCCCCGAAATGAACTCTGGCG
>JAKZTB010000055.1:0-2888 GCA_047517345.1 Alphaproteobacteria bacterium
GCCGGTCTGCGATTCCCCTATCGCGGCCGGGAGCTGACCTCGACTGAAATTCTCGACCTGCTGTCCGACCATGACGGCAAGGCCCGCAAGGATGCCGCCAAGAGCGTCGGCGGCGTGCTGGGCGACAACATTCGCCTATTCTCGCTGATCACGAACACATTAGCGAAGGACAAGGAGATCGAAGATCGCTGGCGCAGCTTTGCCCGTCCGGTCTCCTCGCGGAACCTGTCGAACTATGTCGAGGACGAGGTCGTCGACGCGCTGGTCGCGGCGGTCAAGGATTCTTATCCGCGCCTCTCGCACCGCTATTACGGCTTGAAGGCGCGCTGGTTCGGGGTCGAACAGCTCGACTATTGGGACCGCAACGCGCCCCCGCCGGACGAGGACGACCGCATCGTTCCGTGGACCGAAGCGCGGGATACCGTGCTGCGCGCCTACGGCGCTTTTTCGGACGATCTGGCAGGCATCGGCCGGAAGTTTTTCGACAACGCCTGGATCGACGCACCGGTGCGGCCCGGCAAGGCGTCCGGCGCCTTTGCCCACCCGACCGTGCCCTCGGCGCATCCCTATCTGCTACTCAACTATCAGGGCAAGACGCGCGACGTAATGACCCTGGCGCACGAGCTGGGCCACGGGGTGCATCAGGTACTGGCGGGACCGCAGGGCCATCTGATGGCGGACACGCCGTTGACCCTGGCGGAGACCGCGTCGGTCTTCGGCGAAATGCTGACCTTCCAGGCGATGCTCGATGCGACGACGGACGCCAAGTCGCGGCGCGCCATGCTGGCCTCGAAGATCGAGGACATGATCAACACCGCGGTGCGGCAGGTCGCCTTCTACGAATTCGAGCGGAAAGTGCACGACGCCCGCCGCGACGGCGAGCTTTCGGCCGAGCAGCTCTCGGAAATCTGGTTCGAAGTGCAGGGCGAGAGCCTCGGCCCGGCGATCCGGTTCGAGGAGGAGTACGGCCACTTCTGGGCCTACATCCCGCATTTCATCCATTCGCCGTTCTACGTCTACGCATACGCGTTCGGCGATTGCCTGGTGAACTCGCTCTATTCGCTGTATCAGGATTCCGGACCGGATTTCGTCGACAAATATTTCGACATGCTGCGCGCCGGCGGCTCCCTGCGGCACAAGGAGCTATTGGCGCCGTTCGGCCTCGACGCGACGGATCCGCATTTCTGGCTGCGCGGTCTCGGCGTCGTGGAGAGCTTTATCGACGAGCTCGAAGAGTTGCTGTGAGCGCGGTTGCGCCGCGCCGCGTCGCCATTGTCGGCGGCGGCATTACCGGCGTCAGCGCCGCACTGTTCCTGCAAAGCGACGGGCACGAGGTCACGATCTTTGAGCCCGGCGGATTCGGCACCGGCACCTCCATGGGCAATGCCGGCGTCATCAGCCTGGCCAGTTGCATACCGACCGCCATGCCCGGCATTCCCGCACGGGTGCCGAAGATGCTGCTCGATCCCTACGGGCCGCTCGCGATCCGCTGGGGCTATCTTCCGAAGCTGACGCCGTGGCTGATCGCCTTCCTGCGCAATTGCACGAAGGCCCGCGCGCGGCGCAACGCGTCCGCCAAAGCGGCGTTGCTCGACCGGGCGCACGCGGCCTATGACACACTGATCCGGATGGCCGACGCCGATCCGCTGGTCAGCCGTCGCGGCATGTTGAAGGTCTATGAAAGCGAAGCGGCGTTCGCGGCTGCCAGGTTCGAGATCGAACTCCTCCAGCATACCGGCCGCCGCTACGATGTGGTCTCGGGGGACGAAATCCGGCAGCTCGAACCGGGACTGGCGCCCATATTCGCGAAAGGCCTGTACTTCGACGACAATTCGGGAATTCTCAATCCGGGCCGGCTGGTTGCCCGCTTCGCCGAAACCTTCGTCGCCGGCGGTGGGAGGGTCGTCACCGAACGTGCAACGGATTTCAGCGGGACCCGTCCCTACATGGTTCGTACCGACAGCGGGGAGTATGCCGCCGACATCGTCGTGCTGGCCGCCGGCTCCTGGACGGCACGGCTGGCGCGGCAGCTCGGCGCGCGTATCCTGCTGGACGCGGAGCGCGGTTACCACGTCATGCTGCCGCACCCGGAGACGCCGTTGAACCGGCCGGTCGCGCTGACCCGGCACTCGGTCTTCCTGTCGCCGATGGAAAACGGCATGCGGCTGACGACCGGCGTCGAGTTGGGCGGCAACGAAGCGCCGCCGGACTATACCCGCGCCCGGCGCATGATCGCGCGGGTCAAGGATTCGGTGAACAGCTAGCGGGACGAGGAGCAAAGCGTCTGGCTCGGTTTCCGGCCGTCGACGCCGAGCGGCGTGCCCTATATCGGCGCGATCCAGGGGCACCCGAATGCCTACGTCGCCGCGGGCGGCGGCCATGTCGGCATGACGATGGGCCCGATCAGCGGCCGCATTATCTCCGACCTCGTGGCAGGGCGCGATCCGGATATCGATTTGACGCCCTATGGCGTCGACCGGTTGAGCTAACCCTAGCCAATCTGCGCGCCCTTTAAGAAGTCCCAATGCTAAGCAGGTTCTCCACCGGGCGGTAGGGTTCTTCCAGATAGGCGATATCGTCTGCGTCCAGGGTGATCTCAGTCCCCGCCACCAGCTGCCGCAGGCGGCCTCGCGCCAGGAGGCCTTGGCGCGACCGTCCTCGCCGGGTCTCAGCGGCACCATGATGGACTTGCCCGGCATTAGTGGAGAGCCGTTCAGTCTGTATCTGCCACCGCGGCCTCGAACTTTATGGGCGAGATGTAGCCGAGTGCGGAATGTCGTCGCGTCGGATTGTAGAACCCGTCGATGTAACGGCCAATCGCTTTTTCGGCCTGTCGTCTGGTCAGGAAGCTGGTCCGCCTGACCAGCTCTGATTTGATGGTTTTGAAG
>JAKZTB010000056.1:0-3061 GCA_047517345.1 Alphaproteobacteria bacterium
TATTGCGCCAGCTGGAGCCGTTCTGGTCGCTCAGATGGTCCTCATCGTCTCGGAGGATGGCGAAACCGCCTTCGTCGCGTTATGTTTCGCCGTCGAGTGAAACCCGGTCAATAGCGCCTTTTTCAACGGGCTGCTAGACGGGATGCGCCGACAAGATCAGCGGCGAAACCTTGCCCATCGACAAACCCGATCTCTTCGTCTTCACCGACCGCGAGCCGCTCGGTGTCGTGGCCGCCATCGTGCCGTGGAATTCCCAACTATTTCTGGTAGCGGTAAAAATCGGCGCGGCGCTTGCGGCTGGCAATACCGTGGTACTGAAGGCGTCCGAACACGCCTCGGCGGTGATGTTGGATTTCGGCCGTCTCGTCGAAGAGGCGGGCTTTCCGCCCGGCGTCGTCAATATCGTGTCCGGCCATGGCGACCCTTGCGGCAAGGCGCTGACCTCCCACCCGCTCGTGGCTCGGATTTCGTTCACCGGCGGACCGAGTGCCGCCCGACAGGCGCTTTACAACTCGGCGGAGAACTTCGCGGAAGTCTCGCTGGAGCTTGGCGGAAAGTCTCCCTTCATCGTCTTCGACGACGCCAATATCGAAAGCGCGGTGAACGGGTCCATCGCCGGCATCTTCGGGGCCACCGGCCAAAGCTGCGTGGCAGGATCGCGGCTTTACCTGCACGAAGACATCGCCGACGAATTCCTGGAAATGATGATTTCGATGGCGCGCGACATCCGCATCGGCGACCCGCTCCTGGAAGAAACCCAAATGGGACCGCTCTGCACCACGGGCCAGATGGAATTGATCGAACGCGAGGTCGCCCACGCACAGCGCGAAGGCGGGCAACTGCTGTGCGGCGGCAAACGGCCGCAGGGGTTTGACGGTAATTATTACGAGCCGACAATCATCGCCTGCCCGCGTCAGGATTTGCGGATCATGGACACGGAGCTTTTCGGCCCAGTGCTGAGCGTCCTGCGCTTCAAGGACGAGGCCGAGGTGATCGCGCTGGCGAACGACACGGTGCACGGGCTGGCCGCCGGCACCTTCACGCAGGACAGCGCGCGCTCCCTACGCATGGCCAAGGCGGTCCGCGCCGGTATCGTCTGGGTGAACACCTATCGCGCCGTCTCGCCGATCGCCGAGTTCGGCGGCATCAAAGGTTCGGGCTATGGCCGCGAAAGCGGCTTCCAGGCGATGTACGACTACACGCGCCCCAAAACCATTTGGATGAACACCTCGAACGAACCAATGTCGAACCCGTTCGTAATGCGGTGAGCGCGACGCAACTTATGCCCCATCAGAAGCTACGAGTTTGTCTATGCCGAAATTTAAACAGACTGCCGGTTGGCCTAAAGTTCCGACAAAGCATGGTTATTTCTGCTCGGACCACAATCCGATCGAAGAATGGCAACCCGGTGACCCGACTAACGTAGATTGTTGGGTCGATATCTATTTAGGCCCCGATGATGAACCATCTGGCACTTTCTTCTCGTTTCATGTTGTCACGCATAAAGCTCTTTCCAATCTGACCGGGCCGGAAAAGAAATACCTTGTAGTCCTTCCCTTGTATTCTTGGAAATCAGTGGATGAAAAAATAGATTCTATTCTGGAAAAATGTAAAGGATACGATTGGTCGGATATGTGCGAAAAGCTTCGCCCTTACCTCCATTGGAATATGAAGGCATGTCTTAGGTTATTAAATAGTAAAACCGCGAACCTGTTAACGTTGCTGCGGCACCGCTGCTCCACCAACCTCCACTGCCGAGCCCTGCATCCGACGCCACCGGCCCGCGCCGTAACGCCTGTGTTTTCAGGCGCCGCGGTTGCCCAAACCTGCATCGATGTCCTCGCACGGTATTTCCGACGCGGACGCGGTAATCGAATACATCGAGGACTGGCGGAAGAAGAACCGGTGAGAACGAGCAAGAGACCTCAACGACAGCTTATGGATTACAGATAGACCTCTGACCGTTTTCGTTCGATCGCACAATTGGTGAGTCAGGTCTTACTGGGACAAAAAATGTCCCAGGATCACGTCCGCGATTTTAGGTGTGATGGCATGATCTCCGGATGTCTGGTCGACGAAGACACGAATGTTTCCACCATTCAATTCTTGTGCAATCGCCGAAACCTGCGGTGCAAATGCCGCCGTCTTGTTACCGGGAAATACGATGTCGCTGACGCCATGATACTGTTGAAAGGTGCCCGTCGGTATGGCCGCCAGCGTTCACAGCGCGCAATTTCGGCCAAGATGCGCGAAGAAGAGCCAGGAAAACGATCAAAGAAAAACCGCGACGAACGCAGATGCTGCTATCACGATAATTGCCCCGTTCCGCCATAGGTCGAAACGGCGTATGAATACTTCGAGGTTCGCGCTCAGCGGAATTACCAGCTTCGGGTCGTTCGTCGTACTGACAAAGCTGGGACCGTCGCTTTTCGGTTTTAAGTCGAAAAATTGCCATTTTCGCCATTCCGAAACATTCACCACGAGAACATCCCGGTTCGGGCGGAGAAAGTAATCGGACGACGTCTTAACTCGAATATCCTTCACGATAACCGGTAAACCCGATTTATGCGCCGGGTCGATCCGTAACCGGTCTATTCGTAGCGGTAGATTTTTGAATATATGCGTTTGAACTTCGTCGGTCGCGATTTTAGTTTCGCCGAACAAGTCCCCGCTACTGTTCAAAAAACTTCAACTTCCAGCCCCCGCTTCGGGACTTGCAAGGTGACGTGCAAATCAAACGATGGCGGGACGAGAATATCCGTTAGGAAAAAGCAGGGACAGCCGGCAGTACAAACACGACCAGGCTGACGAAGCACAACGAAAGCTGCGTTCGAAGCGAGGCAACGTGAATTTTGTATGGAAGACGAAGAATTCGATGCTCTCACATCTATCGAAATGCGCGTTTTAGTGCATTCGAGTAATCGTACCTTGCCTATCCGGTTTACACCCACACCCACTAGGGCTAGAATGGGCGCAAACCGGATATAGGGGAGCGCGCCATGGATGTTCTCGACCGCGCCGATCTCCCATTCCCGCATTCGCTACCCGAGTTCCAGCGACT
>JAKZTB010000057.1:0-30880 GCA_047517345.1 Alphaproteobacteria bacterium
CGCAATCAGCAGTTCTCGACCTTTCGGCGTCAGGCGGGCATTCTTGTGCACGTTCATTCGGTCCTCCTCGATTGGCTTCTGTCTTCACAAACATCAGCTTTTCAGAGTGGGATCGAATGAACAACCTCGTGAGAACTCACATCTAGAGCTTAACGACCAACCGGCCGCGTACTTGGCCTTTCAGGATTTCGTTCGCCGCCTGCGGCAGATCGGCCAGCCCAATTTCCCCGGTCAGCGCGTCGAGTCGGTCAATGGGTAAATCATCGACCAGGCGCTGCCAGACCCGGACCCGGTTGTCGTAGGGCTGCATCACCGAGTCGATACCCAGTAGATTGACGCCGCGCAGCAGGAACGGCAGCACCGTGCTCTCAAAATTCGCCCCGCCGGCAAGGCCGCACGCGGCAACAGAACCGCCGTATGTTGTCTGCGCCAGGACGCGGGCCAATGTCGTTCCGCCGACCGTGTCGACGGTGCCGGCGAAACGTTCCGCTTCCAGGGGCCGCTTCGACGGTTCGGAGAGCTCCGTGCGATCGATGATCTCCGACGCCCCGAGAGAGCGCAGATAGTCGGCGTGTTCCGCGCGGCCGGTCGAGCCGGCGACGGTGTAGCCGCGCTTTGCGAGAATGGACACGGCGACCGACCCGACGCCACCCGCGGCGCCCGTCACCAAAACCGTTCCCGAGTCCGGTGTAATTCCATGATCCTCAAGCGAAGCGACGCACAACATCGAGGTGAAACCGGCCGTGCCGATCGCCATGGCCTGCTTGTCGGTAAGGCCATCGGGTAAAGGTACCAGCCAGTCCGCCTTGACCCGCGCCTTGCCCGCGTAACCGCCCCAATGGACCTCGCCGACGCGCCAACCGGTGAGGATGACCTGATCGCCCGGCTTGTAACGGTCGTTGCCGGAAGATTCCACGACACCGGCGAAATCGATGCCGGGCACATGCGGATAGTCGCGGACCAGCCGTCCAATCCCGTTGACGATCATCCCGTCCTTGTAGTTGAGACCGGAATAGGTCACCCGGACGGTCACATCGCCTTCGGGCAATTCGTCGTCGCCGATATCGCGAATCGCGCTCGCGACCTTGCCGTCGTCGTCGGTGAGGACAAGTGCGGGGAATTGGTCGGCCATTCTGCTGTGTATCCTTGTACTCGGACAGACTCCAAACGGTCGCGACGCGCGTCAGCGCAGCGCTTCGACGATCGAGACGAAGTTCGCGACACCGGCGCCACCCATGTTGAACAAGCCGGCCAGCTTAGCGTCCTTGACCTGCATGTCGCCGGCCTCGCCGCGCACCTGCATCGCCGACAGGACGTGCATCGACACGCCTGTGGCACCGATCGGGTGTCCCTTGGACTTGAGGCCGCCAGACGGATTGACCGGCAATTTGCCGTCTTTAGCCGAAATGCCGTCCATAATGACTCGCGCGCCCTGACCCGGTTCCGCCAGCCCCATGGCCTCGTATTCCATGAGTTCCGCCGTGGTGAAGCAGTCATGGGTTTCTACCAGGCTGAGGTCGTCAAGCGTGAGGCCACCCTTCTCCAGCGCGCCGGCCCACGCCTTGGCCGCACCGCCGAAATAAGTCATGTCGCGCCCGCTCATCGGCAGTAAATCGTTGACCTGATGTGTCGCGCGGAAGACCACCGCTTTGGGCATAGTCAGTGCGGTTTCCACGTCGGCCAGCACCACCGCCGCGGCGCCATCGGATACCAGCGAGCAGTCCGTCCGCTTCAAGGGACCGGCAACGAACGGATTCCTGTCCGACTCGGTGCGGCAGAACTCGAACCCTAGGTCCTTGCGCAATTGCGCATAGGGGTTGTCGCAGCCGTTTTTATGGTTCTTCGCCGCGATTTGTGCGAGTGCGTCGGTCTGATCGCCATATTTCTGGAAATATTGCTGCGTGATCCGCCCGAACACGCCGGCAAAACCGCCTTCAATCGTCGAGTCTTCCTTCAGGTAGCTGGCCTTCATCAGGATGTTGCCGATTTCCGGACCGACCGTATCGGTCATCTTTTCGACACCGACGACGAGCACCAGGCGGCCACGTTTCGCGTCGAGGAAATTGACGCCTTGATGGATCGCGGCGGAACCCGTCGCGCAGGCATTTTCGATACGCGTCGCAGGCTTGTAACGCAGTGCGGGATCGGCTTGAAGGACCAGCGAAGCGCCGAAATCCTGCTGCGAGAAACCGCCGTTGTAGAACCCAAGGTAGATCGCATCGATATCCGCCGGTGCGACGCCGGCATCGGCAATAGCATCGGTCGCGACGCGGACGATCAGAGATTCTACATCTTCGCCTTCAAGCTTACCGAACTTCGAATGAGTCCAGCCAACCATGCATGCGGTCACGGCCCTGCCTCCCAAATTGCGAATTCGGCGGGCACCTTAACAGCCTTAACCGGCTTGGGCCATGCCGGCTTGAATCTATTGAAAGATACGGTTTTGAGCGCGATCTCTTATGGGGTGTCCGGCGCGTTGAGCCCACCGATCCAGTCGACGAGGAATATCGGCACCGGCTCCGGGAAACCTTTGAGTTCGTACTCGCCCTTCTTAGAGAAGGTGTATTTCTTACCGGCGCACATTTCACGCACTAGGTTGGAAACAGCGATTTCATCGCCTTCGGCCTTGCTCAGCACCCGGGCCGCCATTTGCACAGGCGTTCCGAAGATGTCTCCGTCTTCGTGGATCGGTTCGCCGGCATTGACCCCGATACAGAGACCCAATCCCAATTCGGGGTCTCCGGCGTTCGCGCGTTTGCAGGCTTCCTGCATCGCGACCGCGCCTTCTACCGCGCTCGTGATCTGAGAGAACGTCGCCATGATGCCGTCGCCGGTATGCTTGATCTCCTTGCCGCCGTGCAGCGCCAAGGCGTCCCGCACGATCTCGTTATGCGCGTGGACGACCAGTTGCGCCGCGTCGTCGCCCCGTTCTTGCGTCATCGCAGTCGATCCGACGATATCGGTAAACAAGACGGCAACGAACTCCTTGTCAGACTTGGATGTGATCGGTGCAGGCTTGTTCCATTCCTCTACTGCATCACTGATCGCCAGCTCGCTCTCCGGATCCAGCTGTACGGCGGCTAACGCGCTCCGTCCCTTGTCGTACATTTGGAAGTATTTCGGATTGACCAAATATTCGTCGATATTCGCGCAAAACCCGCGCGCCATGTCCGCCGTGTGACCGAGAATTTGAACATGCGCGCACAAAATGTCGGTGATTTCCTGTTCCGACAATTTATGGCGCGTCGCCATGTACGCGCCGGCGCCCGCAAAATAGAGGGTAAGCCCAAATCTGTTGAACGCGTTGAGTTCGTGACCAGCCGCCGCCAGCGGTTCCAAAGAATCGCGTATGAATTTCAATATTTCGGCGCTGACGTCTGGTTTCGTAGCTGGGCTGCCCCCTACCTCATCGTCGGCAACCTGTTCACCCGTTCCATCCTGTTCACCCGTTCTATCATTGCCTTCGTCGGGATCATCAAGCGAAGACCAATCGACGTCTTTGTCCAGACCACCCGCTCCGGTTCCGAACGGGTCGATTGTTCGACGGCCTCCGTCAGAGAAATTCGATGAAGTGCTGGTGTTTTCGATAGGTCCGCCAACGCTCGACACCTGGTTTGGCAGCGGGGTGCCATCCATCGCGATATTCGGCGCCGGCGAAGGGTACGCGGTCGCAAGCTCTGCCTGTCGTTTGCGGGAGGATTGAATCGACGGAACAACACGTTTCAGCAACGGTATGAAGATAAAAATGAAACTTCCCAGGAAAACCGTGACAATGATCGATTGCGACATCGTCTTGCCGATCAGAATATCCAAAGACGGCAAGAACTGAACAACGGCATAGGCCAAGTATGCGATCGCCAACGCGCCCGTCAGACTGACGATTGCGACACCGAGAAGCCGCGGCAATATGTCGGAAAGCGTGAGACCTTCTTGTCCCGGTTCAGCGACAGATTCCGGCTTTATCCTATTCTTGCTTTTCGAAGGCGATGCCGAACACGGTTTCTTCGCCGATTTCATTACTGCCTTCTTTTTTTGCGAACCTCCGTCAGCATTGCCGGCTCTTTTCATCGGTGCTGCGGCCGGTGGTGGCGAACTGGCGGGCCCCTCGGTAACGATCGCGACGGGTGGCGGCGACGGCAGCTTCGGGCTGTGGTAGATAACTGCCTGACGAGCGGAGTTGTCTTTTTCGTTGTACGTCTCACGCACGACACAAACCGCTTCGAAGCGCCCCTTGGCGTCGAGTTCTTTTGCGACCTCCAGACAATCTTCACGCTGATTTATAGTGTAGTTGGCGTGTATACTCCAACGCCCACTCTTCAGCCCGTAGATCTCCAGGATAATGGATCGTCCACTGCTCACCATTCACCTTGCATCAAGCAAACCACACGCAATCGCGCCGCCAAACCGCACCTCTGATAGAGGTTGCATTTCGCATATCGCGCTACACGCAACATTATTATAGCGTAAATCCCGTATTTCCACGGAATTCACGAACCTTCGGAACGAAAAACCGCTATTTCCCGCCAGAATTTATTATTAATGCAGGAACTTCGTTAGGGAATTGTTAATGGTAACTGGTTTGTTAACGTATTTTGATTTGCGCGTTTCGTTTGTATTAGCGCTGTGACGCGACCATCCCAACGGGTTCGCTCATTACCGTAACGGCTGTAATCGGTCATCCGAACAGAGAAAGCGCCGCTGCGCTTGAGATCGGAGTTTTCGTGAGGACCGATAGGCCGCTCAATATTCCGCCCAATTCGGCTTTTCCGGAAAGACGCGCGTATCGCCGGCTAGCAACCCGTTGCCCTCGCCGTCGGCCGCGGCGAGCCTCTCCAAGCGGATCAAGGCCAGTCCGCGTTCTCCAAGCCCGGATCGCATTTCACCGATTTCGGTCGCGCCCGCCATGACCCGCGTCCCTATTTCCGGGATAGGACCGTCGATACGCACTGGCATCAATCGTTTGCGCACCAAGCCGCGATACTTCGTTCGCGCCGTCAGTTCTTGGCCCATATAGCAACCCTTGTCCCAGTCGACACCGTGCAACTCGTTGAAATTACTTTCCAACAGAGTCGATTTTTCGACAACGAGGTCGCGACTACCGTCGCTGAGACCATGCGCCAGGCGCAACGCGTCATAGCTTTGTGGTGCGGCGGTTGCGAAACCCAACGATTCAAGCGTTTGTTCTAATTCGGCCGCGGGCAGAAGCGCACGCGCGCCGACACCCGGCAAACGCGGATCGACATAAATGACGCCGCCCCCGACACTGCGGGCAGTACCGGGATCGGCGGTTAGACCGAGCGCGTTCAAAGCATCGTCGCCAAACAGGGTCGAAACGGCAAAGGTATCGCCAATACCCAGCTCGACCTGCGCGTGGAGTTTGTAGCGATACAATCGCTTGCCTAAATCCATCAGCCGGTCGCCTTCGCAATCGAGATAGAAGGTATCTCCGATTTCAACGATAAAGAAGTCGTGCAGGTACTTGCCCTGCGGCGTCAAAAGCGCCGCCCAGATGGCGCGGTCAGCCGAGACGCGCTCGATATCGTTAGAAACCAGACCTTGAAGAAACGCCTTGCGGTCGGCGCCTGCAACCGACACCACACCGCGTCTTTCGAGCCGTTCGAACCTCCGTTCCGTCATATCCTTACCTTCCTTCTGCGAACATGAATATTGCGTTCCTTCAGAAAATGACAAGGCCGCGCGAACGCTAACGGTTCGAATTCAGGTAACCAGCAACGTCGCGATCCTATATCCTACACAACAATGCGCATTCTATTCGTCACGGCGACGCGAATTGGCGACGCGATTCTTTCGACCGGTCTTCTTTCTCACCTGATCGACCGCTACCCGCACGCGCGCATTACGGTCGCTTCAGGCCCCGCCGCCGCGCCATTGTTCGAAGCGATGCCCGCCCTGGAGCGCGTCATCCCGTTACGCAAACGCCGCCTCTCCCTGCATTGGCTCGACCTTTGGCAACAGTGCGCGACGCGCCGTTGGGATTTAGTGATCGACTTGCGCCGATCGGCGATTTCCTGGTTTCTGCTCTCACGCGAACGCCGCGTCGCGCCGCCGACGAACCTCGAAATCCACCGGGTGCCCCATCTGGCGGCAACGCTCAGCCTGCAAAGCATGCCGCCGAATCCAATCTGTTGGACCCGGCCACAGGACGAAGCGCAAGCCGCCGAACTGGTTCCGGAAGGAGGCCCCGTTCTTGCCGTCGCCGCCGCTGCGAACTGGCCTGGCAAACAATGGCGGCCAGAGTATTTCGTTGAATTGATAGAGCGGCTGACCAGACCGGACGGACCTCTGCCTGAAGCCAGGGTCGCGGTCATTGCTGCGGCACAGGAAGGCAAACAGGTGCAGCCGCTGCTTGACGCCTTCCCGGCCGACCGATTGTTGAACCTCATAGGAACGACCCTACCGGTGGCTGCCGCGGCGCTACGCCGCTGCGCGCTCTTCGTCGGCAACGATTCCGGCCTAATGCACATGTCGGCAGCGATGGGTACCCCGACGCTTGGCCTGTTCGGCCCCAGCCGCACGGAGCATTACGCACCGTGGGGCGAACTTACAGCAACCGTCCGTACTGTGAAAAGCTACGATGAGATTATCAGCGCACCCGGTTACAACCGCCTTACCACCGGAACGCTCATGGACAGCCTGACTGTCGACATGGCCGAGGAAGCGGCGTGCGCCCTGTGGGCGCGCGTAGCGGCGGCAAAAGCCGAAATGAAGCGGAAGCAGATCTGATGCGCGTCATGCAGGTCATGGCCGGCGCCGACAAGGGCGGTGCGGAAACCTTTTTCACCCGCCTTGCACCGGCGTTGTCGCGCGCCGGCGTTACCCAGGAAGTCGTCATCCGCCGCAATCGCGATCGGGCCGCTGAATTGCAATTGCAGGGGCTGGAGCCGATCCAACTCGGTTTCGGCGGTGTATTGGACTGCGTTACCGGGCACAGACTCATTCGCGCCGTATCGCGGTTCCGGCCGGACGTACTTTTGAGTTGGATGAATAGGGCAACACTGTTCTGCCCTCTCGGCGGCCATATTTTTGCGGCACGCCTCGGCGGCTATTACAAGCTCGGAATCTACCGGCGCTGCGATCACCTGGTCGGTAATACCCGGGACATTTGCGATTATCTGGTCGAAGGAGGTTGGCCGCGCAGCCGGACCTGGTACCTCCCGAACTTCGTCGATGCCGATGAAGCCCCGCCCGTATCCCGCACCAGCCTGGACACGCCGGAAGACGTACCGTTGCTGCTCGCACTCGGCCGCCTGCATACGAACAAGGCGTTCGATGTGCTGCTGGAAGCGATGACCCGGCTGCCCCGAGCCTATCTCTGGCTCGCCGGCGAAGGCCCTTTGCGCCGCGACTTGGAAACACGATCGGCCCAGCTCGGTGTCGCGGATCGCGTACGGTTCCTCGGCTGGCGCACAGACATACCCGCGCTATTCGCTTCGTCCGATGTTTTCGTTTGCCCGTCGCGCCACGAGCCGCTTGGCAACGTGGTGATCGAGTCATGGGCGCAGAAAACGCCGCTTGTCGCAACAAGCTCGCAAGGACCGTCGGCGCTCGTCGAAGATGGCGAAACCGGCCTTATGGTCCCTGTCGACGATGCGCAAAGCCTTTCAACCGCGATCGCACAGATAATCGACGAACCGGATTTGGCCGAAACTCTTGTCAGCAAGGGTCGAGTCGCCTATGAGGCCGACTTCACGGAAGCCGCTGTGGTTTTCCGCTACCTTGAATTTTTCGAGAGTATTACAGTCTGATGTGCGGAATCGCCGGCATTATGATGCGCGATGATAAAGCGCCGGATGCTTCGATACTTGGTGCGCTCGCGCGTGCGCTCGGCCACCGTGGTCCCGACGGCGAAGGCAAGTATCTCGCCGGACAAGTCGCTATGGTGCATACGCGGCTTGCCGTCATCGATCTCAAGACAGGCGATCAGCCGATTTACGAGCCTGGCGGCGGCGCTTTGATCGCGAACGCCGAAATTTACAACTATATCGAACTGCGCGCGGAACTAGGTGATGTTCCGCAAACCACGCAATCGGATTGCGAACCGCCTTTGCACCTGTACCGGCGCGACGGCTTGTCCTTCACCGACTCGCTTCGCGGCATGTACGCGATTGCGATCCACGATCCGGTCCACGGTCGATTGGTTCTCGCGCGCGACCCGTTCGGCATAAAGCCGCTTTACTATGTCGAGACCGAAGACCATTTCGCGTTCGCTTCCGAACCGCAGGCGCTCATCGCCGTAGGCGCGGCAAAAGCCGAGCTTGCCGAAGAGCGCCGTAACGAACTCTTGCAATTGCAGTTCACCTGCGGCCGAGGGTCGATCTTCAAGGGCATCAACCGTGTTCTGCCCGGAGAAATGCTGGTGATCCGCGGCGGACGGATTGTCGAGCGCCGCCGGCGCGCGGCCCTCCCTTCCGGCGGTCCGGAACGCTGCGGCATCGACGAAGGTTTGGCGCGCCTCGACGCAGCGCTGGAAAACAGCGTGATCATGCACCAGCGGTCCGATGTCCCGTACGGACTATTTCTTTCCGGCGGGGTCGACTCATCGGCCATGCTCGCGCTCATGTCCCGTTTGAACGAGCGGCCGGTGAAAGCCTTCACCGCGGGATTCAGCGGCACCGCTGCGGCCGATGAACGCGACCATGCCCGCAAACTCGCAAAGACCGTCGACGCTGAATTTCACGGCGTCGATTTTACCGATACGGATTTCTGGACTCTGCTGCCGGAAATTGCGGGCGCCATGGACGATCCGGCTGCCGATTACGCGATCCTGCCGACTTGGAAACTGGCACGCGAGGCGGCCCGCGACCTGAAGGTCGTGATTTCCGGCGAAGGCGGTGACGAACTGTTCGGCGGTTACGGCCGCTATCGCAGCGCTCTGCGGCCCTGGTGGCAGGGGGGAAGTACGATGCGGGCACGGGGAATCGTCGAGGGTCTCGGCTTGCTGCGCCAGGACGATGCGGGTTGGCGCGACGCCATTTCCGCGGCGGAAGTTACCGCAAACGAGCCGCAGCGTTCCCGGTTACAGATCGCCCAAGCGGTAGACATCACCGATTGGCTGCCCAACGATTTGCTGACCAAGCTCGACCGTTGCCTGATGGCGCACGGCATGGAAGGGCGCACGCCATTCCTCGACCCGCAGGTCGCAGAAGCGGTCTTCCGGCTGCCGGACAGTCTCAAGATCCACAAGCGGCGGGGAAAATGGATATTGCGACGCTGGCTCGACCGCGTCCTGCCCGCGGCACAAGCCTTCGATCGCAAGCGCGGCTTCACCGTGCCGGTCGGCGAATGGATTTTCGCGCGCGGTGCCGAAGTCGGACCACTTGTCGCCGCCAGCCCGGCGATCGCCGAGGCCTGCCATCCTGATCGCGTCATAGCGCTGTACAAATCGACGAAAAAACGCGCCCGGCTTGCCGGTTGGGTCCTGCTGTTCTACGCCTTGTGGCATCGGCGCCATATTGAACAGCGCCCGCCGGAAGGGGACGTCTTCGACGTGCTTTCCGCCGTGTAGACATCGGGGAGACCGCCAATGACTGAAACTTATGACCTTATCGTTCGTAGCGGCACCTGCGTGACACCGTCTGGCAGGCAGGCGGTCGATGTCGGTATCCGTGACGGAAAAATTGCAACGATCGGCGACCTTTCCGGCGGATCTGCGGCGACGGTCATCGACGCCACCGGATTACATGTCCTGCCCGGTGTTATCGATACGCAGGTCCACTTCCGCAAACCCGGCAACGAGCACAAGGAGGATCTCGAATCCGGCACCCGCGCCGCCGTGCATGGCGGCGTCACGGCCATATTCGAAATGCCGAACACGAATCCGTCGACCCTGACCGCCGAAGCGCTCGCAGATAAAGTCTCGCGCGCTCAGGGCCGGGCCTGGTGCGACTTCGCCTTTTTTATGGGCGCAGCCGCCGAAAACGCCGATCAGCTGGAGCCGCTCGAACGCGTGCCCGGCTGCTGCGGCGTGAAACTGTTCATGGGCGCGTCCACCGGCAACTTGCTGGTCGCCGACGACGAAGGTATCGCCGAGGTTCTGGCGCACGGTACGCGCCGGGTCGCGATCCACGCCGAAGACGAACCCCGTATGAAAGAACGTTTTATTTGGCCGAGGAAGCTGCCCATCCGCGCGCCCACCCGGTATGGCGCGACGCGGAATCGGCTCGCCTGGCGACGGAGCGGGTCTTGCGCATCGCGCGCGAAAAGAACCGCCGCATACATGTACTGCACATAACGACCGCTGACGAGATGCCCTTGCTGGCGCAATACAAGGATATCGCGACGGTCGAAACAAAGCCGCAGCACCTGACCCTGGAAGCCCCGGATTGCTACGATAGGCTCGGGACGTTCGCGCAGATGAATCCCCCGATCCGCGACGCGGCGCACCGGTGTCTGGGCCGGCGTACAGGCAGGAATCATCGATGTGATCGGCTCCGACCATGTGCCGCATACGCGGGACGAAAAATCCGGCACCTACCCGAAAACGCCGTCGGGCATGCCGGGTGTGCAGACCCTGGTGCCCCTGATGCTGAACCATGTGCATGAGGGGCGGCTAACCCTGGAGCGTTTCGTCGACCTGACCGCGCATGGACCGCAGCGTATCTACAATATCGCCGGGAAAGGCCGGATCGCGGTCGGCTATGACGGCGATTTGACGCTCGTCTACCTGGCGGCGAAGCGAACGATCACCGAAGACTGGATCGCCAGCAAATGCGGCTGGACGCCGTTTGCCGGCATGGAGGTCACCGGCTGGCCGATGGCGACGATCATCCGCGGCAATGTGGTGATGCGCGACGGCGAGTTGATTGCGCAGCAGATCGGCGAGCGCGTTCGCTTCTCCGACTGTCTATAACCTATTCTTCCTCGGCGATGACGGCCTGCGCCGCGGCGAGCCGGGCGATCGGCACTCGATAGGGCGAGCAGGACACGTAATCGAGTCCGATCCGGTGAAAATAATGGACGGATGCCGGGTCACCGCCATGCTCGCCGCAGATGCCCATCTTCAAATTCGCGCGCGCCGCCCGACCTCGGTCGACCGCGATACTGACCAATTCACCGACGCCGTCTTCGTCGATCGACATGAACGGGTCGCCGGGAAATATGCCGGCCCTTTCGTAATCCGACAGGAAGGTTGCGGCATCGTCGCGGCTGATACCGTAAGCCGTTTGCGTCAAATCATTGGTGCCGAAGCTGAAAAACTCCGCCGTCTCGGCAATCACGCCGGCACGCAAGGCCGCGCGCGGCAGTTCGATCATCGTGCCGACCATATATTGCGGCGCCACGCCCTGTTCCTCGCCGACTTCCGCCGCGACCCGGTCGATGATCGCTTTCAGTATATCCAGCTCCCGCTTGGTCACGATCAGCGGCACCATGACTTCCGGCGCAACGGTCTCACCGGTCTCCTTGCTCACCGCGACGGCGGCCTCGAATATGGCGCGCGCCTGCATTTCGCAGATTTCCGGGTAGGTGATCGCGAGACGGCACCCGCGATGTCCAAGCATCGGGTTGGATTCTTCGAGCCGCAAGGCTCGTTGCCGGACCTTTTCGACGGACACCCCAGCCGCTTCGGCGACATCGGCGATCTCCGCTTCGCCCTTCGGCAGAAATTCATGCAGGGGCGGATCGAGCAACCGGATCGTCACCGGCAGCCCCTTCATGATCCGGAACAGCTCGATGAAATCCGCGCGTTGCATCGGCAGGATCTTGTCAAGCGCGGCGCGACGGCCCGCTTCGTCCTCGGCCACGATCATCTCCCGCATGGCGACGATACGGTCGGCGTCGAAGAACATGTGCTCGGTTCGCGACAGGCCGATGCCTTCCGCGCCGAACCGTAGCGCGGTTTTCGCTTCTTCCGGCGTTTCCGCGTTAGTGCGCACGTTGAGGCGTCGAATTTCGTCGGCCCAGCCCATCACTTTCGCGAAATCGCTCGACATGGCCGGCTCGATCGTCGGCACTTCGCCGAGGATGACCTCACCCGCCGCGCCGTCGATGGTAATGATTTCGCCGGCCTCGATGGTGTCGTCGCGCACATACATCGCGTTCGCCTGGTAGTCGATACGCAGCTCGCCCGCACCGGCGACGCAGGGCCGGCCCATGCCGCGCGCCACTACGGCGGCGTGGCTGGTCATCCCGCCGCGCGCCGTCAGGATGCCGCGCGCCGCATGCATCCCGTGGATATCCTCGGGGCTGGTTTCGATGCGGACGAGAATGACAGCCTCGCCCTGGCCAGCCAGTTTCTCCGCCTCCTCCGCCGTGAACACGACCTTGCCGCAGGCCGCGCCCGGCGACGCCGGCAGCCCGCGGGAAATGATGTTTCGTGTCGCGTCGGGATCGAGTGTCGGGTGCAACAACTGGTCGAGCGCCGCCGGATCGATCCGCGACACTGCGGTACGTTTGTCGATCAGGCCTTCTTCCGCCATATCGACGGCAATCTTGAACGCCGCTGCCGTCGTCCGTTTGCCGTCGCGGGTCTGCAACATCCACAATTTTCCGCGCTGAACCGTGAACTCGATGTCCTGCATGTCGCGGTAGTGGGATTCAAGCTGCCCGCGGACCATTTCGAGCTCCCCGAACAGCTCGGGCATGGTTTCTTCCATGGCCGGCTCGGTCGACCCGGTCGCTTCCTTGCCGCGCACCGTCAGGCGCTGCGGCGTGCGGATGCCGGCGACCACGTCTTCGCCCTGGGCATTGATGAGATATTCACCGTAAAACGAATTCTCGCCGGTCGACGGATCGCGGGTAAATGCAACCCCGGTCGCGCAATCGTCGCCCATATTGCCGAACACCATCGACTGGACGCTGACCGCAGTGCCCCATGCCTCGGGTATATCGTGCAGCCGGCGATAGGTTATGGCGCGCGGAATGCGCCAGCTACCGAATACCGCCCCGATAGCGCCCCAAAGCTGTTCCGTCGGGTCTTGCGGAAACGGCGCGCCGAGTTCGGTTTGCACGATCCCTTTGTATTCCTCGACCAGCGCCTTCAAGTCTTCCGCCGACAGCTCGGTGTCCAGGGAAACGCCACGCTCGTCTTTGTGAAGCTCAAGCAGTTCCTCAAAGTGGTAATGATCGACGCCGAGCACCACATCGCCATACATCTGAATGAAACGGCGGTAGCTGTCATAGGCGAAGCGCGGATCCTCACTCGATGTGGCAAGCCCCTCGACCGTCGTATCGTTCAGGCCGAGATTGAGGACCGTATCCATCATGCCCGGCATAGAGACCCGCGCGCCGGAACGAACCGAAACCAGAAGCGGATTTTCCGCATCGCCAAACTTCATGCCGACCGCGCTTTCCACCGCGGCGAGCGCCGTTTCGACCTGTCCCTTGAGATCGTCGGGATAGCGTTCTTCGCTGTCGGAATAGTGGGTGCACACTTCGGTCGTGATCGAGAAGCCCGGCGGCACCGGCAGGCCCAAATTGCACATCTCCGCCAGGTTGGCGCCCTTGCCGCCCAGCAGTTCGCGCGTTCCAGCCTCGCCTTTGGCGGTACCGTCGCCAAAGCTGTAAACCCACTTCGTCATCTATTAACCCTCGATCAGACTGAAATCAGCGATTTGATTTAGCGTCGTTCCGAATTGCGAAAGCAACCGCAATCGATTTTCCCGGAGCGCGGCATCGTCGGCGTTCACCGTGACCTGGTCGAAGAACGCATCGACCGGCTGCCGTAATTTCGCCATCGCCTCCATGGCGCCATCGAAACCTTCCAGTGACAGCGCTTCTTGAACCTCGGATGTCGCTTCCAAAAAATACTCACTAAGATTCCGCTCTTCGTCTTGCTGCAACAAGTCGGCACGAACGTTGCCGTCGTAATCGGCTTTATCCTTCTTCGATTCGATCCGCACGATATTGGCCGCGCGTCGATAGGCGATGAGCAGATTCTCGCCATCCTCGTTGGCCAAAAAGCGGCCCAGCGCCTCGACCCGCGCCATCAAACGCACAAGATCGTTCTCGTCGCCAAGCGCAAAAACAGCGGCGATCAAATCGTGGCGCACGCCCGCCTCTCGCAGATGCACCTTGAGGCGGTCCGCGAAAAAGCCCAACAGGTCGCTCGCAGCCTCTTTTGCCGCGTCGTGCGAAACATTGCTGTCTTCCCGATACAATCGCATTGCGACGTCGAAAGCGGTCAGGAGATTGCAGCGCAATCCGTTTTCCAAAATCAACCGAATGACGCCCAGCGCCGCACGCCGTAAGGCATAAGGGTCCTTCGACCCCGTCGGTTTCTCGTCGATCAGCCAGAAACCGACCAACGTGTCGATCTTGTCCGCAAGCGCGACCGCGACGGAGACCGGCGCCGTCGGGCAGCGGTCGTTTGGGCCCAAAGGCGAGTAATGATCGGCGATCGCATCGGCGACAGCGGTGTTTTCGCCGTCATGCAGCGCGTAGTAGCGGCCTATCACGCCCTGCAGGTCGGGAAACTCAGCGACCATGCCGGTCGTGAGGTCCGCCTTGCTGAGCAACGCGGCACTGCGCGCCGCTTCTCGGCCGGCGTCCGGAATGTTTTCGGTCAGGTCTGCGGCCAACGCGGCGACCCGCTGGACCTTTTCGGCGACGGTGCCGAGCTTGGCATGAAACACGATGGCCTCCAGCGCAGGCGAGCGGTCGGCTAGGCGCACCCGGCGGTCCTGGTCCCAGAAGAACTTCGCGTCGGCGAGCCGCGCCCGCAGCACGCGTTCGTTGCCGGCCACGATGGCCTTGCCGCCGTCCGCAGCCGTCATGTTGGCGACGAACCCGAAGCGCGGCGCGAGATTGCCGTTCGGCTGCAACAGCGCGAAGTATTTCTGGTGCGCGCGCATCGAAGAGGTCAACGCTTCCGCCGGCAGATCCATGAACGCCGCATCGATATTGCCGACCAGCACCGCCGGCCATTCGACCAGGCCCGTCACTTCGTCCAGCAGGCCGGGATCGTCCTTGACCGTAAGGCCTTCGCCCTCGGCAAGTTTCTGCAACGAAACGGCAATCGCCGCGCGCCGTTCCGCCGGATCGAGTATGACATGCGCGCCGGCGAGTTTTTCCCTGTAATCGGCGAAATCCGATACATCGACACGTTCAGGCGACAAGAACCGGTGCCCTGCGGTAGTGCGCCCTGAAGAAACATTGTTAAACGAAACGCCGTCGACAATTTCACCGTCGAAAAGGCACAGGATGCTTTCGACCGGCCGTACCCACCGCTGCGTTTCCGCACCCCAGCGCATGGATTTCGGCCACGGAAATTTTACAAAGATACCGTTGAGGAGATCCGGCAGCACCTGCGCCGTGCTCTCTCCCGACCGCTCGAACACCGCGAACCAGGCCTCGCCCTTGCCCGTATCGCGTTTCTCGCATTGGTCCAGCGACTCTAACCCGGCGCTGCGCAGGAAACCCTCGATCGCCTTGTCGGGCGCGCCGACCTTGGGACCCTTGCGCTCCTCGCGCATTTCCGGCTGCCGTTCCGACAACTCATCGACCACCAGTGCCAGACGCCGCGGCGTCGCGTAGGCTTCGGCGTTATCGAACGCGAGCCGAGCTTTCTTCAAGCCGTCGGCTACCAGACGCTTGAGGTCCTCCGCCGCACGCTTCTGCATGCGCGCCGGGATTTCCTCGGAGAGAATTTCCAGGAGAAGTTCAGGCATGCGCCTCGCCCCCCTGACTCTCGATCCACATCTCCGCCGACCCGCGCGCCAAGGTGCGGATGCGCAGGATGTAGGCTTGCCGCTCGGTCACGCTGATCACACCGCGCGCCTCGAGCAGGTTGAACAGGTGGCTCGCCTTGAGGCACTGGTCGTAGGCGGGCAGCGCCAAGCCGGTGTCGAGCACCGCTTTGCATTCCGTCTCCGCATCCTCGAAATGGCGGCGCAGCATATCGACATCGGCATGTTCGAAGTTATAGGCGGAAAATTCGCGCTCGGCTTGAAGGAATACCTCGCCGTAACGCATACCGCCGGCGTTGAAGGCCAAATCGTAGACGTTCTCAACACCCTGCACATACATGGCCAGTCGCTCGAGACCATAGGTCAGTTCGACCGAAACCGGATCGCAATCGATGCCGCCGACCTGCTGGAAATAGGTGAACTGGCTGACCTCCATACCGTCGCACCAGACCTCCCACCCCAGCCCCCAGGCGCCCAGTGTGGGGCTTTCCCAATCGTCCTCGACGAAGCGGATATCGTGCGCCAACGGGTCGATGCCCAACGCCCGCAAGCTGCCCAGATAGAGTTCCTGGCTGTCCGCCGGCGACGGCTTCAGGATGACCTGGTACTGGTAGTAGTGTTGCAGCCGGTTCGGGTTCTCCCCGTAGCGCCCGTCGGTCGGCCGCCGCGAGGGTTGCACGTAGGCGGCCGACCAGGGCTTCGGCCCCAGCGCGCGCAAGGTCGTCGCAGGATGAAACGTGCCCGCCCCGACTTCCATGTCGTAGGGTTGCAGAATCACGCAGCCGCGCGCCGACCAATAAGCGTGCAGTTTCAGGATAAGCGCTTGAAAGCTGTCGTCTTTATCGTTCTCTGGGGCCATGACCCGGCCAATGAAAGCACGCGGTTGCGGCGCAACCTAACCATGGCTCGAACCAGGGTCAACCAACGGACCTTCACCGACCTAATAGGGGCAATCAGGCTTGCCGCAATCGCTCTTGATGTCCGTCGCGATGTAGGCTTCGCAAACCGGACACTGAACGGTATCGGCGACGCCATTGCGCGCCGCCTCGTTGTCGCGCGCGATCTTCTGCTTACGCTGCTGGTCGAGCCGCCCGACGAACTTGAACCCGTACCACACGATGGCGACGACCACGGCGAGGAGGAGAATTTTCTGCAACATGCCGCATTAGTAGCGCGGATCGGATTCGCCGGTCAAAAAGTCCGTGCGCCGCTTAAAGACCGTAGCGCGCCCAAAGCGAGCGGTCTTCGACCGCGCCGATCAAATCGCCGGCCCAATCGGCGTGCATGCCGAGGCGCCTTTCGAGCCAACCGCGCCGGCGGCCGACGACTTTGAGCCTGACCTTTTCACCGTATTTCTCTCGCATGACGGTCCGCAAATCGCCCAGCCCGTCGACGAGGCCCAGCGTTTGCGCCCTGTTTCCGGTCCAGAACTCGCCGCTGAACAGGACGTCCTCGTCCCCCTGCAGCTTATCGCCGCGCCGGTCGCGAACATGCGCCTTGAACTGCTCATGGATATCGGCCTGCAGTTCCTTCAGGAGTTCGACCTCGTCCTGGTCCTCGTCCTGGAAAGGGTCGAGGATCGCCTTTTTCTTGCCAGCCGTATGGACACGACGCTCGACACCGATCTTCGCCAGCACTTCCGGGAACCCAAATCCCGCATAGATGACGCCGACCGAACCGACGATCGACGCCGGGTTGGCGTAGATCTCGTCCGCCGCGCAAGCCAGCCAATAACCGCCGGATGCCGCCACGTCCTCGCAAAACGCGAAAACCGGAACGTCCTTTTCCGCTGCCAGCGCCCGGATACGCGTGGCGATCAATGCCGATTGCACGGGCGATCCCCCCGGCGAATTGACCGCCAGGGCCACGGCCGACAGACGCGGCCCCTTGAAGGCGCGCTCAATCGATTCGGCCAGGTCGGACAACGTCATGCCGCCGCGCCGCGGGCCAGAGCTGCGACCGATCACACCGTCCAGCCGCAATACGGTTACGAGCGGTCCGCCGTCCAGGCGGTCCGCAATTCTTTCGCCGATCCATGGCACACGCCGCAGCCAGCTTTTGAATTTATTTTCCGTCATCGCGGTTATGTAGGAGCCATTGCCGAATATTCCAAGGCGATATCACACGGGAAGCGCTTCGCCGTCGCGCAGCACCGCCACCGCATCATCTGTATAGGAGCCCAGCTCGCCATGTAGAATCAGTCCAGGCGTCAACCGCAGCGGGGTCCGGACATCGCGGCGGGCACGAACGATAACCCTTTTTGCGGGCCGGCCGCCGCCGGGCCAAAGGGGCACAACGACGATGCCCCCGGCCCGTTCGCGGAACAGCGCCATCAGCTCGTCCAGCCGGTCGGCGCGCTGCACCATCGTGACGCTGCCTTTCGGTTTGACCATGCGGACGCAGAAATCGACCCAGGCCGCCAAATCGGCTTCGCCCTCGACCATCGCGGTAGCTTTTGACGGCTCAGGCGGCAGACCGCCACGATCCGGCGGCAGATAGGGCGGATTGGCCATGACATGATCGAAGGCGCCTTGTGCGATCGCGGTAGGCGGCCGCAACAAGTCACCTTCGTGAAACTCGACACGATCCGAAAGTCCATTGCGCATCGCATTCTCGTTGGCGAGCGCCGCTAACGCCGGCTGTAATTCCAAGCCCACGACACGGGCGCCCGGAACCCGCACGGCATAGCAAAGCGCTGCGGCGCCGACCCCCGCGCCAACGTCCAGCACGCTTCCGGCAATTGCCGGCGTCGCCGCAGCCAACAGGACGGGATCGATGGCGGCGCGATAGCCCTGGTCCGGCTGTCGCAGTTCGACTTGGCCGCCCAGCAAGCTGTCCGGCTGCGGTTCTGGCTTGTCGATCTCGCCCGCATCGGCGAGCACCCGGCTCGCCGCGTCGAAATCGTGATCGCTCACCAAAAGACGGCGCGGGATTGCACTCGCCGACCCTTCCAGAACGCTGGTATGGGTGTCGAGAACGAACACCTCGATCTGCTGATCCGCCAATAGGGCGGTCAGCCAGGAAATCCGAACCGAGTCGGTTGTGCGCAGCAGTTCTTTCATCGTTCTCCACGAAGCCGTGTCCACTGGGGACGCCCTTGACCGGCGTGGGTGTTGAACTATGCTCCGGGCGCATCTGTCAATACGCAGAGCTGATGGGGGAGCGGAACGTGGCGGTCGTTGTCGATTTCAATGGATCGCGCCGGGACGGCGCAAAACCCGCTTTCGACCGGATCAATGCGCTTGTCGCCGACGACCTCGTAAAGGTTAACCAAGTCATCGTCGACAAGATGGACAGCCCCGTCGCGTTAATCCCGCAACTCGCCGGGCACATCATCGCGGCCGGCGGCAAGCGCTTGCGGCCGATGCTCACCTTGGCCTCCTCCGCTCTATGCGGTTATCAGGGCGAACGCCATATCAGCCTCGCGGCGTGCGTCGAGTTCATTCACACAGCGACATTGTTGCATGACGATGTCGTCGACGATTCAGACCTGCGGCGCGGCCAGGACAGTGCGAAGGCGGTCTGGGGCAACCAGGCCTCGGTCCTGGTCGGCGATTTCCTGTTCTCGCGCGCCTTCCAACTGATGGTGCAGGACGGTTCGCTGCGCGTCCTGAAGATCCTGTCCGACGCCTCGGCGACAATCGCGGAGGGCGAGGTCATGCAGCTCATGACCACCAACGATACCGAAACCAGCGAAGCGGCCTATATGGATGTGATCCGCGCCAAAACCGCGAAATTGTTCGCGGCGGCCTCGGAAATCGGCGCGGTGGTCGCCGAACGGCCTGCCGCGGAGGCGGAAGCGCTGGAAAGCTACGGCATGAATTTCGGCATCGCCTTCCAGCTGGTCGACGACGTGCTCGACTATTCCGCCGAGCAGGCGAAGCTGGGCAAAACGATCGGCGACGATTTCCGCGAAGGCAAGATAACTCTGCCCGTGGTGCTGGCATGGCGGCGGGGATCCGAAGCGGAGCGTCAATTCTGGCGCCGCACGCTCGAATCCATGGAGCAAGGCGACGGCGACCTGGAAGAGGCGATTGCCCTGATGCGCAAATCCGATGCGCTGTCCGACACCATAGAGCGGTCACGGCATTTCGGCGCCATTGCGCGCGATGCGCTGGGAATATTTCCCGATTCCGAATTCAAGAGCGGCTTGACCGGCTTGATCGATTTTTGCATCGACCGCGCCTATTGACCCATACTGGTCCCCGCTATCAGCGATAGAGGGTATGCGCGATGGGCAGCAATAGTTTCGACGTAAAACCGATCGCCGGCGCACTCGGCGCCGAGGTTTACGGCGTCGACCTATCCGACCCGCTCGACGATGTAACGTTCGAACGCATCCATCAGGCGTTGCTCGACCATTGCGTGATCGTTTTCCGCGACCAGGACATCACCCCGGACGAGCAGCTCGCCTTCGCCAAGCGCTGGGGCGATATCCACCTGCACCCGCATATCAAGGGTCTTCCCGACCGGCCGGAAATATTCGAGATCGTCAAGGACAAGAACGACGTCCATACCCTTGGCGGGGAATGGCACACCGATCAGATGTTCACGGAAACGCCGGTGCGCGCGACGATGCTTTACGCGAAAGAGGTTCCACCGCAAGGCGGGGACACCCTGTTCGCCAACGCCTACCTCGCCTACGAAACGCTTTCCGACGGGATGAAAGACATGCTGTCGGACCTGCGCACCCTCAACACCTATAACATGCAGAAGAGCCGCGCCGCTGCCATGCAGGTCAACGACGTCTATGAGGAGCCGATTCAGGCGGAGCACCCGTTGATACGGACCCATTCGGAAACCGGCCGCAAGGCCGTCTACATTTCCTACCAAGGCATCACCCGAACCATCGTCGGCATGACGGAAGAAGAAAGCGCACCTATCTTGGGGTATCTGCGCAAGCATATGACGCGGCCGGAATTCACCTGCCGGTTAGGCTGGAAAGAAGGTTCGCTGGCCCTGTGGGACAATCGCTGTGTCCAGCATCTCGCGATCAACGATTACCACGGCCATCGCCGGGTCATGCACCGGATCACGATCGAAGGCGAAGCGACGCACTAAAGGACAGGGGCGCAATGAGCGAAGCGATATTCCGGGACTACGACGCCGAGGAATTGGAACGGCAGTTCAATCCACGCGCCTACACGGCGAACTTCGAAGATATCGTGAATGTAGGGTTCGAGCGCAGCGCGGCTTATCGTGAGATCGCGAAGAATCCGCAATACGACATCCCCTACGGTCAAAGCGACGCCGAGAAACTGGACCTTTTCCTGCCGGACGATCCCAACAGAGCGGCCGTCGAAATGTATATCCATGGCGGATTCTGGCGGTCGCGCGAAAAAAGCGACTTCAGCTACATCGCCGGGCCCATCGTCGGCGCCGGCGGGATATCGGCGATCGTCGATTACGCGCTGTGCCCCGCTGTGACTCTCGACGAAATCGTGCGCCAGATGCGTGCCTGCGTCGTCTGGCTGTACCGCAATATCGCGGAACATGGCGGCGACCCCGACCGCTTGCACATCACGGGGCATTCCGCGGGCGGACACCTCTCGGCCATGTTGTTGGCAACGGACTGGACCGCTTACGACTTGCCGGCGGACGTTCTGAAAAGCATCCTGCCGATCAGCGGTGTTTTCGAGATCGCACCGGTTATGCAAACGTCGGTACAAGAGGCCGTTCAACTGACTCCCGCCATCGCGAAACGCAACAGCCCCGTGTTCCTGCCGGCGCAAAGCAAGCCCTCCGTCGCGGTAACGGTCGGAACCAGCGAAAGCGAGGAGTTCCGGCGGCAATCGGAAACCTATGCGGAAGTGCTCAGGGAACAAGGGCTGTCGGTCGAATATTTCGAAATGCCGGACCAGAACCATTTCTCGATCCTGACCGAATCAACGGAACCCGGGAACCGGCTTACCGCGACGCGCCTGAAATTAATGAACCTCGCTTAAGCGGTGATCGTTGCGAGGGTGTCCGCCACGGTAAGCCGTGCGCCGGTCGCCGCCTGTACGTCGTCGGCGGTGAAACCAGGCGCTACCTCTTCCAGGACATAGCCGTCTGGCGTTACGGCGACAACGGCGATGTCTGTGAAAATCTTGGTGACGCAGGTCTTCGCCGTCAGCGGGTAAGTCAACGTCTCGACGATCTTCGGTTCGCCGTCTTTCGCCGTGTGGGTCATCATCGCGAAAACCCGTTTCGCGCCCGCCGCGATGTCCATGGCCCCGCCGACGCTGCCGGTCTTTGCCGTCGGCAGTTTCCAGTTCGCCAAATCGCCATTGACGGCAACCTGGAACGCGCCCAACACCGCCGCATCGAGCCGGCCGCCGCGCGCTACGGCAAAGGAATCCGCGTGATGGATAAAGGCGCCGCCCGGGACCAAGGTCACGGGGCCTTTCCCGGCGCTCATCAGGTCGGGGTCGATATCCTCCTCCCGCGCCGGCTTCGGTCCCATGCCGATGATGCCATTTTCGCTGTGGAACAGGATATCCCGGCCCTCGGGAATGTAGTTGACGGTCAAGGTCGGCATGCCGATGCCGAGGTTGACGAGCCAGCCATCGTCGAGTTCCTGCGCAACCCGCGCGGCGATCTGCTCCCGGCTCAATCGTGTGCTCATGCCCGTGGTCCTTCTTCGTTTCCCGGCACATAAGGTCCGGCGATGTAATACGTATCGACGAAAACACCCGGCGTCACGATGCTCTCCGGGTCGAGTTCGCCGACCGCCACTTCCGTCGTCGCCTCGACAATCGTGTAATCGGCCGCCATCGCCATCACCGGATTGAAGTTGCGCGCCGCCATGCGGTAAGTGAGATTGCCCCTGCCGTCCACTTGGCGCGCCTTCAGCAGCGCGAAATCGCCTCGCAGCGGCTGCTCCAGCACGTATTCCTTGCCGTCGATTTCGTGCACCGGTTTGCCCGCGCCAAGCTCGGTGCCGACACCTGTCGGCGTCAGGAATCCGCCGAGCCCCGCGCCGGCGGTGCGCAACCGTTCCGCCAAGGTACCCTGCGGCACGACTTCGAGGTCGACCTTGCCGGCCTCGTACAATTCCTTGAAAATAAAGGATTCGACGGCCCACGGGAAGCTGCAGATGATCTTGCCGACGCAACCTTCGGAAAGTAGCCGCGCAATGCCAGTCTTGTGGGTTCCGGAATTGTTGGCGACGATCGTCAGCCCGCGCAAACCGCGGTCGCAGACCCCTTCGATCAGGATTTCAGGCACGCCGGCGATACCGAAACCGCCGACCAGAATCGTCACATCGTCGGTCAGTTTCTCCAGCACTGCCTCCAGCGTTTCGGCCTTCTTGTTCTTCATGGCTTTCGTTGCGTCTCCACATGTCCCCGAGGCGCGCGACGTTACCCCAGCTGGATCAGCGCTTCAATCGCGGTCCGGTTTCCGTCATGATTTCAATTAACGCACTCACTTCGGACACCAACCATGCAAACCGACTTCGTTCCCCAGCAGCCCCGGCTTGTCTACGATCACCAGGGGGGCGGCGATATTGTGCTGTTCCTGCACGGGATTGGCGGGAATAGGACGAATTGGCACGATCAATTGACGGTCTTCGCCGCCGACTTTCACGCGGTAGCCTGGGATGCGCGGGGATACGGGCTCTCTGACGACTATGATGGTCCACTCGACTTCGGCAATTTCGCCCGGGACATCGTTCGGCTTCTGGATCACCTCGGCGTTGCCACGGCGCACATCGTCGGCCTGTCGATGGGGGGCCGCATCGCGCTCGATTTCGCCGCACGGTTTTCGGACAGGGTGGCCAGCCTGACCTTGTCCGGAACCCGCGCAAGCTTTACGCAAAGAACCGACGCGGAGCGCGCGGAGTTCCTGCGCCTGCGCAAGAAACCATTGGTCGAGGACGGCAAAGAGCCTCGGGATATCGCGCCGACCGTCGCGCGCAGCTTAATGGGACGACGGTCGACGGGGGCGCACTTCGAACAGCTCGTCGAAAGTATCGCCGCGCTTTATAAGGAGGCCTACGTCAAGACCATCGAAGCGTCGACCTATTACGACCGTTCGGCGGCGCTCGAATCCATCCGTGTGCCGACGCTCCTGGTTTATGGCGGCGACGATCGGCTGAACCCGCCGGAGATCGGCCGCCAGATCGCCGCGCAGATTAACGGCGCCCGGTATGTCGAGATTCCCGATGTCGGCCATCTGTGCAACATCGAAGCTCCGGACGCGTTCAACACGACAGTGCTGTCGTTTCTGCGCGAAATTTGAGGTCGATCGGTTGCCCAACAGCAATGCGACGCCAGCACGTAACCTGCCTCTGATGGTCGTTTGCGCGAGCCTTCTGGTGGCGGCATGCAATCCGGTCGTCAACTTCTTCGCATTCCATCCGGACAACAGCTACGCGGTTCCGACCAGCAAGCTTCCGTCCGAGACACGGGAAGTTTTCTTCGACGCGGAGGACGGCGTTCGCATCCACGCGCTAGAACTGCGTCATTTGTCCGCGGACGCGCTCACGATCTACTTCCATGGCAATGCCGGCAACGTCTATCACCGGCTGCGCGACCTGCAGCGTCTGCGGCGCCTTGGCACCAGCGTTCTCGCGGTAAGCTATCGCGGATACGGGAAGAGCGCCGGAAGTCCTGACGAGGAAGGGATCTATCTCGACGCGAAGGCAGCCTTCGAACATGCGACGAAATCGATGGGATACGTGCCGTCACGGATATACCTGTTCGGCCGCTCGCTCGGCTCGACGACGGCGACGAACCTCGCCCAGGGCAAGGACCTCGCCGGCGTGATCCTGATATCGCCCTTATCCAGCGCAGCCGAACAGGCAGAAGCCATGGGATTGGGGTTCGCCGCATCCTTGGCGGGCAATGCTTTCGACAATGCGACGAAGATCAAGCGGCTGAAAGCGCCGCTGTTGGTTGTTCACGGCACCCTCGACCAGGTCATCCCGATAGCAATGGGCCGCAGGGTCTTCGAGAATGCGACAGGCGAGAAGAGTTTCATCGCGGTCGAAGGCGCGGGACACAACGATCTGTCTAACAGGTTCGCAAAGCAGTATTGGCCGGTAATTTCGGACTTTATGAAGCGGACTACGCCGCGCGCGACCGATTCGCCAGGCGCGAATAAATAGCGGCAGCGCGGTCGACAAGCGCCGGGTCGGCGGTGCTGTCCACTTTCGCCTGACTCAGGCTGAACGTATCGTCGCCGTCCCGTGCCGCCGAAACGCTCGCCATCTCGGCGAGACGCGTCCAGACAGCCGGATGCGTGCACAAATCCTCGTAACACACGAACACGACATCATCCGGCACCGAGTTTTCCAGCCACTCGTAGGTCGCGCACCAGAGTTCTAACCAGTAGTCGATGCTGCCTTGGTCAGGCTTCTCTGACGACGCTTCGCCGCCGAAGCGGAACGGCCGTTGATCGCGACCGAATTCGTGGTGCACCAGCCAGGTCATGTACGACTTCACGAACTTGTCGTCGGCCTGCATCTCGAAGAATTTTTGGTGCATCCGTTGCAGCGACCCCGCATGCGCCGAAAGTTCGCGGAAAGGGATGAAGATCAGCGCCTGCGGGAAGGCCTGTCGGATACCGGTCAGATGCAGAATTTTGTTGTTCTTCGACAGGTAGCGCGGCACCCGCTGGTCCTGCGCCGCAAGTATCGCGTTCACGTAACGGACGCAATTTTGCCAGGTCTCCGCATCGGGCGCGTGCGGCGTCAGATGGTCTTTGTGGATGTACGCCGCGCCGGTAAAAATCCGCCAGAACACCTAGTCCAGGCTTTCCGGACTATCGACGTCGACGAGGAGCCGGTCGCCATGCGCGCTCGGCTTTCTCGACGTTCTTCTTCGAGGACTGCGTCATCTTGCGCCACAGGTTGGGCGCCAGCACGAAGGGGCATGTCGCGATAGGTCAGCGAACGGAATTCGCCCGTTGCGTAGAAGTTGCGCATCAACACCGTCGTGCCATCGCGCGCCAATCCGGACACGAAAACATGGCGCTCCTCGACGACCTCTTCCGGATCGTTCCGGACCATCCGCTGGTCCATATCGAATCTCATCTCGGCGACAGCGGCGGACTGAAGTGCGACGCGATGGAGGAGCTGGTCGAGAAAACTATAGTCGGACATACGTGACGCACTTCCGTATCTTCGGATCAGCACGGCGTCGCATGTTTCGGCTTTCCCGTCAATCCGAGGCGCCGCCACATCGTCCTATGAAATGCACCGTAGCCGTGTGCGGTCACGGAAGGACAGGCTTGCATATCGTTGTGCATCGTCGGCAGCGCGTGAAACGGCACCGCGGAAGCGGCATGATGCTCGATGTGATACGGCATATTCCACATCAAGAACCGAACGAACGCGTTACTTCGAACGGTGCGCGTGTTCCGCCACACGTCGCAACCCGTCTCGCAACACCCATGTTCCGCCATCAGGTAGAAGCGCAGAAATATCTGCCCGATCAGCGTCGGCAATATCCAGAAATAGAGTGGCCATACCCAATCGAAACCGATGCTGAGCGCCGCAATGACAGCCCAACCAGTGGCATGACCGCGCGCTTCGCGGATCACCCGGGCGTGCGCCCGCTCGGGCACGTAGGGCGCATCGACCGAGCCCGCAATATGCCGCGCCAATTCTCGCAGCCGGCTTCCCCAATAGGGCAGCGTCGAAAGCGCAAACAAGTATCCAAGACGGTCTGTCGGCTCGGGACCTTGAAGCTCGGGATCGCGTTTCGGGTCCCGCACGAACTTATGATGCGCGAAGTGGAAGCGGCGGAAATGACCCGCCGGCAGAAAATGAACGAAGCCGATAACTGCCGCGACCTCGTCGTTCATCCAGCGCGTGCGGAAGGCAGTGCGGTGTAAGGTTTCGTGCAACGGCGCGAAAAGCGAAATTAGGACGATACCGTGCGCCGTCATCGCTGGTAGGGCGAGCCAGCTATCTAAGGAATTTGACAGGACCAACGTGGTCGCGCCGAGTATCGCTAAATGCGCAAACAGCCTTTGCGCACCGGCCGCATCGGAGCGCGCGGCATACGGTGAGCCGCCCTCAGCGGCGCTCGTACCGGTTTTCGACATAATCGTCGACGATCGTCTGGAACTGATCGGCGATGTCCGCGCCGCGCAAGGTCACGGTCTTCTTGCCGTCGACGAAGACCGGCGCGGCCGGCTCTTCGCCGGTGCCCGGCAAGCTGATACCGATATCCGCGTGCTTACTCTCGCCAGGCCCATTCACGATGCAGCCCATAACCGCCAGGCTCAAGGACTCGACTCCGACATACCGGTCGCGCCATTCCGGCATCTTGTTCCGGACATAGCCTTGGATGCGGTCGGCCAAATGCTGGAAGACGGTGCTGGTCGTCCGCCCGCAGCCGGGACAGGCGGTGACCAGCGGCACGAAGGACCGGAAACCCATGGTCTGGAGGATCTCCTGCGCGACGATCACCTCGCGCGTGCGGTCCCCACCGGGCTCCGGCGTCAACGAGATCCGGATCGTGTCGCCGATCCCCTCCTGCAGCAGGATCGACAGTGCCGCGGTCGAGGCAACGATTCCTTTCGAACCCATGCCCGCTTCGGTCAGTCCGAGGTGCAGCGCGTAGTCGCCACGGTCCGCCAGCATGCGGTAGACCGCAATCAGGCTCTGCACGTCGCTGACCTTGCAGGACAGAATGATGTTGCCGCGCGCCATGCCGAGTTCTTCGGCCCGGTGTGCGTTCTCGATGGCTGAGACGACGAGCGCCTCCTGCGTGACTTCGGCCGCGTCTTTGGGCGACTCCGACTTCGCGTTCTCGTCCATCAGCCGAGTCGCCAATTCCTGGTCGAGGCTGCCCCAGTTGACGCCGATGCGCACGGGACGGTCGTATTTCAGCGCCACCTCGATCATGGTCGAGAACTGCGTGTCCTTTTTCTCGCGGAATCCGACATTGCCCGGATTGATGCGGTACTTGGCCAGCGCTTCCGCGCAGGCCGGATGGTCGGTCAGCAATTTATGGCCGATATAGTGAAAATCGCCGACCAGCGGCACGGTCACGCCGCGCCGGTCCAATCCCTCGCGGATATGCGGCACCGCCTTCGCGGCGTCCGGCCGGTCAACGGTAATGCGCACGATCTCCGAGCCGGCACCCGCCAGATCCGCCACCTGCGCGACCGTCGACTCGACATCCGCGGTATCGGTATTCGTCATCGACTGGACGACGATGGGCGCGTCGCCGCCGATCGTCACATTGCCGACTTTGACCGGGACCGTCTTACGCCGCGCACAGGCCTGCGGATTGTTGGTCATCGTTGCTATTCTCCTGGGTCTCTTCGTCGCCCTTATGGATATAAACCGCCCGAGACGCAAGGCGACAGCTTGCCCTTACGAAAACTCCGTTATGAAGTATTTGACCGGCTCTCCACCGAGAACATGCGGTCGATGCCGGTGCGCGTGCCCTGCGGGAATGTGAACGATATCGCCCGGGCCGATTTCGACCTCGTGGTCGGGAAATTCGTAGCGCAGCCGGCCGGAGAGGATATAGGCGCTGTGCCCAGTCTCGCACCACTCGCCGTCTTCGTCGCCACCGGGACTGCGCTCCTGATAGCGCACGATCATGCCGTCCGCCATATGCGCTTCCTTGACCTTCAGCGTCTCGCTTTCGGCGACCAGTTCGGCCTCGCTGGCGCGAAAAACGTATGGGCTTTCCTGAGTGCTCATTGACGCTCGCTCCTTCGTCGGTACGTGATAACCGTCAAGGCCCGCCATAGAGCCAGGCGAGCCCGTCATGGGACTGTTGCGGGGTCCGCTGACCGAGCGCTTGATTGCGCAATTCGCGGGCCACGCCTTCGGCATGATAGATATCGCCGAGGAAACGCGCCATGAGCTGCACCCGCCCTGTCCGAAGGTACCGTTCCTGCTCGTAAGCCCTGAACGCCGCTGCAAAATCTCGCCCGGTCTCAACCAATTTGTCCGCCAAACAGACCGCATCTTCCACCGCCATACAAGCCCCTTGCGCGAAATATTGCAGCATCGGGTGTGCGGCATCGCCGAGCAACGTGATCCGCCCTTTCGACCAGGTATCGATCGGCTCGCGGTCGCACAAGACCCACATCCGCCAGCTTTCGACCCGCTCCAAAATGCTCATCGGCAGAGGGCCGACACCGTCGAATTGGCGCATCAAGGCATCCCGGTCGCCGGGTTGGTTCCAGCCTTCGACATAGGCATCGTCATGGAACACCGCGACGATATTGAAAAGCTCGCTACGCCGCAGAGGGTAATCCACCAGATGGTTGCGCGGCCCAGCCCATAGGGTGGCCGCATTCCAGCGCAATTCCTCCGGAAATTCCGCGAACGGCAACACGGCGCGATAGGCAACATGGCCGGAAACGCGCGGTTTTCCTTCGTCGAATAGGTGCGCACGAACAAGCGACCAAAGACCGTCCGCGCCGATCAGAGCGCTGCCGCGATAGAGACTGCTGTCATCCGTCGCGACGACGACTTCTTCACCGGCATCCTCTATCGTTGCGACCTTTTTGGAGTGTTCCAGCGCGACGAGCGGCGATTCGTGGCAAGCGCTGAGCAGCGCCCGATGAACGTCTGCGCGATGGCTGACCGCATAGGGGTTGCCGAATCGCTCACGAAAGGCGCCAACCAACGGAACCTCGGTGATCGTTTCCGCCGACAGGCTGTCCTTCATGATCAACTTCTCGACGGGCACCGCATCTTTGTCTATTTGCTTCCGAATGCCCAATCGATCGAACATGTGGAAGACGTTCGGACCGAGCTGAATACCGGCCCCGATTTCACTGAATCGAGACGCCTGTTCGAGAACGCAAGAAGAAACGCCCGCGCGCGCCAAGGCCAACGCCGCGGCCATACCGCCGATCCCTCCGCCGACGATCAATACTGGATGGCTGTCGCTTTCAGGCATAATCGTCCTTCAGTTGATCTCGTCGATTGCGCCGCATCTACGCGTCAAAACACTCATAGATGCCAAGCCTACGCTGCATCGGTGCATCGTCGACGGTGAACAGAAAAGCCGGCGCGCTGTCAGAGTTGTTCCTCAGGCGAATTCGCGCATGTGTCGGCGCCGCAAAGGTATCGGCTTCGGTCCAGCGCATTTCCGTATCGTCGACGATACTCTCGCCCATTCCTTCGACGGCATGAAAGACGGCCGATGTGGAGCGGCGCGTCAACGCAATCTCTTCTCCCGGACGCAGCATTATCGCCGAAAAGCCAAGGGTCGGCAGACACTCCGCTCCCGTTTCCGGATTGACATAGGCCAGGCGCACAGTGTCCTTCGGACCGCATCCGCCCGCATATCCAAGTAGCGCCTCCCTGACTTCAGACCACGGGAATCGGAGTAACGGAAAATCCCGTTTGCGCGCGTCGAGCGCCGAATAAGGCAACAGCCCGGCGCGTCGATATGCAGTCTGCGAAGAGTCCGGTAGGTTCGCAACCTGTTGGGACGCACCGTCGATGCAATAGGAGGTTTCAATGTGATGAATCAATGGCAGGTCGAGCGCGTCGAGCCAAATGACGGGTCCAGTGCCTTCATGACCATGCTCGTGCCAAAGTTTCGGCGGCGTCAGGATCAGATCGCCACGCGCCATGGGCAGTTTTTCGCCCTCGACCACGGTGTAGGCGCCGCTGCCTTCAACGGCAAACCGAATTGCACTCGGCGTATGCCGATGGTTCGGCGCGGTTTCGCCCGGAAGTATTAGCTGCATTCCCAGATAGATCGTCGGCGTCGCCCGAGCATTGTCGAGGCCGTGGCCGGGGTTTGCCAAAACGAGGACCCGCCGTTCGGCCTTTTCAATCGGGGTCAGTTCGCCCGCCTGTAACAGCAACGGCCGAATATCATCGTATCGCCACAGAACCGGTTCCGTATTTCTGTTCGGTTTCCCGTACGGCAGAAAATTCCGCAGACTCGGCCAAAGTGGCAGCAAGTTAAGATTGGTCAGCGATTGCCGGTATTCCAGCGGCAATTCCTCCAAGGTCCCCAATGCCGACATACCCACCTCCCTCACTGGTTTAACGTGAACGTATTCCGTTCGAGTTGTAGATGCATGATTAAAGATTTTTTGGTAGAATTGCTGTATACGCGAGGTGAAGACGAAAGCCAGTATAGAGGCGCGTTGTGTCACGGAACACGAATAGGAATCTGAGCGGTCCCGAGAAGGCGGCGGTGATGATGCTGGCGCTGGGGGAAGACCGCGCCGGGCCGCTGCTCGAACGGTTCGATACCGAGGAGGTCCGCGACCTGAGCCAGGCGATGGTGACCTTGGGCACGATCGAATCGAAC
>JAKZTB010000058.1:0-7581 GCA_047517345.1 Alphaproteobacteria bacterium
CCGCCGCCGGCTACAACTTCCGTCTCATCCTCAAATGGATCAGGCTTCTTTGCGCCTTCATCCGGAGATCATGCCTGACAATCCAAGCTCCGATGATAGTTCAATGGAGCTGAAATTCCGTATTCTTCACGACCGACTAACTACGGTCGACGAAGCTGCGGCCTTCCGAGGTGTAGCCGCGGGCGAGCAGGAACGGAAAGCCCGGATTGCCGAATTTGCCGCCGTCGGCCGTCACGTCTCCCGGGGGCGGTGTGCTCGTGGTTGTGCCCCCGGCAAAGCGCGATACTTCGATCGCGTCGATAAGCGATTCGATCCGCTCCGCCGTCAAGGCGGCACCCGACGCTTTGCAATAGTAACCGAATACCGCTTTGGTCGGTTGGGTATCCGGATCGTCGATCGCGACCGCCCATTCCGCCGAAAAACCGAAGCAACTGTTGCCGCGCTGCCGGTATGGTAGGACGAAGACCTGCCCAAAGGTGGCCAGGGCCTTGATTTCCTCACCCCAGGCGATATCCGTATCTGCGTTGAAGTTCCACCTTTCGATCATCGACGCCAACCCGACTTCGTAGTCGAGGCTGGTTTCGCGCGCTGTCGCCGCGATGTAGACGATTTCGGCCTGGCTTTTGGCTCTGCGGAACAACGCGTATTCCTCGCGTTGCCAATTGTCGGAAAACTTTGCACGCACGACGGGTTGGTCCACGAAGGCGGCGGCGCCGAACAGGATTCGCGTGTCAGAAAGCGGAACCGGCACGACGCTATCGGAGGCTGTGCCCAATCCGGCGATAGCTAAGGCCTTGCAGCCGGACAGGACGGCGAGGATGACGAGGAAGAGAAGCTGTTTCATGGGGCTTTCATACGAAGATTCGCCGCGGTCGGAAAAGAAAATTTCACCAAACGGCCAATACTCCCCCGAATGGGGGACGTTTCGCGCCTGGATCGGCTTCTAAATGGCGCATTGGTTGAATAATATGGCGTTAAGGAGTGAACCACAATGTCAACACATGACGACGACCTGCGTGCCGTAGCCCATGCCTATATCGAGCAGCGCGAAGAAGGCGTGACCGACTACCCGGCCTTCGTCGCGGCGGTCGATGCCTACCGCAGGCGGCATCCGGAAACCTCGAACGGGGAAGCCGCCCACATCGTCAGCAACCTGATGCAGGAAATGCCGCGCGCCCACTGCGTCTGAACGATGGGTAGGGCACGCGTCCTTCCCTCGCGTTAGTTTAGGCGCTCGCCATCGGCATCGACGAACCGGTCCGCCCTTGCGTAGGGGAACCGCAAGTTGCCCACCGTGCTAGGCTGCGCTCCGGAAGCCAGCGACAGCCTGGGCGTAAAGCGGAAATCGGTCCGGTTGATATCCCTGATCCAGATATCCGACAGCAAGTTGGCGACGTCCTTGCGGCCAAATTTCGACCCGAATTTGCCGCAATAATAGCCGAACAGTACCTTTGCCGGCCGCAGCTGGCGGTCGCCTTGTCGGTAATCCCACTCGTTCAGGAATCCGACGCATGGCTGACCCGCTTGCGTGAAGTGTTGATACTGAAATGTGCCAAGCGGCGTTTCAGCGTTCCCCTTCTCGCCTAGGGAAGATGCGGTGTGCCAGGTGCCGATAACTCGGTCCAGGGTCATGTCGAAATCGAGCACGACCGAGTCCCGCTCGTCCGCGACGGAATAAATGATTTCCGCCTGCGCGCTCTTGCTGGAGAAGCGGGTGTACTCCTCTTCCTGCCAGGTATTTATCCAGCCGATCCTTGTTGGGACCGTCTCCGTAAACGCCGCCGATTCGAAAATCACGTGCCCCTCGCCTTGCGGCGTGGCAACCGTCCTATTTGATACTGTATTGCAGGCCGCCAGAACCAAGGCCGACGCCCCGATCAATGCATCCCTTGAAAATCGTCTCATAGCAGTCATCCGTTGCGCCCCAATTTAATATATAGGACGGCGAGGAGCGGAATCGAAGTCACATCGGCACAATTTTCCAGGAATTGAGAATTTCCGCAGGCGGCGCGCATCAACGATTCTGCAGCGCTTGAAGCCGCAGGTTCGGGGTTGTATGTTTTATCAGTGGATTTTGCTGAGGGGTGGATTGACCCGGCGTGGGCTCATTGCGCGTCAGTGAAAATTATCCGGAGCGACATCAACGAAATCGCGTCAGGCTGTTAGCGGGACGATAATGATAATCCCGGAAAGGGCCATGCGGATTGGACGAGCTGGAACGTTTCGGCGTCGCGCTCGATTGAGTTGCAGGAATTGAAAGGCAAGGGAGAGACATGAACGGTATGCGATATGAAGCGCCGAGTTCGGTTGACGAAGCGGCGGCAATGCTCGCAGGCGCAAGCGGGGAGTCCCGGGTGCTGGCGGGTGGCACGGACCTTTTGGTCCAATTGCGGTCGGGCATGATCGCGCCGGAACTCGTCGTCGACGTAAAAAATATCGAAGAGATGATGACGGTATCGGTCAATGACGGCGCCTATTCGATCGGCGCGGCGGTTTGCGGTGCCCAGCTCCGTGAGGATGCCGATCTCTATGCAATGTGGCCTGGCGTAGTCGAGTCGATGGATTTGGTCGGTTCGACGCAGATCCAGGGCCGCGCCTCGCTCGGCGGCAATCTGTGCAACGCTTCGCCGGCTGCGGACAGTGTGCCGGCGATGATCGTCGCCAGCGCTGTTTGCGTGGTTGCGGGGCCGAACGGCCGCCGGGAAGTTCCTGTAGAAGATATTTGCACCGGTCCCGGTCAGACCTCCCTCGCCAAGGGCGAGATGGTCGTAACGATCAACCTGCCGAAGCAGGCACCGCGGACAGGGGATGCGTATTTGCGTTTCATTCCGCGTACCGAGATGGATATCGCCGTCGTCGGTGCAGGCGTGTGTCTTACCCTTGACGACGGCGGCACCTGTACGGCCGCGCGGTTTTCGCTGGGCGCGGTTGCGGCACAGGCGCTGCTCGTCCAGGAAGCCGCGGACGCTTTGATCGGCACGAAAGTTGACGATGCCGCGCTTGCCAAACTCGACGCGACGGCGCAAGCCGCGTGCAGCCCCATTAACGACAAGCGGGGCACGATAGAATTTCGGACCAAGGTTGCGGGTGTGCTGGCACGCCGTGCGACCGTAATCGCGCTCGAGCGTGCGGGGAGCTAACAATGGCTAAAAATCATGTAACGACAACAATCAATGGCGAGCCCGTAGAGTTCCTCTGCGAAACGCAACAAACCGTGCTCGACGTTCTGCGCGACGAACTGCAGTTGACCGGCAGCAAGGAAGGCTGTGCTTCCGGCGATTGCGGCGCCTGCAGTGTCATGGTCGATGACCGTTTGGTCTGTGCCTGTCTGGTTCTGGGCGTGGAGAGCGAAGGCAAGTCGATCGAAACCATCGAAGGCATGGCGGACGGCGATCAGCTGCATCCGCTGCAGCAGAAGTTCCTCGAGAACGCGGCGCTGCAATGCGGCATCTGCACGCCGGGCTTTCTGGTGGCCGCGAAAGCGCTGCTGGAGAAGAACCCGGATCCGACCGAGACCGAAGTCCGGTACTGGCTCGCCGGCAATCTGTGCCGCTGCACCGGCTACGACAAGATTATCCGGTCGGTTCTCGACGTCGCGGCAGAGGCAAAAGGGGCATAAAGCATGGCAGGAAACGCCAGCGGGTATAGGTGGATCGGAACCCGGACGATCCGTCCGGACGGGGTCGACAAGGTGACGGGACGCGCCGCGTTCGGCGCCGATTTCTCCCTTCCAAGCATGCTCGTTGGCAAGATCCTGCGCAGCCCGCATCCGCATGCGCGTATTCTGTCGATCGATACGGCCGAGGCCAAGGCGCTTCCCGGCGTGAAAGCCGTCGTCACCTCGGCCGATTTTCCGGAGATCCCGCCGGAAGAGGCGATCAAGGGCAGTTCGCCGCCGAATTACCGTCATCTGTCGCAGAACCTGATGGCGCGGCAGAAGGTTCTCTATGACGGCCATGCGGTCGCCGCGGTCGCGGCGACGAGCGCCGCCATAGCGAGCGAGGCCCTGGCGCTGATCGATGTCGCCTATGAGGTGCTGCCACACGTCACCGACGTGCTCGAGGCGATGAAGCCGGATGCGCCGGTGCTGCATGAAGATTTGTTCACCGCCGGGGTCGACCCGAAACCCGATACGGCGTCGAATGTCGCCAAGCGGGTCGAATTCGCGATCGGCGATATAGACGCCGGGTTCGCGGACGCCGACGTGATTGTCGAACGCGACTACACCACCGAAGGCATTCACCAGGGCTATATCGAACCCCATGCCGTCGTCGCGAACATGTCGGAGGACGGCCAGGCCACGATCTGGTGCAGCAGCCAGGGCCATTTCATGGTGCGGCAGTATTGCGCCGGCCTGTTGGACATGAACATCGCCGATATTAAGGTGACGCCGGCGGAGATCGGCGGCGGCTTCGGCGGCAAGACGACGGTGTATCTGGAGCCGGTGGCCCTGTTGCTGTCGCGAAAATCGGGCCGCGCGATCAAGATGGTCATGACGCGCGACGAAGTCTTCCGCGGTACCGGACCGACCTCCGGGTCGGCCATGACGATCAAGATCGGTGCCAAATACGACGGCACGATTACCGCCGCCGAGGCGGATCTCAAATTCTTCGCGGGCGCCTTTCCGGGCGCACCGGTCCATCTCGGCTGCATGTGCGGCTTTACGCCCTACGATATCAAGAACGTGAAGGCGGTTGGCTACGACGTGGTCACGAACCGGCCGAAGGCGATTTCGTACCGGGCACCCGGCGCGCCGATAGCCGCTTTCGCGATCGAGAGCGCGATCGACGAGTTGGCGGGGAAGCTGGAAATCGATCCGCTTGCGCTACGCGAGAAGAACGCGGCCCAGGAAGGCACGCGGACCGCCTATGGGCCGACGCTTGGCGTCGTCGGATTCGAGGAAACGCTGGAGGCGGCCAAGAACCACCCCCATTATTCGCAGCCGCTGGGCCCCAACCAGGGGCGGGGCATCGCCTCGGGCTACTGGTTCAATGTCGGCGGCGAGTCGAGCGCTTCGGTTAGTGTCAACGAGGACGGGACGGTTACCGTCATGTCGGGGGCACCGGATATCGGCGGATCGCGCGCGTCGCTGGTCATCATGGCGGCCGAGATTCTGGGCATCGATATCGACCGCGTCCGCGCGGTGATCGGCGACACCAATTCCACCGGTTTCAACCGCCATACCGGCGGCAGCCGGGTCACGTTTGCGCTGGGCATTGTCGTCGTGCAGGCGGCGGAGGAATGCGTGCAGCAGCTTCGCGAGCGGGCGGCGAAGACCTGGGATATCGATTTAGAGGCCGTCCTGTGGGAAGACGGCGAGGCGCGTCCGGCCGGCGACAATGCGGGCAAGTTCGAGCCGCTGTCGCTCGGCGATCTCGCGGCGAAAACGCCGATGACCGGCGGGCCCATCAGTTCCAAGAAATCGAGCAATGTGCAGGGACCCGGCCCCGCCTTCGGCACGCATATCTGCGATGTCGAGGTCGATCGCGAAACCGGCTACGTCAAGATCCTGCGCTATACCGCGATCCAGGATGCCGGTCGCGCGATTCATCCGGGCTATGTCGAGGGCCAGATGCAGGGCGGCGTCGCCCAGGGCATCGGATGGGCGTTGAACGAAGAATATATCTATGGCGAAGACGGCCGGCTGCAAAACCCAGGCTTTCTCGACTATCGCATTCCAGTTGCCTCGGACCTGCCGATGATCGACACGGTAATTGTCGAGGTGCCCAACCCCAACCATCCCTTCGGCGTCCGCGGCGCGGGCGAGATTCCGATCATTCCGCCAATGGCCGCTGTCGCCAACGCGATCGAGGATGCGGTCGGGCTGCGCCTGAGCGACCTGCCGATGTCGCCGCCCAAAGTACTGGCCGCGTTGGAAAACAGCGGATAGCGCCATGGCCGACGTCGTTCTAAGCCGCGAACTCGCCCGTCAATACACCGACGGCGAAACCCAAATTGCCGTACAGGCGGAATCTATGCGTGCCCTGGTGCGGGAGCTGGACGGACGTTATCCCGGTATCGGCCAGGCGCTCGGCGACGGCATGGCGGTCGCCATCGACGGCCAGATCTTCCAGGACTTTTTCCTCGAGGAAGTCGGGCCGAACAGCGAGGTCTGCTTCCTGCCGGCGATTGAAGGCGGCTGAGGGCTTCTTGGTATTAGTTGATCAACCCGTATTCCTTGAATAGGGGTAAGGTTGACGGGTGGGTTCTGCCCCATTCAGGCGCCATATCATACGCTTCCGTGAGATCGAGCCGGGCTTTGTTTTGCTTGTCGAAATGATCGTAGAAAAAACCGCGATTGAACCGAATCAGCCAATTGTCGGGGTTCAGGCGTACTGCGTGGTTGTAGTCTTTTTCGGCCTCACGGAAGTTCCCTTTCAATCGCTAGATGTCGCCGCGTAGGCCATAGGACGGTGCGTGATCCGAATTCAGCCGCAGGGCTTGGTTGCAGGCACTCAAGGCCTCGTCCAGCTTGCCGAGATGGACCGACTTTTGATAGCAGATCGAACTCCAGGCAGCGACATGGCCCAGGTCGAAGATTATGGCCAGTTCGTAGTCGCTTAGGGCTTCAGCGTTCTTGAAGTATCTGCCATAGGCCAGGCCGCGTTTGAAATATATCTTGGCCAGCGTTTCACCACTCAGCTCACCGCTGTCGATAGCCCGACCGAGCAGTATTGCGGACTCTTCGAATGCACCTGCCGCGTATAATTCGTCCGCGTGACGAATGTCTTCGCTGGCCCCGGCCAAGGCGCCGATCGACGGGCACATGAGAAGTATCGCCACGACGATAAATTTCGAATACCCGTCCATTACCGACTCCGCGTAAAAATTCGTGTCCAAAGCGTGAATTTTTCGGCTTTCTCCTTCAACAAATATACGCCATTCAACTTTCAAGTTAGAGGCGACGCTATCTTAATTTTCTCTATTTCGCGTAGTCTAGCGGCAAGGCGGTGGTATATTTGATCCGCTCCATCGCGAAGCTGGAGCTCACATCCGATAGATCTGCTGTCTGGATCAGCCGCTTGTAAACGGCGTCGTACCCGGCAATATCCGGCACGACGATGCGCAGCATGTAGTCGATGTCTCCGCTCATGCGATAGAACTCCACGACTTCGTCGATATCGGCGACGGCTTTCGCGAAACGTTCGAGCCATTCGTAGTTGTGCTGGCTGGTTTTCACGCCGACGAACACGGTGACGCCGAGGTTGAGCTTTTCCGGATTTAGCAGCGCGACGCGGCCTTGGATGATACCGGCTTCTTCCAGATTGCGAATGCGCCGCCAGCAGGGCGTGGCGGAAAGACCGACCCGCTCTGCGATTTCACCAATCGGTAGACTGGAATCGGCTTGCAGGTAGGTGAGAATCTTTCTATCTATTTCATCCACTAGAAAATTATATCATAAATTTCGGAAATTAGAGAAAATTCTTTTATGAATCTGTGCGGATTAGCAAAAGAACGCAAACATTTCCAAATCGGTCAGGTGTACAATTCTTACAATCGATTTTTCACTAGTGTCCGGTTAAAAATCGAATAAATTCAATTGGTTGGTTATTTGCGAAGCGTTGCATCTGTTTTCGTCTC
>JAKZTB010000059.1:0-3244 GCA_047517345.1 Alphaproteobacteria bacterium
TTGTTGTCTATCTCTCTTGGACGTCACTGAGCTTCTTACCTTCTAACCGGTAAAAATTTTTAGTTAGAACATCAAACTAAATTTGCTAAATTGGCTTGTCAACATTCCATCCATTCGACATTTGCGGCGGAGGATTGGCCGTCATGATGACGCAAGAGAGGAACGAACTGGTTACCCGGACCGGTCCCGGCACGCCCGCCGGGGCGGTTCTGCGCCAGTATTGGATGCCCGCGGCCTTGAGCGACGAGCTCGACGGCAACCGGCCGCTCGTCCCCGTCACGCTGATGGGCGAAGATCTGGTTCTGTTTCGCGATGAGCGAGGACAATTGGGTTTGATCGACCGGCACTGCGCCCATCGGGGTGCCGATCTCAGCTTCGGCCGCTTGGAAAATGGCGGGTTACGGTGCCCCTTTCACGGCTGGCTTGTCGGCACCGACGGGCGTTGCATCGAACAGCCCGGCGAACCCGAAGGGTCCAAATTTCATGAAAAAGTAAGAACCACCGCCTATCCGGTCGTTGAAAAGAACGGCGTCATCTTCGCCTTCATGGGCGGGAGCGAGCCGCCATCATTGCCGAATTTCGACTGCTTTCGCGCGCCGGATACCCATGTGTTCGCTTTCAAGGGGCTTTGGCAGTGCAATTGGCTGCAGGCCCTGGAAGTCGGCATCGATCCCGCACATGCGTCCTTTCTGCACCGATTTTTCGCCGATGAGGCGCCGGATGCGCAGTACGGCAAGCAGTTCCGCGATGCGGCGGCGGGTACGGACATTCCGATCACGAAACTTCTACGCGAGAATTTCAGACCGGAAATCCTGGTCGAGGAGACGGCCTACGGCCTCCGCCTGAAAACGCTTCGCCACCTGGAAAACGACAAAACCCACGTCCGCGTGACCAACCAGCTGTTCCCGTGCGCCATCGCCATTCCGATGTCCAAGGACATGACCATTACCCAATGGCATGTGCCGATCGACGATCGGAATTGTTACTGGTATTCGATGTTCACCAGCTTCGCCGATCCGGTGGATAAGACGAAAATGCGCGATCAACGCCTCGCCGAACACACGCTTCCCGACTATGCGCCGATCCGCAACCAGAGCAACCGGTATGGCTATGACAGCGAGGAGCAGAAATCGCTGACCTTCACGGGGATGGGCATGGATATCAACGTCCACGACCAATGGGCCTGTGAATCGATGGGCCCTATCCAAGACAGAACGAAGGAAAGACTGGGGACGACGGATAAAGCCATCGCAGCCTACCGCCGCCTGCTTCTCCGAGCGATCTCAAAGATCGAGAAAGGAGAACGGAATTTGCCGGGCATGGTCGGTGAAAATGAGTCCAGTTCCATCCACGGACCGATTGCCGTGGACGTCATCGGCGACGCCACGGAAGCGGATAAGATTTGGCGGGATGGCGTTTCTAAACGCCGCGCGGCCTGCCCCTGGGATGCGGCGCTGTAACGGAATAATTATTCGTTTGCGGTCCCTTACAAGAATCCAAAGGGGCAAAGGGGAGCACACAGGATGAGCGACGACAGCGGCAGCATGGGCCGTGACGGATTTGCCGAACGGTTCGGTCTGCGGGACGCGAAACAACAAGCGGCGGTCGCGGACGTCGAAAGACAGGTCAAGGACCTTGGCCTCGAGGTCGTGCGGATATCGTTCGCGGATCAACACGGAATCCTCAGGGGCAAGACCATTGTCGCCACTGAAATTTCCACAGCACTCAGCAACGGTATCGGGATGGTGACGACGCTGCTGGCCAAGGACACCTCCCATAAAACGGTGTTCCCCTGGCATGGCGAAGGCGGCGGTTTCGGGATGGCGGAAATGACCGGCGGCGGCGACTTTTTGATGGTGCCCGATCCGTCGACCTTTCGCGTATTGCCCTGGGCCCACAAAACAGGATGGCTGCTGGCCGATATCTATTTCCCGAACGGCAAGCCCGTCCCTTTTTCGACACGGCATATCCTGCGCGATGCGTTGCGCGACCTGAAGGGGGCCGGCTACGAATATGTCAGCGGCCTCGAGGTGGAATTCCATCTCTTCAAACTGGAAGACCCCAATTTGCGTCCGGAACAGGCGGGGCAACCGGCGGAGCCGCCAACGGTCAGTCTGCTGGCGCACGGATTTCAGTACCTCACCGAACAGCGCATGGATGAACTCGATCCCCATCTCGAGACAATGCGCACGCAGTTGCTGGAAATCGGCCTGCCGTTGCGGACCTTGGAAGTCGAATTCGGACCGAGTCAGATAGAAATCACCTTTAATCCGAGAGTCGGATTGGCAACCGCCGACGCCATGGTTCTGTTCCGCAGCGCCGTCAAGCAAATCGCCCGGCGCAACGGTCTGCACGCGACATTCATGTGCCGCCCGAATCTGCCGAACCTGTTTTCTTCCGGCTGGCACCTGCACCAATCCCTGCGCGACAGCGAAACCGGAGAGAATGTCTTCGTCCCCGAAAACGAAACGCAGGTCCTCTCGCCCATTGGCCTTCAGTTCGTCGCCGGGCTGCTGAAGCACGCGCGGAGCGCCAGCGTTTTTTCCACGCCGACCATCAACGGATACAAACGCTACCAACCCTATTCGCTGGCGCCCGATCGCGTGCTCTGGGGCAAGGATCACCGCGGCGCGATGCTGCGGGTTGTCGGCGGGCCCGGCGACCGGGGGTCGCGGATCGAAAACAGGGTCGGCGAACCGGCCGCCAATCCCTATCTCTATTTGGCGTCGCAGATTTATGCCGGGCTCGATGGTATTCGTAACGCGCTGGAACCGTCCTCTCCCGTCGATGCGCCCTACGACACCGAAGCCGAACCGCTACCCCGATCACTGGTCGAAGCGACCCAGGCCCTAAGAAAGGATCGCTATTTCCGAGAGAAATTCGGCGCTCAGTTCATCGATTACCTGCTGCATATCAAGGACGCCGAAATAACCCGTTTCCTGTCAACCGTCACGGATTGGGAGCAGCGGGAATATTTTGAAATTTACTAGTGTGATGATTCTGAAGTTCGCCGCATTGAATGCGGCGAGATTCTGGATCTGAATCACACTAGGTTCAAATAGTTAGTGTGCTGATTCACGAGAAATTCAATCATTTGAATTTCACGATCATCACACTAGAGCAGATCGGGGTTGGTTGGAATCGCCTTCGGCGATCCAACAACCGCGTGAATCTGCTCTTAAACTATTGAAATAGAGCGGATTCACAATTTCGCCCGAACCCATGAAATGGGTTCGACCAAACT
>JAKZTB010000060.1:0-4612 GCA_047517345.1 Alphaproteobacteria bacterium
CGAGCTGATGAAGCAAGCCGCCTGACGGCGGCTGGGCATGGCCGGCGCTGCGATACCTGATGTCTACGCGCCACCCATGCCCGCGACAACACTCGGCAACATGGTCAAAACCTTTTTGCAGAAGATTCTGGACATAACTGCGCTGGCGCGGCCTCGGCAACGCGCTGGTCGCGATCGACCAGCCGGAAATGGCGATCGGCCATTACGACCAGGCGCTGCTTGCCGCGCCGGAGGAATCGCGGATCTATAACGGGTTGGGCGTCGCCAACGACCTGCTCGGCAAGCACCGCAAGGCGCAGGAGATGTACCGCACCGGCCTGTCCTACAAGCCGGAGGACATCAACCTGTTGACCAATCTCGGCCTCTCGCTGTCCTTCTCGGGCCAGCACGACGCGGCGATCGACGTGTTGCGCAAACTGGTCAACAGCCCGCATTCGACGCCGCACCACCGCCAGAACCTGGCGCTCGCCTTCGGCCTCGCCGGCCGCAAGAAGGACGCCGCCAAGGTCGCCCGCATGGACCTGGATTCCCGCGCGGTACGCTCGAACCTGGCATACTACGCCATGCTCCGGGCGTTGCCGGATTCCTCGCAGCAGGTAAAGGCGGTGCATGCGCGCTACGCGGGGCGGTAGGCGCGTAACGAAGCCGCTCGCCACACGGCGCTAGGCTGTATACCCTCGCATCGTCCTCTCAACTCCCGGCCGAGGGACGATGCGGATATTCCTGGTGCGGCACGGTCAGTCGATTTCCAACGTCGACGCGCGGATCTATGCCGAGATGTCGGACCATGTGATTCCGCTCTCGGATTCGGGGAAGGCACAGGCAGCGCGGGCGGGCGAGTTCCTGCGCGACCATTTCGCCGCCTTGCCGCGCGACGATAGCTTTTCGTCGGTCCGCATGTGGACCAGCCCCTATCGCCGGACCCGCGAGACGGCGGACGGGATCGAGACGGCGATCGGCGATTCGGTCGCGCTCGACCGGCGCGAGCACATCAATCTTTGCGAACAGCAGTTCGGCCTGTTCGACGGCGTGCCGGACGAGGAACTGCCGCTGCGCTTTCCCAACGAATACGCGCACTACCGGAAATGCGTCGACCACGAAGGCAAGTTCTGGGCCCGCGTGCCCTTGGGCGAGAGCCGGTTCGACGTTGCCGTCCGGGTCCGCGAGACCTTCGGCACCTTCCTGCGCGACGCCGAGCGGCGGCAGTACAAGAACATCATCGTCATCTGCCACGGGGTGACTTTGCGCGCCTTCGTCATGCAATGGCTGCATTTGACGCCGGAATGGTTCGAAGCCGAGTCGACGCCCGGCAACTGCTGGATCCGTCTGATCGACGATGGCGGCGACCAGGGATATATCTACGAAGGCGGCTGAGGCGAAAATACACTGTTCGTCCGAGACGGAGAGTACCCGCCATTTTTCAGGACTCTTCGTCGTCGCGACGTTCCGAACCGGGGAAGTCCTTCGCCACACGGCGCCTGTCGGGTCCGAAATACTCATTCACGCGCACGAACCGCCGCGGGTTCTGAATCACGTTGACGATCCTGGAATACAGTGCGTCGGCGGTCACCGGCTTGATGAGAAACTCCGTTACCCCCGTGTCGCGCGCCTCTTTCACCCGATCGTAGGCGCCCTGGCTGGTCAGCATGATGATCGGCACGAAGGGGTTCGGGCTGTCCGGCGCGGACCGCTCCATCCGCGAGAAATCGATCCCGTCGAGCGGGTCCATGACCCAGTCGGTGATGATGAGATCGGCCGCGAATCTGCGCAGCGAGGCGTATGCCTTGGTGCCGTCGCTGACGGTCTCGACAGTCTCGATTCCAAACGCGTTCAGCATGTCGCGCAACAGGAAGCGCATCGACGTATCGTCTTCGACGAGCAGCACATTCAGGTTTTTCAGATCGTAGGCCACATCGACTCTCGTTTTCGATCGAAGCGCGCTAAGGCTTCTCAAAGACATATTACGCCAGTCGCGCGATCTCCCAAAGTCTCCCGGCGCCGTTGCCGCGAGGCAGGCCAATCCCGGCATCACCTGTCATCGAAGACCGGTTCGTGTAAAGTCGGCAGTTGGTGGATATGGGAGTTTGACATGGGCCTGTTAGTTGACGGCACCTGGCACGAAAGCTGGTACGACACGGATAAATCCGACGGCCGTTTCGAGCGATTCGAATCGACCTTCCGCAACTGGATCACCGCCGACGGCGCGGCGGGGCCATCGGGCCGCGGCGGCTTCATGGCGGAGGCCGGGCGCTACCATCTCTACGTCGCGAATTCCTGCCCCTGGGCGCATCGTTCGCTGATCTGGCGCAAGCTGAAGGGGCTGGAGGGCGCTATCTCGATCTCCATCGCGGATTCCCGCAAGCACCGCGAGGGCTGGCACTTCCGTGAGGGCAAAGGACTGATCCCCGACACCGTCAACGGCGCGACGCACCTCCACCAGATCTACACCAAGGCGGAACCGCGCTACTCCGGCCGGGTCACCGTGCCGACCCTGTGGGACCGCGAGACCGGAACCATCGTCAACAACGAGTCGGCCGAACTCATCCGCATGTTCAACAGCGCCTTCGACAGCATCGGCGCGGTGGAACTCGACCTCTATCCCGAGGATTTGCGCGACGAGATCGACGCGCTGAACGACCGCATCTACCGCACCGTCAACAATGGCGTCTACCGCGCCGGATTCGCCACCAGCCAGCAGGCCTACGAGGAGGCGGTCGGCCCGCTGTTCGAAACGCTGGGCTGGCTCGACGAACGGCTCGGCGACCAGCGTTACCTTTTGGGTGACAGCCTCTCCGAGGCCGACTGGCGCCTGTTCCCCACACTGATCCGCTTCGACCTTGCCTATCACGGCAACTTCAAATGCAATCTGCGGCGCGTCCAGGACTACCCCAACCTATGGGGCTACACGCGCGACCTCTACCAAAGGCCCGGCATCGCGGACACCATCGACCTCGACCAGATGAAAGCCGGCTACTACACGATAGCGGCGGTCAACCCGACGCAGATCGTTCCCGTCGGTCCAAAGATCAATTTTTGGCAACCGCATGGGCGGGGGTAGAGCCTGTGGCGTATTCGATCGCGCGGCGAACCAGAGAAAGGAGCAAGCATGGCGATTGCAGCGCAGAACCCGGCGCCGGCCGATGCGGCGGCGCGGCGGGCGGTGGAACCGGTGACGGTCTACACCTTGGACAGCCTGCCCCCGTACGACCAGGCATTCTACGAGGCCGTCCGCAGCGACATGACCCTTGTCGACGCGCTGACCGTGCTGCCGCGCGACGCGCGAGCGTTCGAGGTTCCGGCGGGGCACCTGTTCCGCATCTGCAACAATGACGGGCCGCAGGTCGGCGACCTGAACCTGTGGAACGCCGCCGACTTGACGGAGCGGTTCTACAGCGGCAAGACCCGGGCCCTGCATGCGACCCATGTCAGCACCGGCGACCGGCTTTGGAGCAATATTCCACGCTTCCGCCCGATGGCGACCATCACGCACGACACACTGGACTGGTACGGCTACGACGAATTCGGCGCCGGCGTCCATGACGTGATCGGCACCCGTTGCGATCCCTACACCCAATACATGCTGACGGGGCAGGATTATAATTTCTGCTGCCATTCCAGCCTGACCCGCGCCTTGGCGGCGGCGCGGGACCTGCCGCTGGCCGAGGCGGAAACGCATGTCCATGACGTCGTGAACGTCTTCATGTGCACCGGCTACACGCGCGACACGAACCAGTACTTCATGAAGGCAAGCCCGGCGCGGCCCGGCGATTTCATCGAGCTGTTCGCCGAAATCGACCTGTTGGCGGCGCTGTCCACCTGCCCCGGCGGCGATTGCGGCGCCGGCCATTCCAGCGACAACGCACCGTGCTGGCCGATCCGCATCGAGATCTACCGGCCGCAGGAAGAGCGCCTGGCGGACTGGCAGCCGGCGCCGCGCAACGGCTATGGCGGCGGGAACGAAGCCGGTTGAGCGAATTCTCCGGCCAAGGACAGAGGCGATATTTCGTCGCACGTGCACAAACACGCATTCTTTGATATACGCGGCGCATGCATCTCAGAACATGGCAACAGGAAATCATCGACAGCTTTCCGTCGATCGTTGGCCAACACCGTCGATTTATCCTGAAGGCGCCAACCGGCGCGGGCAAAACGGTGCTCGCGAGCGAGATCGTCGAACGGTTCTACAGCGGCAAGAAGATCGTGGTTCTGTGCCATCGCCTCGTCCTGCTGGAACAGCTCGAGAGGGCGCTTGGCGAAAAACACAATGTCCGCAAACTTGCCGTTTCCGACACGGGACCGGCGTTCACGGACTACGACATCCTGCTCTCGACCAATATGCGGGCCAAAGAGGTGTTGCTGGACGCCATACCGAAGGCCGACCTCATCATCGTGGACGAAGCGCACCGGGTATCGCCGAACGGGACCGGATATAAACGGCTCCTCGACGAATTCGAAAAGAACGGCAAAGCGACCGCGCAATTCATCGGACTGACGGCGTCGCCCGAGAGACGGACCGGCGATCAGCGGGATCAACTCCACCTCGCCTTCGACGCCATTATCGATTGCGCGAACATCGAGAACCTCATCGAAGAAGGCGTTCTGGTGCAGCCGG
>JAKZTB010000061.1:0-13748 GCA_047517345.1 Alphaproteobacteria bacterium
CGCCGTTTACAGGGCCTCCGGCTGGACCCGCGTCGGGACCACCCAGGGGCGCGGGCGCTACGACCGGGACAGGCAGTCCGACAAGCCTAAAAAGGATGTCTGGCTCCGGCCCTTGCGACGGGATTGGAAACGCACCCTCAACCGCTAAAATCGGCCGGGGCGAATGGAAACGCCCGCGCTGATTCCACGGCCTGAACGAACGCTTACTTTTCGTGCGCACGGTATGGCACGGTGTCCGGGACGTGGAACAGAGCCGAGGTCTCGCCGAAGAACTCGCTGGCGGTCAGAAAGTCGTCATCCGCGCGGCTGCCGTTGACCCGTTCAAGACAGCCGGTCCTGACGATGCCCAGTTCGAGCGGGTCTGAATCCGTGCGCGCGAAACCCTCGCCGTCGGCATAGGTCACGTCGCGCATCGCCTGACAGATCGTGTTCTGGGTCCAGTGCGACAGCGACTCGCCGAACAGCCAGCTCCGGCGCAGGAAATTCCGCTTCTCCTCGAGCGTTCCGATCGCGTCGAGCAGTTCGTTCCTGTCGATAAACTCCTTGAACAGGGTGCAGGGTATTTTCAGCGCCTGGACGAAGTTGCGCGCCCGGTAGGTCTCGCGCGACGCCAGACCGTAGAGCGCCATCTGCTCGCCGATCATGGCCCCGGGGGCGAGCACGGTCCTGATATTGGCCTCCGACTGGATCATCTCAACATCACCGGTCAACACGAGGTAGACGCAGGTGGCTGCCTGATCCTCGCGGATCAGGATGGTTTCCGGGTTGATCGCCTCGACCGGATTGTTCAGCAGAATGGTCAGCCGGTGATGGGACACGCCGGGGAAGTAGGAGCTCAGATAATGGAACGCATTGCGCCGATCGTAATTCTGGTAGTTCGGAATCAACACGTCGACCGTGCCATAGGGCGCGCCGGAGCCAATTTCCTTCTCCGTGTCGGTCAGTTCCGTCGCCTTGTGCGCCAGTATGATCTTGGTCGATTGATCGCCCTTGAAGTCGATCGCCGCGCCATGGATCAGGCCGCCGCCGATATCGATTTTCTTGAGATCGGCCGGCTCCATATAGGCCTGCTTGACTTGGCCGAACAGGGTCGGCGAGATGCCGATCGCGGTCGGATCACGGGTGACCATGCCGCCGAGGACATTGAATGAGGCGATATCGGCAAGATGGGCGTAGGTACGATAGCCTTCCTCCCACAGCGCCCGGAATACGAAGATGCTGGTCTCGACCGGGTGGGGCGACATGATCGGTCGCACATCCATGCCGGCCACATCGTTCCATTGGTCGTATTCGAGATCGTGGACTTCGAAATAGTGCTGGAAAAAATTCTCGTCGGTGGACAGCAGGGCGGTTAGCTTTTTGGTCACCGAGGCGCGCACCAGCGGGGTGGCGAAATATTTGATCTTGTGATCGGACCGGATGATATCGGTCAGGCCGGCGAAATGGTCGTCATGGGCGTGCGTATGAAAAATACCCTCGATTTCGTTGATACCGATCCCGAGCGCTCTGAGGTTGTAGAGGATGTTCGGCCCGGCATCGATCAGATAGATTCTGCCCTGATACATCAGGATGCTGGACATGCAGGGCCGGTTTTCGTCCCAGCCGTCGCCTTCACCGGAGTGGATGACGGCGAAATACTCTCTTGGAATGTTTCGCATGCCAAGCGGAAAAGGCACTTCGTAGTTCTCGCTAGAGCTGAGATTGAGGTCGACGGTGACGGTTTCACCGTCGTAGGAAAATTCGAACAGGTTGCGCTCCAGGCGGTGCACCGAGACGCCGCCTCGAATCTCGACCGCGTCCGGGCCGATAACCAGCGAATCAAGCATCTCTCCGGAATCCTGGATTCGGCCAAACGCGAACTTCAGCTTCATCCGCATCAGCATGCGCGCCTGTTCGCGCTCGACCCCCGCAGCCATGATTTCCTGCTCCGAGACGAGACCGTAATTGCCGCGATAGATATATTCCATCTGGGCCGAAACCTGGTCCGCGGCGCCGATGATCAAGGGCTTGGTGCCGGTGTTGTTGGGATGGTCGGGCAGCATCATGCCTTGCCGGTACAGCATCTGCAGGACCGGGAATTCGGCCAAGTTCGACATCACGCCATTCTGCAGCATGATGTCGGACAGCAGAATCGCGTTCGGTCCGGTCTCGAACGTGACACCGTCCCGTTCGACCGGCACGATCAGGCCGCGTTTCATCAGATGCTTGACGCAATCGGCCGGACACCCGCAAAGAATTCGCAGATCGTTGTCCGCGAACGTTAAAAAATACACGCCCTTTGTTACTTGAATTTTCTGGATTTTATTCATTCCCTTGCTTCCCCGTAGGACCTTGTTTGGCGCTTTTGGGATCGACGAGGTCCGCCCGCAGGCCTATGAGAGCCGAGATAAGGCCTTCCTCGTCAACCCAGATCAGCCGACCACATCAGTGGCCAGAACGGCGGCGAGACGGCGTTCCATCGGCATCCTCCCCGCCGGAAGCTTAGCGGCGATCGACTGAGGAATCTATGTACACCGAAGAGAGCCACGCTTTCACTTATGGCTAATCCCGGTTGTGCGGTCGGCCGAGATTGCGTTCCCTTCATGCTTCTCTTTCGGACATCCGATTGGGTCTAATGTTACCGGGACCCCAATAATGTAACTTTGAAGCGGTTTGGCCTTCCGCATTACTTTTTGTGGCGTGCTGTTGTCGAAAACAATTATAACTCAAACTGTTAACGACGAAATTTGTCGAAAGAGACACGGGGTTCCAGTCCATGGGAGTTTACCGCAGCTTTCTCTTCGCGCCCGGCAACCATCCGCGCAAGGTGGAGAAGGTCTTCGGCGTCGGTTCAGACGCCGTAATTCTCGATTTGGAAGACGCCGTCGCCAACGACGAGAAGATCGCGACGCGCGAAGCCGTCGTGGCCGCGTTGCAACGGCCGCGCCGCAATCTCGGCTACGTCCGGATAAACGGTTTCGATACCGAGTTTTGTTTCGGCGACCTGGAAGCGATCGTCGGCAAGGGCCTCAATGGAATCGTGTTGCCGATGGTCGAGAACGCCTCGCAGCTGCTCGCGGTCGATTGGATGGTGAGCAATCTGGAACGCAAATTCGGCCTGGAACCGGGCGGGATCGATATCATGCCGATCTTAGAAACCGGGAAAGGCATCGCCGCGCTACCCGAGATCGCCGGCTGCGGCAGCCGCGTGCGGCGCATGGCGTTCGGCGCCGGCGACTACACGCACGACATGAGCATGGACTGGACGTTGGACGAGGTTGAGTTGGACGATGCCCGCGCGCGGATGGTGCTCGCCTCGCGCGCCGCGGACCTCGAACCGCCGCTCGATACGGTGTGGATCCACATCAAGGATCTGGACGGTATGCGGGTGTCGTCGGAACGGGCCAAGCGCATGGGTTTCCAGGGCAAGATGTGCATCTACCCGCCGCAAGTCGCCGTCGTGAACGAGGTCTACAGCCCCTCGGCGGCGGAAATCGAGCACTCCGAACGGGTCGTGACCGCTTTCCGAGAAGCGGAGAAGGCCGGATCGTCCTCGATCCAGCTCGACGGCTATTTCATCGATTACCCGATCGTCTACAAGGCGCAGCGCATCCTCGACGCCGCCGCGGCGATCCGGGAACAGGAAGCGGGATAAGCGACGGTGTCTCCTACGGAAGCGGATCAAAAAGCGCTTGAACGGTTGTTTGCGGCGCGGCCGGCCTGGACCGGTGTCATGACGGCGGCAGAAGCGGTCGGCCTCGAAAGCTACACTTTGCTGCATAGCGGCCCGCCCGCCGAAACCGGTCACGTCACACCGACGTTGAATTCCGCCGCAGTCGCTTGCGTCTTTGAAGGCTGGGCTGACGATTTGGACGCGGCCGAAGTGCTGGTCGCGTCCGGTAGCATCCGGTTCGAGCCGGCGCAGGATCGCAATGTCGCAACGCCGCTGGCGGCGGTGGTATCCGCCTCCATGCAGGTCGTCGAACTATCCGATCAAGGTGGCTCGGCCCAGCGCGCCTATGCGCCGCTGAATGGCGGCGGGACAGGCGGCGCGCCCGCGGCGCGTTATGGCCGCAAATCGCGGGAAGCGGTCGACCTGCTGCGCTTCCTTAACGATGAGGTCGCGCCGGCCATCGCGCCCGCCGCGTCCGAACCCGTTCCTTGGCTGCCGATCGTCGACGACGCCTTGACCAAGGGCGACGACGCGCATCTGCGGCATCTCGAAGCGCACAAGACCTTGGTGGGCATCCTCAACGAAAGGCTCGGTTCGGATTTCACCGTATCGGAGGCCGGCGCCTTCGTCGCCGAGTGGCCGATCTTCCATCTCAATTTCTGGATGGCCGCCGCGCGCTGCGCCTTGTCCGCCGCGTCGGGCGTCGCGGGCAGCGGGTTGGTCACGGCAACGGGCGGCAACGGCGCGCAGTTCGGCTTGCAGGTAAGCGGTTTGCCCGGGCGTTGGTTTACCGCGCCCGCCGACGTGCCCCGTGGCAATGTCCGTGCGCCGCATACGCTGGACTCGTGCACGGGCGCGTATGGCGACAGCGCGCTGGCCGAAGGCTTCGGCCTGGGCGCGATGGCGCTGTCCTATTGTCCCGACATGCAGGCGTTGCACGAAGGGTTCTACGACGACGAAATCTACACCTTGCCGGGGAAGCTGTTGATGGCGGCGCATCCCGGATTTCCGAATTCCGGCGCCCGCGCCGGCCTGTCGGCGCGCGCCGTCGTCGAAACCGGCGAGACACCGGTTGTCGAACTCGGCCTCGTGGAAAAGACGGGCGCCGGCGGCGGGCTCGGGGCGGGCCTGTACCGGCCGCCGCTCGCGCCGTTCGCCGCCGCGTGCGCGGCGTTGGATGGCGCCTAACGCACCTTAAAAACCAGCTTGCCGCGCAGGTGTCGGGCCTCGCTGATCCGGTGCGCGGCGACCGCGTCCGACAGCGCGTACGCGGCGATCTCCGGAATGCGGACCGCGCCGGTCGAGACCAGTTCCATGATCCGCTCCAGGTGCGGCCGGTCGCGGCCAACGGCGGGACGCAGCGCCTGCACGTCGTCGCGCGGCGAAGCCGGCGCTTTCGCACCCGACGCGATGAAGGCGATCCGCCCGCCCGGCTTCAGCACCTGAAAGGAGCGCTGCGCGACATCGCCGCCCGCGGTCTCGAAAACCGCATCGCAATCCGATACCAGCTCGGTGAAGTCCTGGGTGTTGTAGTCGATGATCTCGTCCGCGCCGAGGCCGCGCAGATAGTCGTGGTTCGCCGCGCTCGCGGTCGTTATGACACGGGCGCCGATATGCTTGGCGGCCTGGATCGCGAAGCCGGCAACGCCGCCCGCACCGCCCTGGATCAGGATCGTCTCGCCGGCCTTCAGCTTCAGCGTGTCCTCGACGGAGATCAGCGCGGTGAGGCCGATCAGCGCCAGAGACGCCGCTTCGGCATGGCTTAGGCTGTCCGGTTTGGCCGCGAGGATCGACGATTTGATCGCGATCTGCTCCGCGTAGGCGCCTTCCTGGCCGACATCGCAGACCCCGAAGACGTTGTCGCCGACGGCCACGTCATCGACCCCGTCCCCCACGGCACTGACGACGCCGGAGAAATCGCGTCCCAATACATACGGAAAGTCGGTGATCGTGCCGCTCGCCCCGGACCGTACCTTCCAGTCCGCCCCGTTCACGCTCGCCGCGTGGATTTCGACCAAGGCTTGCCCGGGTCCGGCGACGGGGTCCGGTACATCGCCGTATTGCAAGACCTCCGGCCCGCCATGGTTCTCGATATAGACTGCTTTCATGGTTCTTTCCTCTTCTATTCTATTCTAGCGTCGACGGTTTGCGCGGCCTGATCCGCCATTCGAAACAGTCGTCGCCGTAATCCATGCGCTGCAGGACCTCCAGCACCAGGAAGCGGTTGTGTGCGGTGAGCGCGCCTTGCCACAGCCCGTTCCAGGAGTCGAAAGCACTGTCCGGGATATTCTTGTGGCCGCGCATGACCCGCCAGCCGTACTGCCGGACATGCACCGCGTCGCCGTCCGTTTCCACCTCGATCCTGTCGTCTTGCGCCGTTGCCATGGCGGCGAGATAGGCGCCGAACGCGGCCGCGTCGTCGCCCTCGATGCCGAGCAGGCGGGCGGATTCCTCATAATACTGCATGCCGATCAGCAGGCCCGTCACGTGGCCGAAATGGGTCGCTTCGGCGGGCCCGAACAGGGCGGCCGATTCGCTGAGCAGCGCTCGCGTGAAGTTCATCGAGTAGTTCCGGTTCGCCTTGCGCAGCCGCTCCGGCGGCCAGGCGTCGGCGTCGAAGGCCGGCACCGCATCGGGGTCGAACGGCGGCGGCTGTTCGCCCGGCGAAAATCGCAGGCGCTGCTCCGGTTCGAGATCGTGGTCGCATTCGTAGAAATAGCCGGCGAGGCCGTGCTGGCCGTCCATGGTCTGTGCCGTGCAGACGAAGCCGAGCCGCGGATTGCCGAGCGAGACGCCGTTGTGGCCATACCAGCCGCGCAGGAGGGCGCGGGACACTTCGCCCGGCACTGCGCAGATCGCGGTGCCGTCATAGATCCAGCGCGGCGGCACGAAGCGGATCCAGGCCTTGCGGTCCGACTCGTACATGTACTGGACCTTCACCCCGGCGACGCGGTTCGACAAATAGTGGTACTGCGCCGCGGCGACCGCGTCCGGCAGTTTGTCGAGACTGAGTTTCTTCAGGCCCGGCAGGAACAGGTCCTCGTGCTGGCGCCGGAACACATGGAACCAAAGGTCCTCGGCGTGGCGCGTGCCGCCGCGGGTGACGGCAGTTATGATGAAGCCGGTGATATAGGCGTGGTAGAGCGTGGCCACCGCGTCGTAGCCGCGCGTCACATCGGTGTCATTTCCGGGCATCGTTTTCGCATTCCCTTGTTTGCGCACCATCGATATAACGGTCGGGCTCACAGAGGTAAAACGGCCGTGCAGAAATACTCCATTTTTTCGCTTGCTCGAAACGCCCTGTCGCGCCACGAGAATTGGCGCGAAGCGTGGCGTAGTCCGGAACCGAAGCCGGAATACGACGTCGTGATCGTCGGCGGCGGCGGGCATGGTCTTGCGACCGCCTACTACCTCGCCAAGGAACATGGCATCACCAATGTTGCGGTGGTCGAGAAGGGCTGGCTCGGCGGCGGTAATACCGGGCGGAACACGACGATCGTCCGCTCGAACTATTTGTGGGACGAGAGCGCGGGCCTGTACGAGCATTCGCTCAAGCTGTGGGAAGGGCTGTCCCAGGCGCTCAATTTCAACGTCATGTTCAGCCAGCGCGGCGTGCTGAACCTGGCGCACAATCTGCACGATCTGCGCGAGCTGTCGCGGCGGGTCAACGCGAACCGCTTGAACGGGATCGACTCGGAAATCCTGTCGGCCGAGGCGGTCAAGGAATTCTGTCCGCTGATCGACAGTTCGCCCGGTCTCCGCTACCCGGTGCTGGGCGCGTCTTTGCAACGGCGCGGCGGGGTCGCGCGGCACGATGCGGTCGCCTGGGGTTTCGCGCGCGCTGCCGACTCGCTGGGTGTGGATATCATTCAGAACTGCGAGGTGACCGGCATTCAGCGGAACGAGGGCCGCGTGGAAGGCCTGGAGACGTCGCGCGGCGTGATCAAAGCCAAGAAGGTGGGCGTCGTTGTCGCCGGGCATTGCAGCGTGCTGGCGAATATGGCGGGGTTCCGGCTGCCGATCGAAAGCCACCCGCTGCAGGCGCTGGTTTCCGAACCAGTCAAACCGATCCTCCATTGCGTCGTCATGTCGAACGCCGTGCACGCCTATATCAGCCAGTCGGACAAGGGCGAAATGGTCATCGGCGCGGGGATCGACAGTTACATCTCCTACTCGCAGCGCGGCGGTTTCGACGTCGTCGAAAATACGCTACAGGCGATCGTCGAGTTGTTTCCGATGCTGAGCCGCCTGCGCATGCTGCGGCAATGGGGCGGCATCGTCGATGTCTGTCCCGACGCGAGCCCGATTATCGGCAAGACCCCGGTCGAGGGCCTGTACTTCAATTGCGGCTGGGGCACCGGCGGGTTCAAGGCAACGCCGGGTTCCGGCAACGTCTTCGCCCACACCATCGCGCGCGACGAACCGCATCGGTTGAACGCAGCGTTCACGCTCGACCGGTTCTCGACCGGGGCGCTGGTCGACGAACATGGCGCGGCCGCGGTGGCGCACTAATACCAAGGAGCGAAGGAAACATGCTGCGGATACCTTGCCCCTGGTGCGGCGAACGCGACGTAAGCGAATTCCATTGCGGCGGCGAGGCGCATATCACGCGGCCGGCCGGCGCCGACACGATCGACGATGCGGCCTGGGCCGACTACCTGTTCATGCGGCAGAACACCAAGGGGCTTTACTACGAACGCTGGAGCCATGCGCAGGGTTGCCGCAAATGGTTTCATGTGGTCCGCGATACGGTCAGCGACCAGATACATGCGGTCTATCTGATGGACGAAGCACCGCCCGTCATCCCGGGTCGAACGTCATGAGGCGGCAGCGGTCGCGACTCCCCGCGGGTGGCCGTATCGACCGCGGTGAAGAGGTCGCATTCAGCTTCAACGGTTACCGCTATTTCGGGTACCGTGGCGATACGCTTGCATCGGCGCTGCTCGCGAACGGTGTTCACCTGGTCGGCCGCAGCTTCAAATACCATCGCCCGCGCGGCATCCTCGGCAGCGGTGCGGAAGAGCCCAACGCGTTGGTTCAGTTGGGTACCGGCGCCCGGACAGACCCGAACATGCGGGCGACGACGGTCGAGCTTTTCGAGGGCTTGCGCGCGAAAAGCCAGAATTGCTGGCCGTCGGTGCGTTTCGATGTCGGAAGCATCAACGACCGGCTTTCCTGGCTGCTGCCGGCCGGGTTCTACTACAAGACCTTCATGCGGCCGGCGCGGCTGTGGAAATTCTACGAGACGTATATCCGCAAGGCGGCAGGCCTCGGGCGCGCGCCGGCGGAACGCGATCCCGACCGCTACGAACAGCAATACGTCCATTGCGACGTGCTGGTCGTCGGCGCCGGTCCGGCGGGGCTGGCTGCCGCGATGGCCGCCGGCGAGACAGGCGCGCGCGTGATCGTTGTCGACGAACAGCCGGCTTTCGGTGGCGCGTTGTTGGCGGAGAGCGGCCGCCACGTCCAGATCGTCGACGATACACCGGACGCCTGGTTGGCCTCGGCGACCGAGGCGCTGGCGGGCTTGCCGGAAGTGACGATGCTGCCGCGCACCACCGCGTTCGGTTACTACGCCGACAATTTCATCGGATTGCTCGAACGCGTCACGGACCATCTGCCCGCGGAGGCGGCAGACTGTAAACCGCGTCAGCGTCTGTGGAAGGTGCGCGCGAAACAGGTCATGCTCGCGACCGGCAGCATCGAACGCTCGCTGGTCTTCGCGGAGAACGACCGGCCCGGCATCATGTTGGCCGGCGCGGCGCGGGTTTACGTCAACCGCTTTGACGTTGCGCCGGGGTCGCGCGTCGTGGTTTTCACCAACAATGACAGCGCCTATGCGGCGGCCCTTGATCTCGCGGCGGCCGGTGTTGCTGTCGAGGCCGTGGTCGATTTGCGCAACCAAGTCGAAGGCGACTTACCGCGCCGGACGCGCGAGGCCGGCATTCCCGTCCTGCAAGGCTATGCAATTGTTGCCACGAAAGGGCGGCACCGCGTATCGGCGGTGACCGTGATGCGTCTGAACGATTCCGGGGACGGCGTGGCGGGCGACGCGCGGACGCTTGTCTGCGATTGCGTCGCCATGTCCGGCGGCTGGAGCCCCGCGGTGCATCTGTTCTCGCAGTCGCGCGGCAGCCTCGAATTCGAAGAATTGGATGGGACGTTTCTGCCAGGCGAGCCGATGCAGGCAGTCCGGTCGGTCGGCGCTTGCAACGGCGCATTCTCATTGGCGGCTTGTCTTTCCGAAGGCGCCGCAGCCGGGCTTGCCGGCGCGCTGGCTACCGGTTTCGAAGGTGGTAAAAATACCGTTCCCGCCGTAACCGAGCCGTCGGAAGGGGGGCAGCGACCCGTTTGGCGGTGTCCGAGCGACCGCAAGGGCGCCCGCATGTTCGTCGATTTCCAAAACGACGTGACGGCCAAGGATTTGGATCTCGCCGTGCGCGAGGGCTACCACTCGATCGAACACGTCAAACGCTACACCACGACGGGGATGGGCACCGATCAGGGCAAGACCGGCAACATCAACGCCCTTTCGATCGTTGCCGAACGGCTCGGCGTGGCGGTTCCCGCCGTCGGGGTCACGACCTTCCGCGCGCCTTACACGCCGGTGCCGTTCGGTTCGATCGCCGGCCGCCATGTCGGTAGGTTGTTCGATCCGGTCCGGCGTACGCCGATGCACGAATGGCATGTCGAGCGCGGCGCAAAGTTCGAGGATGTCGGCCAGTGGAAGCGGGCCCGGTACTATCCGCGCGACGCCGAGACGATGCGCCAGGCGGTCGACCGCGAGGTCAGGGCGGCGCGGGAAGGGGTCGGCATTCTCGACTATTCGACGCTTGGCAAGATCGATATCCGGGGTCCCGATGCGGCCGAGTTCCTCAACCGGGTCTATACGAACGGCTGGAAGAAACTCGGCGTCGGACGGTGCCGCTATGGGGTGATGCTGGGCGACGACGGGATGGTGATGGATGACGGCGTCACGCTGCGGCTTGCCGAAAATCATTTTCTCATGACGACGACCACCGGCAATGCCGCCAGCGTGCTGTCCTGGCTGGAGGAGTGGCTGCAGACGGAATGGCTGGATTTGCGGGTTTACTGCACCTCGGTGACCGAGCAGTACGCGACGATCAGCATGTGCGGGCCGAAAGCGCGCGACCTTTTATCCGGGCTCGCGCCGGACATGACGCTCGATCCGCAATCCTTCCGGCATATGTCGATGCGGGAAGGCGTGGTCGCCGGCGTCGCCGCCCGCGTGCTGCGCGTCAGCTTCACCGGCGAGGTCGGTTTCGAGATCAACGTTCCGTCGCGGTACGGGCGCGCGGTCTGGGAGGCGTTGATCGAGGCCGGCGAGCCGTTCGGGATCGCGCCTTACGGGACCGAAGCGATGCATGTGCTGCGCGCCGAGAAGGGTTTCTTCATCGCCGGGCAGGAAACCGACGGCACCGTGACGCCGATCGATCTGGGCATGGACTGGATCGTGAACTGGACGAAAGGGGATTTCATCGGTCGCCGGTCGTTAGATCGCGCCGACACGGCGCGCGAGGACCGCAAGCAATTGGTCGGATTGCTTACCGCCGATCCGGACACCGTGTTGGACGAGGGTGCGCAGATCGTCGCAAAGGTGTCCGACAAGCCGCCGATGGAAATGATCGGGCATGTGACGTCCAGCTATTACAGTCCGAATATGGGCCGCTCGATCGCGCTCGCCGTGATCCGGTCCGGCCGCGACCGGATGGGCGAAACGCTATATGCGCCGATGCCGGACGGACCGATCGAAGTTACGGTCACGGGTCCGGTCTTCTTCGACCTGGAGGGGGAGCGGCTCAATGGCTGACACCGGGCAAGCCCGCAGCGCCCTCGCTCATATCGATGGCGGGACCGCAATGGAAGGCGCCGCGGTCCGCCTTGCCGAACAAGCGGATGTCGGCAAGGTGATCCTGCGCGGCAATGCCGAGGACGCGGAGTTTCTCGCCGCCGTGCAGGGGGGCGTTGAAATCGATCTGCCGCTCGCACCGAACACGTCCAGCGAAACGCCGCCGCTGTCGGCGCTTTGGCTCGGCCCGGACGAGTGGATGCTGATATGCGCGTCCGGTAGCGAGACGGATGTGACCGAATCGCTTTCCGCGAGGCTGACGACGCACCATGCCGCCGTGGTCGACGCGTCGGACGCGCGGACGGTGTTGCGGCTGTCGGGGCCGGGGGCACGAACCGTCCTCGCGAAAGGCTGCGCGCTCGATCTGCATCCCAGGTCATTCGCCCTCGGCGATGTGGCGCAGACGATGTTGGCGAAAGCCTCCATCATTCTGCATCAAATTTCGGACGACGCGGATGAAGCGGGACCGGTATTCGACATCTATGTCGGGCGTTCCTTTGCGGATTATCTGTGGTCCTGGCTCGGCGATGCAATCGACGGAATGAAGTGATTGGTGGACATGCTTTCCTCAGTTGCAGAATCGGCTTACCACCGGTCCTGATGCGGAAGGCTGTCGGCGGACGGCCCGGCGATACGATCCGAAATCAGAATATCCCGATGATTGGATAAGGTTAAGCCAGATGGCGCTCAGCATGTTCGAGCGCTACGGCGGCTTTGCAACGATCAGCAAAGTGGTCATGGCCTTTTATGACAAGGCCCTCGATTCCGATGTCATCGGCGACTATTTCGAAGAAATCGGCATGCCGCAGCTGATCGATCATCAGACGAAGTTCATCGCGATGGCGATGGGCGGCCCGGCGAGCTATACGAACGAAATGCTGCGGCAGGTCCATGCGAGCCTTGAAATCGATACGCCGGCATTCAACGAGACCGTGTCGTTGTTGCAACAGACGCTTGAGGAGTTCGAAGTCCAGCCCGAGGATGTCAATGTCATCATCGAAGACTTTCGCAATCGCGCGCAATACATCATCGGTGCCTGACGCCGTGTCGTTAGCGGATACGGAGGCCGAAGCCGGCGACAACGGCCTGCCCAGGCCGGTCATGAAGCTCGATATATTCAATAAAATGCTGCTGGAGTCGGTGGGAGTCGGCTTGGCGCTTTTGGACCCAGATACCCATGAAGTTCTGTTCGCCAATAGGCGCTTTATCGATTGGTTGCCGGGCATGGCGGGTGTCGGCCAATCGCTCGACGAAGCCTTTCCCTAAATCGACTACACGGCGTTTGGAGAGAAAATAGACGCAGGCGAAACCTATAGCTGCGAGGTTACGATCAAGGTGAAGCGGCGGTCGGTCACGCTTGCGCTGCAAATTACGAACCACTCGCACGACGATAAGAAAGTTTTGATCCTCGAATGTCAGAACATTTCGAAAATCAAGGAACTCGAATACATGATCGAGTCCTACTCGACCATGGTCGAGAAACAGAACCGGACCCTGCAGCGGGAAAAGGAACGGGTCGAGAAGCTCCTGCTCAACATCATGCCGAAGACCGTTTATGAGGAACTCAAAACTTTTGGCGTGACGACACCGCAGAAGTACGATCCCGCATCCATATTGATGCTCGACTTCGTCGGCTTTACCGATATGGCGATCTCGCATGATCCGTCCGGCGTGATCTCGGAACTCAACGACATTTTCACGGCTTTCGACCGGATTATGGAACAGTTCGGCTGTGAGCGGATCAAGACCATGGGCGATGCCTATATGGCGGTTTCCGGCATACCCGAACCGACGCCGGAACACGCCCAGAATATCGCCAAGGTCGCCGTTTTGATCTTGCGATATTTGGAGCGCCGCAATTCCGCCTACAAAAATCAGTGGGAGTGCCGGATAGGCATTAATTCGGGAACCGTCATCGGGTCGATCGTGGGCGTGCAGAAATACGTCTACGATATATTCGGGCCCGGTGTGAATTTGGCCGCGCGCTTAGAGGAACTCTCCGCGCCGATGGAAATTACGGTATGCGAAGACATGCATGCGCTGATCCAACACGATTTTCGCTTCATCGAACGCGGCGCGCATGCAATGTAAGCGTTCGTTCAGGCCGTGGAATCAGCGCGGGCGTTTCCATTCGCCCCGGCCGATTTTAGCGATTGAGGGTGCGTTTCCAATCCCGTCGCAGGGGCCGGAGCCAGACATCCTTTTTAGGCTTGTCGGACTGCCTGT
>JAKZTB010000062.1:0-4393 GCA_047517345.1 Alphaproteobacteria bacterium
ACCAGTGAATCACGCCTGAAAGCGAAACGCAATTTGCAAGGTTTTCACGCCATACGCGCCAGTTTCTTGCAAATAAACCAGCGCCTCAATCTACAAATATCACATCCAATCAATACGTTGAGAATACTTCACGACCGACTATTGACCCGATGTAGAAGTTGACGACACCTGCCTAGCCCGCCACATCGGTGGTCAGTATGGCGGCGAATTTGCAGGTGACGCCGGTCATTCTAAGGGCAGTCCCGCTTTAAGCAGTCCTTCCCGCAGACGGGCTTCGTCATTCTCTTCGTTGTAATACAAGGAAGCTACGAATGCCTTCGCAGCGAAGTCTTTCTTCAGCCTGACTACATTGGCGGCGCGTGCGGCCGCCCTCTCCGGCATTGCCAGATGCGCGAAGCAGGCTGACAAGTAGGCCTGGTTGGCATATCGACCGGCGGGCGCCCGCATAAAGGCGCTGACCGAGTCCTCGTACTGCTCAAGCCCAAACAGCGCGCGGCCAAGCAGGTGCGCAAAGGTATCCGCCTCATAAGGGTTGAGTCGCATCGCCTGCTCGATCCACGGCAACCCTTCTTCGGGCCGTCCCATCCAGGTCAGCAGTTCGCCGCGTTGGGCGAGAATGCGGGAATCGTTGGGGTTCAGCTTGTACGCCCTGTCTTGAAATAGCTGCGCTTCGTCCCATTGCTTCACTTGTATGCGGTACTCGCAGAGTATGCGGACGCACTCAATATCGTTCTCGTCGATCGAGTAGCCCTTCTCCACTTCGCTCAGCAACTCGAAGAAAGTCTGCTCCGTCTGCGGCAAGTAGCCTCGCGCCCATGCTTGGCCGATAATGCAGGCTTTCCATGCATAGGCGGGTGCGAATTCGGGATCGATTTTTATCAGGTCGTTCAGCAGTTCCAGCGCCTTGGCATTGTCCTCGCGGGTGCCGCGATGATGCAGCAATTTTGCGCGCAACAGAGAATCGTAGACGCTCATATCGCGCGGTTGGCTGCGCCTAATGCGCTCGACGCCCGCGCTCTCGATGCGACCTGGCAGGGTGGCAACCACGGCGCGCGTTAGTTCGTCCTGCAGCTCGAAAATGTCGATTAGATGGCGGTCATAGCGCTCCGCCCAGATGTGCTTACCCGACGCGGCCTCGACCAACTGAACCGTCAGGCGCACCCGATCGCCGGACCTTCGGATACTGCCCTCAACTACGTATTCGACGCCAAGCTCGCGGCCGATTTCCTGAGTGGTTACCGCTTTTCCCTTGTATGTGAAGACCGAATTGCGGGCGATCACCCAAAGGCTTTGAAATCGTGACAGCTCAGTGATGATGTCCTCGGTGATGCCGTCGGAAAAGTAATCCTGCTCGGGATCGCCCGACATATTGTCGAACGGCAGAACCGCTATCGAGGGTTTTTCGGGGAGGGGCACCGCTGCCTCCGCTCCCGCCATGCCGGGCATTGGATCGGCGGCGGCGGCGGTCCAGCAGTACACCCGCACCGGCTCCTCAATGTTCTTGACTTCCCGTTCGCCCAGGTCCTCGAAGGCGGTGGGGAGCTTGTTCCTGACCTCCTCGTAGACTTTGCCGGAGATGCAGATCCCGCCGGGCTCGGCAAGACCTTCCAACCGCGCGGCCACGTTGACGCCATCACCGTAGATATCCGAGCCTTCGACGATGATGTCCCCCAGGTTGACGCCGATACGGAGCCTGATGCGCCGTTCGTCGGGCAAGTCGGTCTCGCGCCTAATCATGGATTGTTGAATTTCGACCGCGCACTGGACGGCCTCAACGACGCTGGGAAACTCGGCCAGAAGCCCGTCGCCCATGAGCTTAACGACGCGTCCCTTGCGCTCCCTAATTGTCGGCTGCACCAGCTCTTTACGGAGGGATTTCAGGCGATCGAGCGTTCCAGTCTCATCCTCGCGCATAAGGCGCGAATAGCCGACCACATCGGCGGCAAGAACGGCGGCAAGGCGGCGTTCCATGCTTTGTCCGCCTGGATTAGAAGACTAGCCGTTGGAAGGATCAAAATCCATGTGTTCCGTAAGGGACGGAATGTCGCCGCTTGGCTATGAATGCCCGTAGCAGCCACAGTGGCAGCAATTCCAGCATGCTTACACATTCGGACATCCAGTGGCCGAAGTACACCTTCGTGCTCCTTCGTCCAGGGTGGGCGGTGAAACGGGTCGCGCCTAAATTCAGAAAATTAATGCAGCTGCGGCGTCTTCATCAGATCGGCGCGGTTGACCGACTGCACCGTCAGGTCGAGCATTTCGCCGTCGCGCGATAGAGTCAGCGGGATGCCCACACCGGCCTCGCCGGTCGCCCAGATGCGGCGGAACATGTAGGCCAGTTCGCTGACCGGCTGGCCGGCGACTCCCAGCACGAAATCGCCGACGCGGACGTCCGCACGCTGCGCCGGACCGCCCTCGACGACGCCGGCGACGACAAGCACGTCGTCCATCTCGGTCGTCATCATGCCGAGCCACGGACGCGGCGCTTTTTGCGTCTTACCGAAGGTCAGCATCTCGTCCATGATCGGTTTCAATATATCGATCGGGACGATCATATTGCCGTCGACGGGATCGCCGCCCGAGATGACCTGCTGGACGAACAAAGAACCGATGCCGCGCAAGGTGCCGTCATGGCCGATCAGGCCGGCCCCGCCCCAGGTCGGGTGCGGCGGCGCGGTGAAAATTGCCTCGTCGAGCAGATATTCCCAATAGCCAGCAAATTCGCGCTTGGCCTGGACTCGCGCGGATATCGAGTTCGAGGCGCCGCCATGCCCGGCGAGCACGACGGACTCGCCTTCGCTGACGTCGGCGGAACTGCCCAATTCCAGCGCCGGTAAGTCGAGCCGTCCGAGCGCCTGAATCAGGCCGAAGCCGGATTCCTGGTCGTAGGCAACCGTATGGCCGGCCGTCGCTTTCCCGTTTCCGTCGACGATCCAGATCGTTTCCGCCTCGGTTACCAGGTAACCGATCGTGACGATCAGCCCGTTCTCGCGGATCAAAACGCCATGGCCCGCACGCTCGGTGCCCAGCATCCGCGCGGTCATCGCGTCTTCGGGAATCTGCGTGCGGACGGACACGATGGCGGATAGCGCCCGTTCCAAATCGTAGGACACTTCACCCTGCTGAGCCTGTGCGCTTTGCGGTATTTCAGACATCGCTTCCGTTTTTCCGTCTCACCATTATATCCCCAATATGGGCACCGTCCAAAAAGAGTCCAGACCGAACGGACAGCAACGCTTTAGCCTAATCCTTGAAGTTATAGTCTTTGTTAACGCCGGTTCTCGATCATTCCGCCGCGGTCGCGGTTTCGGACGGTCCGACGACGCTCAACCCCGCGCGAAACGCCTCTGTTTCCCAGACCTGGTCGGGCATGACATTGGCGATATTTACATCGGGCCCGAATTCGGAAATGTAGAATTTCTTGAGGGCATAGACATCGCAAAGCATGGTCCCCGGAATCCACGGTCCGATCAGCTCGAAGATCACTTTCGTCACGTCGAGGCCGTCGCGCAACGCCGCGATCAGCGGGCGGTTCGGTTCGCCATCGGCGAGCAATTCCGCACCCTCGATCAGCACAACGTCGGCGCCGGCGCCGAAACACTCATTGGCCTGCGCGATTAGCGTATCGGCGCTCGTTTCATCGCTCTTCGAGCCGACCTCGCCATGCACCTCCAGCCCGCAATCGACCGCCATGCGGATCAGCGTCTGGCGCGCATGACTGTCCAACGGCACGCAATTGTCCGAGACTTCGATCGCATCGAAGCCGAGCCGCCTGGCTTCCTGAAAATAGGGCCGCGCGCCCTGCAGGCCTTGTGTCGCATAAACATATTCGAGGAACTGGCCGCCGACGAATGGGTGGACGTCGCGCGCCTTGTAGAGCGCGATCTTCTCCAGCAGGTAGTCTTCCTCGTACAGCCGCGCGGTGCCGACCACGAACTTCGCCAGATCGACATAGGGCGCGATGAGTTCGAGCCAGTCGCGCTGCTGGTTCACCGGCAACCCCCAATCCATCATCATGGTGAGGCCCTTGCGGCGCGGCTTCTGGGTACTGCGTTCCACCGGAAGCGGCACCATGGCGAAAGGCTGCCCGGCCATCGTGTTTCCCCTGCAATAATCGGATTTTCGATCAATACGGAGCGTACAACATCGCCGTCCCTGGCGTCTAACCCCGTGCGCACCGGATGACATAGCGTAGAGCGAGGGTTAACCTTGCGCGTGGCGGTGGAACCTGCCGACACCATTCGAAAGATCAAAGGAGACGGCGAGATGCCGCTACAGCCGACAATTCACGGCACGCGCTACATGGTTTCGGCGGGACATTTCCTCGCGACCCAAGCGGCATTCGACATCCTGGAAGCCGGCGGTAACGCCGTCGACGCCGGCGTGGCCGGCG
>JAKZTB010000063.1:0-30918 GCA_047517345.1 Alphaproteobacteria bacterium
GCAATGCCGGCAACCAGCCCTATTCGCCGGATGCCGAGGAAGCGGGGCGGCGCCGTCTACGCAACGCCGCGCTCTCCTACTTGGTTGCGCTGGAAGAACCGGAGACGACGGCCCTGTGCGCGGCACAATACGTCAATGCCGATAATATGACCGACCGAATCGCGGCGCTCGACCTTTTGGCCGAACAGGAAGGGCCGGAACGAACCGACGCGCTGGCGGATTTCTACGATTCCTGGCAACACGATCCCATCGTTACCGACAAGTGGCTTTCGATTCAGGCGGTATCATCCCGTCCGGACACCCTGAACGATGTGATCGATCTGATGGACCACGATGCCTTCTCGATCAGCAACCCGAACCGGGTGCGCGCGCTGATCGGCGCCTTTTGCAACAGCAACCAGCTGCGCTTCCACGCCGCCGATGGGCGCGGCTACGCGTTCCTCGCCGATCAGGTGCTACGGCTCGATCCGCTCAATCCCCAAGTCGCCGCCCGCCTGCTGGCGCCGCTCGGCCCTTGGCGCCGCTTCGACGGACCACGGCAAGGCCTGATGAGGGCGCAGCTGCAGCGGATCCTGGAGGCGGGCAATCGCTTGTCCATGGATGTCTATGAGATCGCCTCGAAAAGCCTCGGCTAGTGGATACAATCTAACAGAAGGTACCCCTGCGACGGCTTCCCGAGTTCACCGGTTAGGCGCGCGATGCGCTATGATGCGGGGCCATCACAAGCGTCGCGCAACGCGGCCGGTGAACTCTCGAAGCCGCACTCCGAGTCACGTTTCCCGGTCTCTCGGTGCATCGAACGCCCTTGCCGATGCTTCGGCATCTCTGGCGGGCCCTCTCTTGCCGAGAAACCGGGAGACGGGATCGTAGGGGACCCAATCGTTGGATTGTATCCACTAGAAGCCACCAAACCGCGAGCCAACGCTCAATAGCGCCCGCTGAGCCGCCGCAAGGCGAGCCGCCACGCAACCATCGGCGGCGCCGTTGCCAGCCGTGGATCGAACGGATTAAACCCGAACGCCGATAACCTTCGGAGACAAAGCTCGGCAAAATGCGCCTGGATCAGTATAGGCGTTGCCTGCCGGCCAATAGCGGCCCGCAGTGATCGGGCCGCGGCCAATTCCGTCGCCGCAAGCTCGGAAAGCTCCCGTATGACGTCGTTGAGACCATGGCTTGGTCTGATTTCGAGTAGATCGGTCATGTTCACCGCATGGCGCCGCGTCAGCTCACGCGGCAGATACTGGCGACGCGACCGCAGATGAAACGGCAACGCGCGCACCAGACCGATCAGCGACCAGGCAATACCGATACGCCGGCCTGCTTCGATCGCTTCCGGAGAGTTTTCGCCAACGACTTCAAGAGCCAAGGTCAGTAAAGGCGCGGTTGTTTCTTCCGCGTAGCGCAGCAATTCCGCCATCGATTCCGGTGGATTGTCGTCGAGATCGGCACTTCGCGCATCGATCAAGCGATCGAGATGGGACCGATTCAGGTCGTATGACGAAACAGCGCTTGCCAGCGCATCGCCAATCCCATGGTGCAATCCTTCGCCCGAATAGATCGCGCCGATCCCATCGCGCCACCACTGCAGTCGAATTTCGCCCAGTGGCGGCTCCGATACCAGCTCACGCGTGCGCGCGATTTCGACATTGAACGCATAAAGCGCGAACAGTCCCGCGCGGAACGATGCCGGCGCCACCATCGCCAGAATGTAGCGGTCCGGGTCGTTCGTTCGAACCGATTCCATACTGTAATACGATTGATTTATGCTTGTCATATTCACACCGTTAATAGAATTCTCTGCGTTACGCACCACGGTGCATGGCCGGATTGGCGCGGCTTCTCCTATATCGCCCTGTACATTACTTGCGCCGTTGCGCATAATTAACCCATATAGCCACAATACCTAGTGGCAATAAACTAATCGAACACTATAGAGGGTGGGAATGTAATGGGCGCTATTCTTGAAAACCTGACACGTACAATCATTGCGGGGGTGGTCCTCGCCGTACTGCTGTTCCTGATGTATTTCGGATACGGCGATATGGAAGTCACCGCATTCGGCAAGTATCTATGGCGCTGGACGCATGTGCTGAGCGGCGTCATGTGGATCGGCATTCTCTGGTACTTCAATTTCGTGCAAATCCCCAATATGGGCAAAATCCCCGATGAGCAGAAACCGGCAATCGGCAAGGTCATCGCACCGGCTGCACTGTTCTGGTTCCGCTGGGGCGCGATGCTCACCATCATTACGGGCCTCGGCCTGGCGGCGGCGAACGGCTATATCGTCGAAGCGATCTCGCTCGGCACGGCCGGCACGGAGCCGGACCACGGCCATCGCATGATCGGCATCGGCATGTGGCTCGGCGCCATCATGTGGTTCAATGTTTGGTTTATCATCTGGCCGAACCAGAAACGGGCGCTCGGGATTGTCGATGCGGACGCCGACAGCAAGGCAAAGTCCGCGCGTACGGCGATGCTGTTCTCGCGGACCAACACGCTGCTGTCCATCCCGATGCTTTTCGCGATGGTCGCTGCGCAAAACCTGTACAAGATTTCATAGCGCATACCGTGCGATTGAATGGGGAAACGGGGCCGAAAGGCCCCGTTTTCTTGCGCGGTCGGTCAGGAAATGGCGATCAACGCCGCGGCGACACGGCGATCCTCGGCCATGAGGACATTGTAGGTCCGACAGGCGGCGCCTGTGTCCATCGCATCGAGGACGATACCAGCATCGCGTAAGGCTTTCCGAAGGTCCGACGGCACCGGAAAATTGCGCGCCCCCACGCCGAGCAAGAGCACCTCGACCGGCGGTTCGGCCTCCCGAACCAAGGCAAGGCTTTCCAACGTCAGGTCTTCCACGGCTGCAACCGGCCACACAAGCGTCCGGTCGGTGAAGACGAGCACCGAACTCTTGTAAACGGATCCCGATATGCGGAACAGGTCAGGCCCGTACCCGGCAATGACCTGACGGTCGCCTGGAACTGCCGGCGTTATCTCCACGGTCCGCTTACGACGAAGACGCGCCGTCGGGTACGCCGTCCGTTTCTTCCCCGCCGCCACGTTCCGGTCGGATATAGAGCAGGATCGGAACCGCAAGCGAAATAGACGAGTAGGTGCCGACCAGCACACCCCAGATCAGCGCGATACTGAAGCCGCGAATGACTTCGCCGCCGAACAGATACAGCGCGAAGAGCGCGAGAAGCGTCGTGACACTCGTGACCACGGTGCGCGACAGCGTCTGGTTGATCGAGACGTTGAACAGCTCTTCATACGGCATCTTCTTGTAGCGTCTCATATTTTCGCGCACGCGGTCGTACACGACCACGGTATCGTTGATCGAATACCCCGCGATAGTCAGGATCGCCGCGACGGTGGCGAGGTTGAACTCGAGCTTAAATAGCGCGAAAAGCCCGATCGTCGTAACGACGTCATGCAACAAGGCGATCACCGCGCCGAGACCGAACTGCCACTCGAACCGGAACCAGATGTAGAGCAGCATCGCGGCGATCGCAGATAGCACGGCCCATGCCGCCGCCTCGCGCAGTTCGGCGCCCACGGTTGGGCCGACAAACTCTGTCCGGCGGTATTCTATAACGCGGGATCCCAGCGATTCCCTTACTTTGTCGATCGCGACCTGTTGCGCTTTCTCGTCGCCTTCTTGCTTCTGAATTCGTATCAGAATGTCGTCGGGCGCACCAAACTCCTGAAGCTTTATCTCGCCCAAGCCCAGCCCGCCCATATCGCTGCGAAGCTCGGACAGGTTTGCCGGTCCATCCGTCTTCGCTTCGATCAAAATGCCGCCCAGGAAGTCGATCCCCAGATTGAGGCCCTGACCGAAGAACAATCCCGCCGAAGCGATGACGAGAAACGCCGAAAACGAAAATGCGATCAGCCGCTTGTTGATGAACTGGATATTCGTTTTGTCGGGTACGAGTTTGAGTTGTTTCACAATCCCGGCTCCCTAAATCGGTAGCGCCTGAGGCCGTGCGCGGCGCAGCCAGAGGACGATGAACAGCCGTGTGACCATGACCGCCGTGAACATGGACGTCATCAAACCGATGCTCAAGGTCACGGCGAAGCCTTTGATCGGCCCGGTTCCGAAAGCGTACAGCAGAACCGCGGCGATCAACGTGGTAACGTTGGCGTCGATGATAGTCGTCAAGGCGCGCCGATAGCCGGCATCGATCGCCGATATCGGCGTCCGGCCGTTGCGGACCTCTTCGCGAATGCGTTCGAAGATCAGCACGTTGGCGTCTACCGCCATGCCGATGGTCAAGACAATACCCGCGATCCCCGGCAAGGTGAGTGTCGCCTGTATGGCTGAAAGCAGGGCCATGATCAGCGCGATATTGAAAAACAGCGCGACGTTCGCCAGGATCCCGAACAGCCCATAGGAGACGATCATATAGGCGAGGACCAGGATCATGCCGATGATGCTGGCGAACTTGCCCGCTTCGATCGAATCGCGGCCGAGCCCCGGCCCGACCGTGCGTTCTTCGAGAATGCTCAACGGAGCGGGCAACGCTCCGGCCCGCAGCAGCAACGCCAAATCGTTGGTTTCCTGAATCGAGAAACTGCCCGTGATGATCCCGCTGCCGCCGACGATCGGGGACTGAATGCGCGGGGCGCTGATAATTTTGTCGTCGAGGACGATCGCCAGGAGCCGTCCCACATTCTTGCTCGTCGCATCACCGAATTTGCGGCCGCCGATGGCGTCGAACCGGAAACTGACCGCAGGGCTATTCTGCTGATCGAAACTGGGTTGCGCGTCGACCAGATGCTCGCCGCTGACACGGACGCGTTTCTCGACCATCATTTTAATGGGCTTGCCGTTGGCATCCAAGCGGTCGGTCGGCAACAGCATCGAACCGCGCGACTTGCTGGGATTAGCACTGGCCGACTGATCGACGAGGTGGAAGGTCATCTTGGCGACCTTGCCGATTTTCCTCTTAATTTCCTCAGGATCCTCTTCGCCCGGCACCTGCACCAGAATGCGCGTGCGGCCCTGCTGCTGGATGACCGGCTCCTTCGTACCGTCTTCGTCGATCCGCCGCCGAATGATTTCAATCGATTGCTCGACCGACCGGCGGCTCATATCCCGGATCGCATCTTCCGTCAGCATAAGCGTGAATGCGCCGACGTTATCGACCGTTACGGCAACCTCCTGCTGTGGGCCGCCGAGAGGCGATATGCCGGTTGCCTGATACTCCGACTCAAGCTCGTTCTTGACGGTTTCGGTGTTGGACGGATCGCGCAGATGAAATACGACGGACTTCCCCTGAACGTTGAGCCCTCTATAGAGGACTTTGGCGGCCCGTAACATCCGCCTTGTCGAATCTTCCATCGATTCGAGGCGCTCTTTGATGACTTTGTCGGTCTCGACTTCGAGCAATAGATGCGAGCCGCCCTGCAGATCCAAGCCCAGATTGATCTGCTTGCCGGGCAACCAGCCCGGAACGCCGGCCAAGAGTTCTTCGTCGAAGAAATTTGGAATTGCGTAGAGCAGTCCCAACGCGCAGATCACCGCGATCAGGATCTTGTTCCAATTCGCTATCTGAATCATGAATCGGGCACCGCTAGCTGACCGAGGGCTCTATTTCCTGCCCATCAGTTTGCCGAGCAATCCGCCGACGCCGCCCACATTCGCGGGCGCTCCGGCGGGCGCGGCTTGACCCGTTCCAGGATCGCGCTGGGTCAGGAGTGTCGAGATAGTCCCGCGGGCGATCTTGATCCTGACGCCCTCGGCGATCTCCACCATGACTTCCGCTTCGTTCAACACTTTGGTGACGGACCCATGAACGCCGCCGCCCGTGATGATCTTGTCGCCGCGCCGCAGATTTCCGATCATCTGCGTGTGGGTTTTCATCTTTTTCTGCTGTGGCCGGATCAGCAAGAAGTAGAAAACGGCGAAAATAAGAACCAAAGGAAGCATTGCGGTAAAGATATCGCTACCGCCGCCACCGCCTCCAGCCTGCGCCCAGGCCGTCGAAATAATCATGGGACTCTCCTTGAATTGCCGCGAGAACGTACGCGGCGGGCGGAATATAGCCGCCTCGCACACAATTGCAATCACGCGATCCCTAATACCAAGGAGCGCTGATTATGACTCATGGGTCTTTATCAACACTGCTTGGTATAATTGACCCGTGCGGTGCATGTCGTTAGCTTCCGCGCCGCCTGAAAGAGCCAAATCGAGAATTTCTATGCCGGAACAGGATATCACCGAACTGCTTGGCCGCATTGCGGACAGCCTGGAACGGTTGGCACCGAAATCGGCGCCGCACGCGGACCTCAAGGCGGCGGATGCTTTCGTCTGGCACGCGGAAGGCGAGATTCTCGAGCCCGTCGCGAACGTCAATCGCCTCGATCTGGATTTGCTGCAGGGCATCGATCGACAACGCGACACGCTGTACGAGAACACGATACGCTTCGCCGAGGGTTTGCCGGCGAACAACGCGCTGCTGTGGGGCGCCAGGGGCTGCGGCAAAAGCTCCCTCGTCAAAGCCGTGCACGGCGACATCATCGCCAAAAACCCGGGCATTGTCGCGCTGGTCGAAATCCACCGGGAGGATATCCCGACCCTACCGCGGCTGCTTGCGTTCATCCGCGACGTCGACCGGCGCATCATTCTCTATTGCGACGACCTTTCCTACGACGACGGGGACGCCAGTTTTAAATCGCTGAAGGCGATCCTCGAAGGCGGGCTCGAGGGGCGGCCGGACAACGTCATATTTTACGCGACGTCGAACCGACGCCATTTGATGCCGCGGAGTATGATCGAGAACGAACGCTCGACAGCAATCAACCCGTCGGAAGCGGTGGAAGAGAAAGTATCCCTCTCGGACCGGTTCGGCCTTTGGCTGGGTTTCCACAATTGCGATCAGGACACCTTCTTCGCGATGATCGCAGGGTATGTCGCACATTACGGCCTCGACATCGACGAGGCCGACTGGCGCGCCCAAGCCGTCGAATGGTCGGTCACCCGCGGCGCACGCTCCGGCCGCGTCGCCTGGCAATTCATCCAGAACTTGGCCGGCTCGCTCGGCGTTCGGATCAACTAGCCGTCGTTATTCGAATGGATTAATGAGCGAAAGACCGCAATTGTCGAAATCACGAATATTGCGCGTAGCCACGGCGAACCTGTGCACGCGCGCGATTGCTGCGATTTGACCGTCCGGAACGCTCATCGGAAGGCCAATAGCGCGCCGGTGCCCCATAATCTCGCCATACCTCCGGGCGGCGGCAATGTCGAATTCGAGAATGCGTGACTCGAACCCGGATTCGATAAAGCGTTCGAATCTCACGCCAAGTTCCTGACGGCGTCTTCCTTCTGGAAGCACAAGAATACCGAATATTATCTCCGCAACGCTTATGGTGGTGATAAACAGCGCAGCCGGATCGCAATCGTTCAGCCAATTTAACACCAATCGAGACGGCGCCCCTCTCATAACTTCCGAAACGACATTCGTATCGACAACAATCATTTAGGCAGATCCACAGGTTCATGCGGATCGCGTCTAGGTAGCTCTAAATCTGCACCATAGTCCCGTCCGAATAACGTCAGCGCCAAATCGCCTATTCGTTCAGGGGCGGAAACGGCGCGTTTAAGGATGCGGCGGACTTCTTCCTCCATAGAAACACCGTTTTGCGCTGCACGGACGCGTAATCGTGCAACGGTCTCATCATCCAGTTTTCGAACGCTAATGTTGCCCATCGTCAAAATACCAATTTCACTAATTATGATGGCGTATGCTATCGATGCCAGCATGCGCTGGCAAATTAATTGATGTTGCGCTGGTTATGTTTACGACGACACAGCCAAGGTTGGCAGGTACTTCGCTGGGTTGACGGCGCGTTTGCCCTTGCGAATTTCGAAATGGAGTTGCGGCACGGCGACGTTGCCAGTGCTCCCGACCTTGGCGATAACCTGACCGCGACGCACGGTGTCGCCGCGCGAGACCGATATCGCCTCATTGTGCGCGTAGGCGGTCATAAAGCCGTTGGCATGGCGCAACAGGACCATGTTGCCGAAACCAAGCAACGCGTTCCCGCTATAGACGACGATCCCGTTCTCGGCGGCCCGCACGGGTGTTCCGCGCGCGGCCGCGATATTGACGCCATCATTGCGCAAGCCCTTTCCCTTCGACCCGAACCGGGACACCAGACGTCCGCGCAAGGGAAGCAGAAATTTACGATTGGACAGTGGCGGCGGCTTCGGCACCGCCACTGGTGTATTTTTAGGTGCAGCCGCCGCGCTTTGGTTGGAACGTATCCGCTTTGTCTCGGGCCGCGGGCCCGCCATCGGTGACCTGACGACCGAAGGTGCGGTCGAAGGATATCGCGTCTGCACGATACTGGCGGGCGCGGGCGGCTCCACGGAGTCCGGCAGGCGCAGAACCCGTCCGACGACGATCTTGTAAGGCGGTGGTATCCCGTTGAACTGAACCAGGCGGCTCAACGCAACATCGTATGTCCGGGAGATACCGTAGATCGTATCGCCTGGCCGAACGACATGCCGCCGTGGTTTTGGTAGCCGCAAAACCTGCCCGCTGCGCAAAACATACGGCGCTCGTAAACCGTTCAACGTGATCAGACCCCGGATCGGCACCCGATAGCGCTGCGACACCGAGTAGACGGTATCGCCGGAACGGGCTGTGTGCAGCGCTGCCGGGCCAACCGGTGCGGACGGGGTTTGGCGTGCAGCCGCTTGGATTCTTGGACGCTGGTCGGCACGTTGTGACGTTTTCGCGTCACCATAGCGTTCGTCATACAAAACGACCCGCGCTGGGTCCGCGCAGCCAGCGATGACCAGCAGGACCGTTATTACGGCCAGCGTCTGGAATCCCTCGGTTTCGAGCTGACGTTTCGTCATACGTGTCGCCGGCCTAGATTTCCGCCCGTCCGTTCGGCTTCGGTATTTCCGGCATGCCCGCGACAAGGGGCAGGAACCGGACCGGTCCGATATCGTCGACCTCTATTCCTGTTTCCGATCGGGCCACTTTGATTATACGTTGCTCGCGCCGCTCGTCGCCGACAGGAACGATCATCACACCGCCGACCGCAAGCTGTTCGGTCAGAACGGGCGGTATGTCGTTTGCCGCCGCACTGACCACAATGTGGGTGAACGGCGCCTGTTCCGGCCACCCGCGCGCGCCATCGCCGGCGCGCGTGGTGATATTGTGACGACCGAGATCTTCGAAACGCGTTTCCGCCTCCCGCAAAAGATCCCGGTGGCGCTCGATCGTATAAACGCGGCGGCATAGATGCGACAGGATCATGGTTTGGTAGCCTGACCCGGTGCCTATTTCGAGTATCTTCACGCGATCGTTCAGATCCATAGCCTGGAGCATCCTGGCGACGATCAACGGTTGGCTGATCGTCTGACCATGGCTGATCGGCAGCGCCGTATCCTCATAGGCACGATCGCGAAACGCGTCGGGCACGAAACGGTCGCGCGGCACGGTCTCCATCGCGGCGAGCAACGCCGTATCGAGAATACCGCCCTGCCGCAATTCGAGAATGAGTCGAATTTTCTTCGATGCGGGAATCATTGCAGCTTCTTCTTCAACGACCGTAGCGCTCCGCGGTGGGTCAGATCCATATGCAACGGCGTGATGGCGATTTCATTCCGGTCCATCGCCTGATAGTCGGTATTTCCGGGCCGCAGTTCGCGGCTGACCGCCGGTCCGATCCAGTAATACTTCAGCAACCGCGGATCGACCAACTCGCGTATTTCATAACCCGCTTTGCGCCGCCCCTGCGCCACGACACTCACGCCCGCGACTTCTTCGGGAGCGCAGTCTGGAAAATTCACGTTCATGAATACGTCGGACGTCCAGCCGGCATCGACAAGCCGGCGAACGATATCGGGTGCAAACTGCGCCGCCGTCGGCCAGTGCGCCACTTTATCGTCATTTGTTTGTTGGCTCAGCGCGATCGCCGGGATTTCCAGGATCGTCGCTTCCATCGCCGCCGCCACGGTGCCCGAATAGGTCACGTCGTCGCCGATATTGGCCCCGCGATTGACGCCGGACAGGACGAGATCGGGGGGAGTCTCCGCCATCAAATTGCAAATGGCGAACAGGACGCAGTCGGTCGGGCTGCCGGTTACCGCGTAGCGCCGCCGGCCTGCCTTCCGCATGCGCAGCGGTTGGGTCAGGGTCAACGAATGCCCGGCGCCGCTTTGTTCGGTCTCCGGCGCGACGATCCAGATTTCCCTGGCGAGCGACTTCGCAATTTTCTCCAATACCTTCAAGCCAGGCGCATTGATGCCGTCGTCGTTGGTCACGAGGATGCGCGATTGCGACAGATCCATGCTTGCGGTTACCCGGCCAACGCATCGCGCGAAATTCGTTCGGTCCCACCCATGTAGGGCCGCAACGCCTCTGGGACGGTGACCGAACCGTCGGCATTTTGATAGTTCTCCAATACCGCGATCATCGTGCGTCCGACCGCGAGGCCGGACCCGTTCAAGGTGTGGACGAACCGCGTGCCTTTCCCACTGCGCGGCCGGTAACGCGCCTTCATGCGGCGCGCCTGAAAGTCGCCGCAGTTGGAGCAACTGGAAATTTCCCGGTAGGTACCCTGCCCCGGCAGCCACACCTCGATGTCGTAGGTCTTACGGGCGCCGAACCCCATATCGCCGGTACACAGCACGACGACCCGGTAGGGGAGACCAAGTCGCTTCAGTACTTCCTCGGCGCAACCGGTCATCCGCTCCAATTCCGCATCCGATTCCTCCGGGCGCGCAACGCAGACCATTTCCACCTTGCTGAACTGGTGCTGACGCAGCATGCCGCGCGTGTCATTCCCAGCGGCCCCGGCCTCGGACCGAAAGCATTGCGTCCACGCCGTCATGCGAAGCGGTAGTTTGCCTTCGTCGAGTATTCCGTCCGCCGCGAGGTTGGTCAGCGTCACTTCCGCCGTCGGGATCAGCCAGTAATCGTCCGTCGTGCGATAGAGATCCTCGGCGAATTTGGGAAGTTGACCCGTGCCGTAAAGTGCCTCTTCGCGGACCAGAACCGGCGTTACCGTCTCGGTGAATCCATGTTCCTGTGTGTGCAAATCCAGCATAAACGAGGCCAGCGCCCGCTCGAGGCGCGCCAAAGCACCCCGCAGAACGACGAAACGGGCGCCGGACAGGTGGGCCGCGGCGCCGAAATCCATCAGACCGAGCGCCTCGCCGATATCGAAATGCTCCTTCGGCGTAAAATCGAAGGCCGGCTGTATTCCATGAACCCGCACTTCGCGGTTGTCGTCCTCGCTGTCGCCATCCGGCACGTCCACCGCCGGCAAATTCGGCAGCCCTTCGAGAATTTCCACAAGTTTTGAGTCGAGAGTCTTTTCCGACGCCTCGTTCTCGGCGATCCCATCCTTTAGGTTCTGGACTTCTTCGATAAGCGCCGCGGCGTCCTCACCATTGCGTTTCGCCTCGCCGACCTGCTTGGATACCGAATTTCGCCGCGTCAGCATCTCCTGTAGGGCGGTCTGCGCGGCCCGGCGACGGCTGTCGAGATCGAGAACCTGCTCCGCCATCGGCTCCAGACCCCGGCGCGCCAATCCCTGATCGAACCTATCCGGCGCTTCCCGGATCAACCGTAAGTCGTGCATCGGAATCCCTCGCGAGTTGAGCGCCGTTATAGGTTACGGATTACTGCTGCGTCCAGAAATGGTGCCCGGCGGTGGTCAAATTTCAGTCGCTTCCGCTTCTTGTTCGGCCTCATCCCGCTTCTTCTCGACAAACCGAGCGCAAAGGATAGAAATTTCATAAAGCAGGATAATCGGAATCGCGAGAGCAAGCTGGCTGACCGGATCCGGCGGCGTCAGGATCGCTGCGGCAACGAATGCGATCAGGATGGCGTAGCGGCGATTCTTGCGCATGCCGACCGTGCCAATGAAACCGATCTTCGTGAGCAGCGTCAAAATGACGGGCAGTTCGAAACTTATTCCGAAGGCGAAAATTAGCCGCATGACAAGCGAAAGATACTGATCGACTTTCGGCACCGCTTCGACCGCAAGCGGCCCTTCCAACGCGGTTTGCTCGAATCCGGCGAAAAAACTCCAGGCCACCGGCAGCACGAAGTAATAGACGAACGCTCCGCCGAGGAAAAACAGAACCGGAGTCGCGATGAGAAACGGCAAAAATGCACGTTTCTCCTTCTTATAGAGACCCGGCGCAACGAACATCCAAAGCTGATTGGAGATGACCGGAAATGAAATGAACGCACCGACGAAGAAAGCGATTTTGATTTCAGTGAAGAACATTTCCGCCATGCCGGTGAACTGCATGGTCTTCCCTTCCTTACCCGCCCACAGATCGGCAAGAGGTTGGATCAGGAAATTAAAGACTGGACGGGCAAAAAAGTACGAGACCAGAAAACAAACGACGAAGGCACCCACCGACCACATGAGCCTGGTTCGAAGCTCGACCAGATGCTCGAGGATCGGCATCTTGCCCTCGTCCTCGTCGCTCTCCGCCATAGTTTAAGAGCCTGTCGCGCGGGAGGTGTCCGGAAGGACTTCCGGTATGTCCTCCGCGCCATCGCGATCGGCGGCGTGCACGGCGTCTTCCGTCAACGATTGCTCGACCGGCTCGGCGATTTCGCGGATCGTGTTGGTCATCTCGCCGGTCGGATCGATGGTCTCTTCGATCTCCTGCTCCAGATCGAAGTCCTGGACTTCCGTAAGTTGCTTTTTAATGTCGTCCAGCTCGGCTTCGCGCGCGATATCATCGATACTCGATTGGAACTCACGCGCCATATCCTTGATCTTGCGGACCCAATGCATCACCGTCCGCAACACGCGCGGAATTTCCTTCGGTCCGACCACGAGGAGAGTGATCACCGCTATGATGAAAAGCTCAAACCAACCGACGTCAAGCATCGCAGTCTTTCGGCATGCCGACGCACGCGAAGGCGTCAGGAATTTGCGGTAGAGTCTTTCGCCGACGGCTCCGCCGTGCCTTCGCGAATCGACTCCGTTTCGATGGATTTCGCGCCGTCCTCGGCAACGGAGCCGCCTTCGTCTTTAACGCTCTTCTTGAAAGATTTCAGGCCTTTACCGAAATCCCCCATCAGGCTGGAAATCTTTCCTTTTCCCCCGAACAGGACCAGCACGACCACCAAAACGATGAGCCAATGCCAAATACTGAATGTACCCATTCGTCTAATCCTTAACCGTTAAAGGCGGCGACCCGCCTAGATTTGGCGAAATATCGCAGAAACAGGCTTTCGTAGCAACGAAAGCTAACCCGTGTTCCGACCGTAGACCCTAAATATAGTCAGTTTATTGGAAAAACAAAGGCTTGCGAGTAGTCCAATTCAACCGAGAGGCTAGCGTTTTCCGGCGGCAAGAAGCGGCCGGGCATGCGTGAATGCAGATGCAGTTCCTGCCCGGTCATCGATGTGATGCGCAGATGAATCAGGCTGGTCCGCCCCAGCATTCGCGCTGCAATGACTTTGACGGCGCGGCTAGGATCCAATCCTTCATGTATCGGTGCCAACCGCAAGGCTTCCGGCCGCACCAAAACATCGACCGCCGCGCCCTCTTCCAAATCGCGCGACGGAAGATCGCCGAACGGCGTTGCGACACGCCCCCCTTCCACGGTTCCGGAAATGCGGTTCACTTCGCCGAAGAATTCCGCAACGAAGGCGTCGAGGGGATGGCAATACAACTCCACCGGTGAGCCGAACTGAACCAAGCGACCGCGGCGCATGACGGCAATCTTATCGGCCATGAACATGGCTTCTTCGGCATCGTGCGTCACCATCAGGGTTCCGGCGCCGCTTTGCTTCAACGCGTGCAGCGTGTTGTCGCGGACCTTGTCGCGCATCCGTGCATCGAGGCTGGAAAACGGTTCGTCCAGCAGAATGACGTGCGGCCGCGGCGCGAGCGAGCGGGCCAAGGCGGCGCGCTGCTGCTGACCGCCGGACAATTCGTGCGGGAACCGGTCGGCGGCATTCGCCAAGGTGACCTGCTGCAGAACCTCTTCGACGCGTGCCTGCCGGCCGTTGCCCGAAAACCCCTGCAATCCGAACGCGACGTTCTCCGCGACGCTCAAATGCGGGAACAACGCATAGTCCTGGAAGAGGAACCCCATATTTCTGCGTTCCGGCGGCAGATCGCGGATTGGGTCGGCGATAACATTGCCGTCCAGTAGAACACGTCCGTGTTGAATTTTTTCGAGCCCGGCCGCGATGCGCAATGCGGTGGTTTTGCCGCAGCCCGACGGACCGAGCAGGCAGACGACCTCGCCCGCTGCGACCGAAAGGCTCAGCGACTGGATCGCGGCGACATCGCCATAGCTATGCCGCACATCCTCCAACGCGAGAACTGCGGATTCTGCGGGACTATCCGCTGCTAATCCATCCGAGGGGTTTGCGAGGTCGACCATTGGCAGGCCTAGTCGTCCAACAGGATCGCTGCATCCGGTTCGACCGCTTCGTAGGGTTCGTCCTCGGCATCTTCCGGTTCCGATTCGCCGTCCGCGGCAATCAGACCCAGACCGGGACGCCGGTCGAGCAGTCCCGCCGCCTTCAATTCCTCAACGCCCGGGAGCGCCTTGACGCTTTCCAGGCCGAAATGATCGAGAAATGCGTCGGAAACGCCCCAGGTCACCGGCCGGCCCGGCGTTCGCCGACGGCCGCGCGGCTTGATCCAGGCGGCTTCCAATAGAATATCCAGCGTTCCGCGGCTCGTGGTAACCCCCCGGATCTCCTCGATCTCGGCCCGGGTGACCGGTTGATGGTAGGCGATGATCGCCAGCGTCTCGAGCGCTGCGCGGGACATCTTGCGCTGCACGGTCTTCTTCAATCGCAGATGCGGACCCAAGTCAGGCGCCGTCCGGAACGCCCAGCGCGCGCCCACCTGCACTAAATGCACGCCGCGGTTGGCGTATCGTCCGCGCAGCTCTTCAAGCATTCCCGGGATATCCGCGTCTTCCGGCAGCCGAGCGCCCAGGTCGCGTTCCGATAGCGGTTCGCTGGCCCCGAACAGGATTCCCTCCAACAGACGCATAAGTTCGAATCTATCCATCTTCGGACCCACCCTCCCTTGCGCGAACGTAGATCGGCGCGAAGGTCTGCGACTGATTGAGCTGCAATTTGCCTTGCCGCGCGAGTTCCAAACTCGCCGCGAAAGTCGACGCGATTGCGGACCGCATCATCAGGTCGTCGCCGATGTCTTCCGGCAGGAAACGGGACAGGGTCGTCCAATCCGGCGTATGACCGAGCAGTTTCCCGAAACGTTCGAGGGCGTCATCCATCGAATATAGATTCGCAGGCGAAATTTGCAGCGTCGAAGCGCCTTGGCGATCGCGGATGGCGGCGTATACCGTCAGCAGATCGTACAAGGAAGCTTTGAAAATGGTCGTCGTATCGACCACGAGCGGGTCCGGTTCGCCCCTGGCGTAAAAGTCCCGTCCCAGCCGCGGCCGCTCCATGATCTGCGCGGCCGCCTTGCGCATCGCTTCCAACCGCTGCAATTGAAAGGCCAGCCGCGCAGCGAGTTCCGCACCGGTGGGTTCACCCTCTTCGTCCGTCGAGGGCAGCAGAAGGCGAGATTTGAGGTAGGCGAGCCACGCCGCCATGACCAGGTAATCCGCAGCGATTTCCAGCCGCAGCGCATGCGCCCGCTGAATAAAGGCAAGGTACTGTTCCGCAAGGCCGAGGATTGAAATCTTGGTGATATCCACCTTGTGCGTCCGTGCCAAGGCGAGAAGCACGTCGATCGGCCCCTCGAACCCGTCCAGATCGAGAACCAGGCCGTCTTCTACCGGTATTCGATAGTCCGGCTGCGCCGCTTCGAACGGCTCTTGCTCAGCCCCTTGTGGGTTATCGTTTTGCGTATCCGCCATAATCCTTCCTACTGGATGCCCGCGGCGATCGCAATGATTCGGGCGACGTAGTTCACCGGACCGATGACGAGCCAGGCGAAGGGATCGACGCTATGCCCCAGCTGGCGGCTCACCAGGGGAATCACGAACATTATTGCGATGATGATCGCAAAGCCAAACCTTTCCAGCCGCGCAAGCGGCAATGCCAGCGCGGGCGGCAGCAACCCAACAGCAACACGGCCCCCGTCGAGCGGTGGCAGCGGCAACATATTGAATACGGCGAGGATAATGTTGAGCTTAATCAGATTGATCAAATTGGCCGCTGCCCAAACGCCGGCATCCGCCGGAAGCAATGGGACAACGTGCAGTAACAGCGCCGCACAGTACGCGAGGAAAAAGTTCATCGCGGGTCCGGCGGCGGCCACGATAACCATCGCCCGACGCGGATCGCGCAGGCGCCGAAAGTTGACCGGTACCGGCTTCGCCCATCCGAACAGAAATGGTGAGGATACAATTAGGAGAAACGCCGGCAGGATTACCGTGCCAAACCTATCGATATGACGCAGCGGGTTAAAGCTGACACGTCCAAGCGATTTCGCCGTGTCGTCACCAAGTTTCCAGGCTGTCCAGCCATGCGCCGCCTCGTGCAAAGTCACCGCGAGCAACACGGGGATAACCCAAACGGAGGCGGTGTATACCATCGCGAGGAGTTCAGCCGTCACATTGCGGCTCCCGCTCAAAAAGTGCTGCAAACCGCGTTTCGGCGTCGGCTGCGGGGCCAGAAGTGCCCAAACCCGCCATCGCGCGCGCCACGCGCGCCGACGCCGAATCCGATAACGTTCCGCAAACCTCCAAGACCGCCATCATCTCATCGTATTCGCCGTTGCAATGCAGCGCCACGTCGCATCCGGCGCGGAGCGCGGCCTCGGTCCGGGTTCCCAGGTCGCCGGTCAGCGCCTTCATCGACAGATCGTCGCTGACCAGCAGGCCGTCGAACCCGATATATCCGCGAACGATCTCTCCGATCACCGTTTGCGACGTCGTCGCCGGCGCAACGGGATCGATCGCGCTGTAGACGACATGCGCGGTCATCGCGATCGGCATATCGGCGAGTTCGCGAAACGGTCGAAAATCGGTCTCTTCCAATGCCTCCCGCGCGACATCGACGACCGGCAAGGCATCGTGGCTATCGAGCGTGGCGCGGCCATGACCGGGCATGTGTTTGACGACCGGTAGGACACCGCCGGCGAGCAATCCCTCGCAGGTCGCGCGGCCCAGCGCCGAAACCGCACCGGCGGTTGCGCCGAAGGAACGATCGCCGATGATCCGGTGGGCGCCGCAAAACCGCAAATCGAGGACGGGCGCGCAATCGACATTGATCCCTAGGCCCGATAGATCGTGCGCGAGCAGTCGGCCGTTCAACCATGCCGCCTCGCGGCCGGCATCGGGGTCGCAGTCGTAGAGCGCCCCGATTCGCGCCGATTCCGGCGCGGCGCGCCATGACGGGGCCGGTAATCTAGCGACGCGGCCGCCTTCCTGATCGATCAGAACGGGCGCGTCAGCGCGCCCGACGCAATCGCGAAGATCGCCGACAAGCCCGCGGAGCTGGTCCGGCGTATCGACGTTTCGTGCAAATAAAATGAACCCCAGCGGATCGGCGTCCCGGAAAAGCCGTCGTTCTGCTTCGGTCGGCGAAAGGCCGGCGCAGCCCAGAATCGCAGCGCTGTGCGTCGAGGAATCAGCCATGGCTACGGCCTAACGACGAAGCAGCCGACCTTTTTCTGCTTCAGAGCATCGCATACACGTTTTGCGGCCGCTTTATCTTTCAGCGGTCCGGCCTGCACCCGGTAATAGACGCCCTTCTTGTCCAATTCCACGCGCTTCACGAGAAGCGAAAATTCGCCGAGAATAGCGCCATGTTGTTTCACCCACTTCTCCCAGGCCGTTTTCGCAGCGGCCGCGGAACGAAGCGAGCCGATTTGAATGCGGTAACCCTTGGAGGGGTCGGGCTTGGGTGCGGCAACCGGGGTCTTCGGCGCCGGTATGGGCGCTTTCGACGCAACCTTCGGCGACGGCGCTGCCGCAGGCTTATGCTTCGCCGCAGGGGCGGCAGGCAGAGAAAACTTGGGCGGCGTCGAACGATCTTTGATCGTCTTCGACGGTTTCGCCAATTTCGCTTCCGCCGCTGAATTTTCGTCCTTCGTCGGTTTGGCTGTCTTCTCTGCCGACGGTGCCGGAACCGAGCGTGGCGGGGCCGGCAATTCCGACGTCGGCGGCACCTTCGGCACATTCAATTTTGGAGCCGGCAAAGGCGGTGGAGCCGGTTTTTTCGCAACCGGCGCCGGCAACGGATTTTCCGGCGGCGGCAAAAGTCGCTCCACCCGGCGCGGCTCGCTCGACTTGTCGATCTTGCCGTAGACCAATTTGTCCTGATCGGCGATTTGTTGCCCGCCGAGACTCTTCGGCGCGACCTTGCTGGGCCCGTCCGGCTTCAAGATGGGCGCTGCGAACTCGCTGCCCTCTCGAATTCCTGTGCTGTAGGCGTACCAGACGACACCCCCGAACCCGCCGAGCGTCGCGACCGCGAGCATAATGGGCAGGAGGCGGCGGATTGTGCTCGACGGGGGTTTTGTTTCCTCGGCGTCGAGTTCCTCGAGCGCCGCTTCGATCGGATCGACGTCGTCCGCCATCAACGCAATTCCTCGAGGGGTGTTACGCCCATGAGCTCGAGGCCGCTGGCGATAACGGTCCGCACGCCGCCTACCAGCGCCAAGCGCGCCCGGGTTCGCGCGATATTGTTCTCGACGATGAACCGCAACTCGGTTTGCTCCTTACCCTTCGTCCAAAGGCCGTGAAATGCGGCCGCAAGATCGTAAAGATAATAGGCGATTCGGTGAGGTTCGTGTGCCTGGGCCGCGCCTTCGACGGTACGCGGCCACTGCGCCATGAGTTTGACCAAAGCGAGTTCCGCCTCGTCGGACAGAAGATCGAGATCGGCGTCATCGCCTGCCGCATCCGCGGTATTCGGGAAAGCTTCGGCGGCCATGCGGGCCACCGAATGGCAGCGTGCGTGCGCGTATTGAACGTAGAAAACCGGATTGTCGCGCGACTGCTCGGTGACTTTCGTGAGATCGAAGTCGAGCGGCGCGTCGTTACTGCGCGTCAGCATGATGAAGCGCACGACTCCCGATCCGACCTTGTCGATGAGATCGCGCAAGGTGACGAACGTGCCGGCCCGTTTCGACATCTTTACCGGCGCGCCCTTGTCCAGGAGTTTGACGATCTGACAAATTTTGACGTCGAGCGCCGCATTTCCTTCCGTCACCGCTTTGGTTGCGGCGACCATCCGTTTGACATAACCGCCATGGTCGGCGCCCCAGACGTCGATTTGCGTCTTGAAGCCACGCGCGTATTTGTCCTGATGATAGGCGATATCGGAGGCGAAGTAAGTCCAGCTACCGTCGGACTTCTTCAAGGGACGGTCGACCTCGTCGCCGTATTCCGTCGCCTTGAACAAGGTCTGCGGGCGCGGTTCCCAGTCCTCCGGTTTCTTGCCTTTCGGCGGCTCCAGAATACCGGTGTAGATCAAACCGCGTTCGGTCAAGCCGTCGAGCACCGCTTCGACCCCGCCGCTATCGACCAAGCCCCGCTCCGAAGTGAACACATCGAACCCGACGCCGAGCGCCGCCAGATCGTCGCGCACCAAATCCAACATCGCGTCGATCGCAAACGCGCGCAGCTCCGGCAACCATTCCGCCTCGGGCGCGTCGCGCCAACGGTCGCCGTCCCGATCGGCAAGCGCTTTGCCGACAGCTTTCAGATAGTCGCCGGGATACAAACCTTCCGGAATGTCGCCGATCGGCTCGCCAAGCGCCTCTCGGTAGCGCAGAAAAGCGCTTTGCGCCAAAACGTCGACCTGCGCGCCCGCGTCGTTGATGTAGTATTCGCGCGTGACCGCATACCCTGCCTTGTTGAGCAGCGACGCGAGAACGTCGCCGAAGACTGAGCCGCGGGCATGGCCGATATGCAGCGGGCCGGTCGGATTGGCCGATACGAACTCGACATTTACCGGCTCGCCGCCGCCGATATCCGAGTCGCCATAGGACTTACCAACTCGCAGGATGTCGGCGAGACATCGCCGCCACACGCCATCGTCCAACCGAATATTGATGAAGCCCGGCCCCGCGACCTCGGCGGAAGAAACACCAGCCGCCTGCCCCAATTTATCGACGAGCAGTTCCGCCAGATCACGGGGCTTCATGCCAGCTGGCTTCGCGAGGACCATTGCCGCGTTGGTCGACAGATCGCCGAACGCTGAATCCCGCGGTACATCGACAGCGACCCGCGCCAGGTCGAGATCGCCGGGAACGATACCCTCGGCGGCAAGAGCGCTGATATCATCGACGATTCGGCTTCGAAATTCGCTAAAAATATTCACGGAATCAATGCTTTCCTTCCAGAATTCGGCGGTGCAATCGCTGTGCGAACTGGTCGGTCATTCCGGCAACGTAGTCGCAGACGACGCGTGCCGTCTGCGCCGTGTTCGGTCGACCGGCTTCTCGCCGCCACTGGTCCGGCAGCAAATCCGGTTCCTCGATAAGATAGTTAAACAAGGTGCTCACGACTCCGCGCGCGCGGTCCGTCTCTTCGACAACGGCCGCATGCCGGTACATACGCTCGAACAGGAAATTCTTCAACGCGCGCTCTTTCTCGCTCATGACTTTCGAGAAGGCAACGACCGGATGGCCCAAACGACGGATGTCAGCCGCGCTCGCGGGTTTCGCCGCCGCGACGCGCCGATGGGTCTCGGCGACTATGTCCTCCACCATATCGCCGATCAAGCGTCGGACCGCTTCGTGAACCACGCGCGTTTCGGTGATCGTCTGATATTGCGCGCGCACGGCCGCGAACACCTCAGATACGTGGGGAACCTGTTCCAAATCCGAAACCGTAAATATCCCCGCGCGCAATCCGTCGTCCAGGTCATGGTTGTTGTAGGCGATATCGTCAGCAATCGCCGCGACCTGCGCCTCCGGCCCGGAAAATGTCTCCAGCTCTAAACAGAATTCGCTGTCGAGCGCAGCGATGTTCGGTAATTTCGACGTGCCTTTAGCATAAGGGCCGCATAGCGGTCCGTTGTGCTTCGCGACCCCTTCCAGGCTTTCCCAGGTCAAATTCAGCCCATCGAAGCCCGGGTACCGGTTCTCCAGGCAGTTCAGCACACGCACCGTTTGGTCGTTATGATCGAAACCGCCATAACCCGCCATGGCGTTGTCGAGGGCTTCCTCGCCGGCGTGGCCGAAGGGCGGGTGTCCAAAATCATGCGCCAGCGCCAACGCTTCGGTCAGGTCCTCGTCCAACCGCAGCGTTCGGCTCAAGGCGCGCGCTATCTGCGATACCTCGAGACTATGGGTCAGGCGCGTTCGAAAGTGATCGCCTTCCGGTGCAATAAAAACCTGTGTCTTGTGCTTGAGCCGTCGAAAGGCGGTGGCGTGAATGATGCGGTCCCGGTCGCGCTGATAGGGCGTACGCCGCAGACTTTCGGGCTCCGGATGTACCCTGCCCCGCGATTCTGAGGTTTTCGTCGCATAACTGGCTGTTGCCCGATCCATGGCATGCTCTTGATTAATCCAATTGACATAGCCTCTTAGCGCGCTACATAGGCTGTGGTATACTGCAAGCGTCGGCGCAGCAACCGATTGCGCGGCGCAGGAGAAAGATATGTCAGACCCGTTCGCATCCGATATTCCGGCTACGGAAGCCACATTTACGATTTCAGAGGCGGCGCGGAAACGCCTTTCGCAGATATTCGCGCAGGAAGACACCCAGAATACCATGCTGCGTGTAAAGGTGTCCGGCGGCGGTTGCGCCGGCTATCAGTACGGTTTCGATTTCGAAAAAACGATCGACGAAGACGACCGCGTGTTTGGCGATGATGAAGTGAAAGTCGTGATCGACAGTGTTTCAATGGACCTGCTGGGCGGGTCCGAGATCGATTACGTGGACGACATGGTCGGCGCAGCATTCCAAATCCGGAATCCGAACGCGACGGCCTCCTGCGGCTGCGGCACTTCGTTTTCAACCTGATCTTGTGAAAATCGCCACATTTAACGTCAATTCGATCAAGGCGCGTCTGCCGCGCGTACTCGAATGGCTTGAGGACGCGTCGCCCGACGTCGCCCTACTTCAAGAGGTCAAGACCGTCCCGGAGGCGTTCCCCAGCCTGGAGATCAACGCGCTGGGTTACGAAATCGCCGTTCACGGCCAAAAAAGCTACAACGGCGTCGCCATCCTGTCGCGGGCGTCCATCGAAGACGTAAAGATGGGACTGCCCGGGGACGACGAAGACGACCAGGCCCGGTACATCGAAGCCACGATCGAGGGCGTCCGGGTCGCGTCGATCTACCTGCCGAACGGCAACCCGACCGATACGGACAAGTTTCCTTATAAGCTCGCCTGGATGGACCGGCTCGTCGACTATGTTCGCGATACCCTGCTGCCGCAGGAACGGCCGTTCGTTCTGGGCGGCGACTACAATATCATTCCCACCGACGACGACGTATACGACCCGGAAGGCTGGGCCGACGACGCCTTGTGCCGGCCGGAATCGCGGGCGCGCTTCCGCACGATCCTGAATATGGGCATCACCGAGGCTTGGCGATCGCTGCATAAGGAGATCGGCGCCTACAGCTATTGGGACTATCAGCGCGGCCGCTGGCAGCGCGACGAAGGCGTGCGTATCGACCACCTGCTGCTGTCGCCGCATGCGGCGGACCAGCTCGTCGCCTGCGAGATCGACCGCGGCCCGCGCGGCAAGGAAAAGGCATCGGACCACACGCCGGTCTGGTGCGAAATCTCCGACGCCGGCTGAACCGAGACCTTAATTTCATAATTCGAAAATTATCGAACCTCGTTCCGGTTCTCAAAACACCGCCGCCGCCAGATTGCCGGGCAAGCTCGGTCCGAATTCCGGACATTTCGGATCAGCATCCGGCACCAGTTTGACGGAGAAGTAACAGACGATTAAACAGGCCTATTCGAGCGGCAGGAATTCTGACAGAGCTGATTTCTTGTGCCGGCAACGCCTACTTGCTGCTCACGGCAACGCAGATTTAGGGCAAGCCAAGTCAAAAAATCTATCTCGATGCGGAATCTAGGAAATCTCGATTTGACGTGCGCCCGCTATCACGACGTCCTGGATTTCGTGGAGCGAATATCTTGACCGAAGAAACGCCGGATCAAGCGAATGAAGAAAGCATCCTGCTTGCCCTTGAAGCGATCCAGAAGTTTGCGTTTAACGGGCGAATGGCGGAAGCGCGCGCCTATTTGACCGAATTGTGGCCTTTCATCGGCACCGGGATTGATTTAGTCCAGGACCCGGACAAGGTGAACGTTTATTCCGGAATCGCGCTCGGCTATCTACGGTTGGGCAATTTGGTCGATGCGAAAAAATTCGCCAACAGCGCCTTGATCCTGTCGCCAACCGACATGTTGGCGCACGCCATTTCACCCCTTAAAGACCGCATCCAAACCGCGCGGCAATTCATACATTACCAACAGCCGGAAAAAGCAATTGACTTGCTGAAGACGATCCAAACCTTGACACCCGACACCGCTGAAGAGACAGATTTTTATTTACATTTGCTGCGGCATTACGAGACGGAAAAAGCAAAGGCGCGGCTGTTGGCGCCGCTGGACGGCCGGGCGACGCTGTTCAGTCTCGCCTTGTGGGGCGAGGCCTATGTTGAAAAGTTTCTACGCTGGTCGCTACCCAGCCTGCTGGCGCCCGGCAACGTGCCGGCCTTGGCCGCGACCGATCCCGTTATCTTCGATATCTATACGACCGAGGTGGACCGCGCGCGCCTCGCCGCGTCGCCCAGCATCCAAGCTCTCGCCGAAATCGCCCGTATCGATTACTTGATGATCCCCGACGAATTCTCCGCCTTCAAGGAAACCGCCGCCACGAGAGCCCCGGACCGATTGTACGTCTCAGGCGCGCAAAGCCTGTCTGCGGTGAAGGCGAAGGCACTGGGCGCGGATTTGACCTTTGTTTGCACCGAGGGCCTATACAGCGACCGCCATTTCACGGCGGCAAAGTCCTATCTGCGCGCGGGCTATAAGGCAGTATTGATGATTTCGCTGCGCGCGCGGGACGGTGGCCTGGCGGAGTATCTGGACAATAAAGACGCGGTTGCGGGCAACGCCATCGTGCTCGATGTGAAACACTTGCTCGACTACACCGTCAATAATCTCAACCCGCAACTCCACGATATGTTTATCCGCCCGGACAGCCGGCCCATCAACCAGGATGTCGTAGCGCTTTACTTCAAAACAGCGACCGGTTTCGCCGCGCGCACCTACCAATTAAGCCCGGCTCTCATTAGCCATGAAATTATTCCGGCGGATTTGGAATTCGACTACTTCACAGCCGACGCCCGGTTTTATGCTGAACTTGCGATGGGCGAAGACCCGGCCCGAATTTTCAAGGTCATCGACAATCCCGCAGCAGACCTTTTCGTTGTCGATCTCGATTCCGAAACGGACGGCACGGCGCGGCCCTTCGGCGAGGCCGCCGTTACTGTGGAACAGTGCGTTCGCTCGGCGCTAAGTTGGTGCATCCGGGAGAGCGATTTCCATTATTTCGAATGGGCGTTCAAGCAGCGTTTCGAATTTAACTGCGATTCGGCCACATTGCCGGACAACGGGAACATCGAAGCGGAAACAGTGGCTGAATTCTTCACCCGGTTTAAGGCGTCGCAAGAAGACAGCATGCGAAAGATTGTACATATTCGCGGCGACGTTTAGAGCAAATCAGGATTGATGGGAATCGCCGTAGGCGATTGTCATTGGTCGTGTTGCTTTGCTCTATCTATTAAGAGCGAGCGGATTCACAGGTTTGATGCTCTGCATCAAACTTGATCCGGTCTAGTCGTCGGCATGATCGACCGCAGTTCACGCAGCAAGGAGGAATCCTCCGATCATACACCGGTCTGGTGCGAATTCTCAGACACAAGCTGAACGAAATTTAAAGTCTAATCAGAACTTAATCGATCTTCTTTTCGGTTTTGAAAGCACCAGCGCCGCCAAATTGCCCGATAAACACGGCCCAAGTTTCGGACATATCTATCCGCGTCGCAAATCCGCGCCGTAATTACTGCCTGACGCAAATTCATGCGGATCGACGCGAGCCGTTCGATATTCGACGCAAGCTCTACAGCGCGGTTAAAATAACCACTTGTATCCGCCGCGATGCACACGCCAAGCCCAACCGCCTCCAAAGTCGCCGCCGCGCAGCGTGAAACGAAGCGATCGCCGGCTATCGTAACGACGGGTACCCCCATAAGCAGCGCTTCATACGTCGTCGTCACGCCGTTGAAAGGAAAAGTATCGAGCGCAATATCAATCCCGTCGTAAGCGCCCAAATGCTCGGAACGAAGATCCGCAGACTCGAGCACCGATATCCGGTCACCTCCAATCCCACGCTTTGCGAACCGATCGAGGATGCGCGTCAGCGTCGCCGTTTCGCTATACGACTCGAAATGTTTTAACATTAGACGCGAGCCGGGCACGGCTCGGATAAGCGCAGACCAGATATCGATACACTGGTCTAAGATTTTCTGCGGCGCGTTGAAAGATCCAAAGGTGATGTAACCGTTGGTCTGTGCCGGCAAAGGACCTGGCGCGCGCGCTTCGGCTGGAATTGAATGGACCGTAAAAGTCGGCAGTCGGATCACCCGCTCGGAAAATCGCTCCGGCCCACCGCGGGGCGTCACGAACCAATCTCCGATGAAATAGTCTATTTCAGGCATCGCCGAAGTGCATATATCGCAATGGCTGACCTGGACAGGTGCCGCTCGATAGCGCGCTATATAAGGCCGGTTTTCGTCGAGATGACCAGCCAATACGATGAGAATATCGATTTCGTCCGCAACGATAGCCCGAGCAACGTCGGCGTCGCTCATCCCCACGGTCGAACGCCAAACGTCGCTGGCCTCTTCGAACAAACGTGTCGCCGTGTCGGGCCCAGCGACTTCGGCGTAGGAATATATGCGGAAGAACTGACGATCCAGCCGCCGGTAGACCGGTAACATGTTGAACCCGACCGGATGGGCGCGAAAATCGGATGAGAGGTAACCAATCCGCAACGGCCGGTCCGGTTGCGGATCGTTCGTAAATTTGGACACGATTGGAACTGGTGACCGCTGCGCCGCCCATTCTTTTTGAGTCTGCCAGAGCGCATCGGCGTCTACAGCATCTTGGTAAAGCATGGCCAGCAGATTCATCCCCCGCGCACCGTAGAGTGAAGGCTGCAGCAAAAGCGCTCTTCGAAAAAAATCACGCGCAACAGAAATTTCGCCGCGACGAAATTGCACAAGACCACATTGAAATTGCACTTCGGGATCGTCCGGTGCCGCGGCGTAGGCCGCTTGCCACGAATCCGACGATTCGTTGAGACGCCGCAACGCGAGCAGCGCCCGACCAGCCCCTTTCAGCGCGTCGAGATTTTCCGGCTCGGCGGCCAGAACCTGCCCATAAAGGACAAAGGCCTCGTCCTGCCGTCCCGCACCGAACTGTTTGTCCGCACGGCCCAGCAGATCAGCGAAACTAGATGTCGGTGTAGACGTGTGTTTCAGCCTTCGCGCCCGGGTGAGTCACCGCGCCGTCCACCGCCGGGCCCACGGTCCGCGCATTGCGCTGCAGAATAATCAGCCGCCCTGCCCCTTTCCAGCCCCGTGTTGCATTCTTGGCGGTTACCGCCGCGCACTGATGCAATACGCCTTGTTCGCCATCCGCACGACGCCGTCGGCATCGGCGAACGCGCGCGCCGCTTCCGCAACGGCCTGCCAGGCCGCATCGCGCTGCGCGCCCGGGAAATGGGCGATCCTGTCTTCCAAAGGTTTCGAGCGTTCCCGGCGAAACTGGGTAAATTCATCAACCGATTCGAAAATGTAGGTCACGGATTGCCACTCGCCCGCGACCTCGCGAAACCCGGCAGCTTCGAAGGTCCTTTCCGCAGCCGCGACATCCGACAAGGCGAATGGCGTGCCGGGTCCTTCGTTCGGCGGCGGCAAGCCGAGCGCCTCCAAAACGATCCGATTGCCCATGCTGAGCGACGGCGCGTCTTCCGGCGCGCCCCAGATCGCGGCCGCGATTCGGCCTTCCGGCTTCAGCATCCCGCGGAACGCCGTCAGCGTCGCTTGCAGGTCCGTCATGAACATCAAACCCCAGCGGCACAGGATCGCGTCGTAGCCCATACCGTCGGCAGCGAGACTGTTCGCATCCGCCACTCGAAACGTGACATTCGTGAGGCCACGGCGCGTTGCCCGGCGCTGCGCGAATTCAAGTATGTCGGGCGACAGATCGACGCCGTCTACATGGCCGTCCGGGCCAACCGCCCGCGCGGCGGTCGCGGCCGGTTCGCCAAGTCCCGTCGCCACGTCGAGCACGCGGTCGCCGGGGCCGACTGCCGCAAGCACTACCAGCCGGTCGCTGAGCACCTGTGCGCCGCGTTCCAGGATCGGGAACCATTTGTCCCAGGCGGCGGCCCGCTTCAGGTCCCAGGGTGCTGCCATCACATCGCTCATATCATCCTCCAGGCATGCTGCTTTCGACGACGGGCTGTGAGAGAATCCACAGGCTGACCACCGTGTACCCGACCATCAGTACCATCATGGGAATTTGGCTCAGCTGCGCGGCGCGTGACGTCGGAAACGCGCGCAGCGCCATCGCATGCGCCAGATAGACGGCGATCAGGTGGCCGATAACGATAGTCGTAACCGACAAATACCAAACGAACTTGGCGGTGACGATTCCGATATCCATCTTGTAGTTCGCGGTCCCGAAAAGATCCCATCCCCAGCCGAACGGATCGGAGACGAGCGCAATCATGAGCTGTCCCGCAAGCAGAAAGTAAGACAGATAGTGGGCGATGTGATAGGCGATGGCGATCGGGAGCAACGTTAAAATGAAAAATCCGACCACGTCGCCGAACGGAATCGACCCACCGGCCGCACGCATCAGTGCGCAGAAAATCAGAAATGCTAGGGCGAATCCAACGGGGAATACGATAAGGCCTATGGTTTTGACCAGTTTATGCAGGTTTACGCTGGCTTCCTGGAGCGCCACCAGCAACGGGCGCAAAGTCGCATCTTCGGCGACCCATTCCAAGACCGCCCCCCAGGCCGGCGTTTCCAGAAACCCGTCATAGGTCACCGTCGCAAGGATTAGCAGAACAAACGCGGCGACGGACGGCGACACGGGCTTCTCCGTCAACAGTCCGACGGCGGGCCGACGCAGCACCCATGGCCGCCGCGCGCCGGATCGCGCGACATCGCCCACGCCGGTGGGGGCGAAACGCGCGAACAGAGAGAACGCCACCGTGAAGGCTTCGCCACGGATGAGCCAAACGTCGCGACCGTAGATCACCATGCCCCACCAGGTGATAATCGAATAGATCACGATCAGATAGGCCAACTGGCGGGGCGACTCTCCGGTTTCCGAAACGAGCTCCAACCACGCGAAAACGGAGAACAGAACGACGGCGGGCCAGCTTCCCAAACGCTCCGGATACGGCCTTGATTCCAGTTCGCTGCCGCGCAACGCTTCGATCCACGTTATCACCGCGCGCCAGGGATTGACGACGCGCCACAGATCGCCGAGCAGCGCCGAAACCATCGCGAGGCCGATCCACCAGATGACCCAAACCATGGTCGGCGCGAAATTTTTCAACGGACTCTGGAGGCCAAAGAGCCCCGTGGCGAGTATGAGAAGGAACATCGCAAAAGAGAGCGCTTGCAGAAAACCGACGAAACCCCCGTGACATAACCAACGACTCACCGGTGCAGCGGAAAGATCGAACGTCGGCATTTGCGCCATCGCGCCGCGGCGCAAAGTGAGCGCCGTGGCGAGGAACGAAAATGCGACCGTTGCGCCAGCGCCGCTTAGATACATCCATAGGGGTGCTGGAAGGTCATAGCGCTGACCGAACGCGTGCGCCAAAGCCGACCGGCCCGATAATAGCCATAACCCGGTGATAGCGATTGCCGCAGCGCCCGAAACTAAACGCGCCATTTCCTCTCCGCCACGCCCTCGAAACGGACCAAACCATTCAAACCGTCGGCGCTTCTCTGGTGGAATTTTAACTCGCTGCTGACAACCGATCCAAAGCGTCGGCCAGCTTGGCGCGCGTCGACTGTGACGCCGCCAGCCGCCCGCGCTGTTCTTCGACGACTTGCTCCGGCGCCTTGGCGAGGAACTGGGCGTTACCGAGTTTCTTTTCCAGCTTGCCGATCTCACCTTCAGATTTGGCGATCGCCGACTGCAAACGCGATTTCTCCTGGTCGATATCGATAACGTCCGCGATCGGCAGCGCCGCGGTCGCCTCGCCATGTACCAGCTGGACGGCGCCATCGGGAATGGTACCGTCGGTCGACGTCGCGGACAGTCGCGCCAGACGCCTAATCAACGGTCCATGCCGATCCAGCCAATCGGCGCTGGTCTCGTTCGCGCCGTTCAGCAGCAGCGGAATTTCAGCGGCCGGCGGTACATTCATCTCCGCCCGGACGGACCGGATGTCCGAAATCAACCCGACAACCCAGCCCATTTCAGCCCGTGTCGCGTCGTCATCCAGCGCGTCGCCAAATTCCGGCCAGGCTTCGGTGATCAGCATGCCGCCGTCCGTGCCGCCGAATTGGGTCCACAATTCCTCGGTGATGAAGGGCATGAAGGGATGCAGCATGCGCAACAGTTGCGTCATCGCCCACCCCACCGCGGCGCGCGTCTCGTCCCGCGCATCGACGTTTTCGCCGTTCAAAAGCGACTTGGAAAATTCCAGATACCAATCGCAATAAGTGCCCCAGATAAACTGATAGATCGTGTGGGACGCATCGTTGAACCGATACGCCGCGATGTTTCGATTGATATCCAGCGCGCAGTGTGCGACCTCGCCGACGATCCAGCGGTTGACCGTCTGTTCGCACGATGCCGGATCGAAGCCCGCCACCGGAACGCATTCGTTCATCTCGCAGAAGCGCGCGGCGTTCCATAACTTGGTGGCGAAATTCCGCGATCCTTCGACACGCGCTTCCGACAGCTTGATATCGCGTCCCGGCGCTGCAAGCGACGCCAGCGTGAAACGCAGGGCATCGCTGCCGAACCGGTCGATCAATTCCAGCGGATCGATGATGTTGCCTTTGGATTTCGACATCTTCTGACCGCTGGCGTCACGGACCAGCGCATGGACATAGACTGTCCGGAAGGGGACCTCGCCCATGAAATGGATACCGAGCATCATCATGCGGGCGACCCAGAAGAAGATGATGTCGAACCCGGTTACGAGGACGTCCGTCGGGTAGTAGCGCGCCACCTCCGGCGTTTGCTCCGGCCAGCCCAATGTCGAGAAAGGCCAAAGACCGGACGAAAACCAGGTGTCGAGTACATCCTCGTCCTGCGTCAGCGCCGTCGCCTGCCCGTAATGCTCTTCCGCCGCGGCCATCGCATCGGCTTCGCTGTGCGCAACGAAAATTTCGCCGTCGGGGCCATACCATGCCGGGATCTGGTGGCCCCACCATAGCTGGCGGGAGATGCACCAAGGCTGGATATTGCGCATCCATTCGAAGTAGGTCTTGTCCCAATTCGCCGGAACGAACTTCACCTTGCCCTGTTCGACCGCTTCGATTGCCGGTTTGGCCAAAGTCTTGGCGTCGACAAACCATTGCTCGGTCAAATAGGGTTCGATCGGAACGCCGCCGCGGTCCGCATACGGGACCATATGCACCTGCTCCTCGACCCGATCGAGATAACCCGCAGCTTCCATATCGGCTACGACGGCCTGACGCGCATCGAAACGGTCCATGCCGCGGTATATTTCGGGCGCGTTCTCGTTGATGCATGCCTCGACGTCGAAGATGTTCACCATCTCCAGGCCGTGCCGCCGACCGACCTCGAAATCGTTGAAGTCGTGCGCCGGCGTGATCTTAACCGCGCCGGAGCCTTGCTCCGGATCGGCGTGCTCGTCGGCGACAACAATCAGCCGTCGTCCGACCAGCGGCAGTACGCAGTACCTGCCGACGAGATCGGTGTAGCGC
>JAKZTB010000064.1:0-29629 GCA_047517345.1 Alphaproteobacteria bacterium
CTTCCGCTTCAACAGGCGGTTCTACCCGTTCAACGCCTTCCGCTCATTGCTCGGCATCGCGGGCGACACCTCTGCTCCAACCTATGCCGAGCTTTACTCGGGAGAGTGGCGGCACCCTACATGTAGCGGTCATGGGCGTTACCCGGATAGGCAAGAAACGAACGACGAAGGTAAAACCCAATGGCAAGCGGCACCCACGCCTACGAAGACGACCCGCGCAACGAAACTGTCCTGATCTACGTGAACGGTGAGCTGACGCCGCGGCCCGAGGCGAAGATATCCGTCTTCGACAGCGGATTTTTGCTCGGCGACGGAATGTGGGAAGGTATGCGCCTGCACCACGGCAAGCTCGCCTTTCTGGACCGGCATTTGGCGCGGCTCTATGAGAACCTCAAGGCGGTCGACATCGATATCGGCATGACCGAGGGCGAGCTCGCGGCGGAGATCCAACGCACTTGCGACGCCAACGGCATGACCGACGGCGTGCATATCCGCCTCATCGTCAGCCGAGGCCTCAAACGCACGCCCTATCAGCACCCGAACGCCAATGTCGGCGGCCCGACGATCGTCATCATCCCGGAATACAAAATCGCGCGCGACGTCGCGCCCCTGAGCCTGTTCACGGTGCACATCCACCGCGGCGCACCGGATACGCAGGACCCCAAATGGAACAGCCTGTCGAAACTGAACTGCATCGCGGCGTGCATTCAGGCGGACAAAGCCGGTGCGGACGAAGCGCTGATGCTGGATCCGCTTGGGTTCGTCGCGACCTGCAACTCGACGCATTTCTTCATCGTCCGCCACGGCGAAGTCTGGACCTCGACGGGCCGGTACTGCCTCCCGGGGATTACCCGCGCGAACGTTGTCGCTCTGTGCCGCGAAAACCGCATACCGGTTTACGAGAAAGACTTCTCGCTGACCGAAGTGTACAGCGCCGAGGAAGCCTTCGTGACCGGAACCTTCGGCGGCCTCACGCCGGTCGCGTCCGTCGACGGCAGGACACTCGGCACCGGCGAACTCGGCCAGATGACGGTCCGATTGCGCGACCTCTATCGCGACTTGATCGAACGGGAGTGCGCGCCCGCATGACCGGTCCGTTGCGAATCGCCATGTGGTCCGGGCCGCGCAATATTTCGACCGCGATGCTGCGCGCCTTCGGAACCCGGCCCGACACCGCGGTCACGGACGAACCGCTGTACGGTTACTATCTGCGCCGGACCGGGCTCGCCCACCCGGGGCGCGCGGAGGTCATCGCCGCGCAACCCGACGATTGGTCCGCGGTCGCGGACCGGCTTCTCGGCCCGGTCCCGGACAGCAAGGCGATCTGGTACCAAAAACACATGTCGCACCACCTGCTGCCGGAAATCGGCCAGGACTGGCTCGGCGCACTGACCAATTGCTTCCTGATTCGAGACCCTCGGGAAATGCTGGCGTCCTACACGAAAGTGCGCGAGACGGTCACGCTCGAGGATACGGGGTTGCCGCAGCAGGCCGCCCTGTTCGACAAACTTTACAGGGAAACGGGAACCCCGCCGCCCGTCCTCGATGCAAAAGACGTGCTATGCGATCCCGGCAAGCTGCTCGCGGCGCTCTGCGATTCGGTCGGAATTGCTTTCTCACCCGAAATGCTCTCCTGGCCGCCCGGTCCAAGAGCGACGGATGGGGTCTGGAGCAAATACTGGTATAGCTCGGTGACCGACTCGACCGGCTTCGTCGAGTACCGTCCGAAGCAGGTCGATTTGACGGACGCGCTGGAGCAACTCGGCGCGCAATGCCTGCCCTATTACCAGCGGCTCTACGCGCACAGGCTGGGCCAATAGGCGATCCGTCAAAAGACAGCCGCGGCCCGGAATTCCCCATATTCGGCGATGAGAAAAAAATAGCCCTCGCCCTGCCAGATCGATAGCGCCGTGCCCGTTTCGGTCGCCGCCGTTTTTTGGGCGGTACCCCAGCAGCCGATGTAGTAGTCGAGCGTTTTACCTGTCGCGACGATCTCTTGCGGCTCCGCGGGGATGTTTTCGCGCTCGCGGAGCCACGCCACGATTTCGGCGCGTTGTTCGTCGCTCAACACTGTCTGCCTCGTTGTATTTCGACGAAGATAGCCTGTCGCGGTCCGGGTTGCACGTGGTAGACAACCGCCCATGTTCAAAACGCTAGACGACCTCGACACCGCTGGACGCCGCGTCATCCTGCGGGGCGACCTGAATGTGCCCATGCGGGACGGGCGGGTCAGCGATTCGACCCGTCTCGACCGGCTCGCGCCGACCATCAACGAATTGGCCGAGAGCGGCGCCCGCGTGATCGTCGTCTCCCATTTCGGGCGGCCCAAAGGGAAGGCCGTGCCCGAGATGTCCTTGCAACCGGTAGCCGCCGCCCTGTCGCAATCGCTTGGCGGCCGTCCCGTCGCCTTCGCGACCGATTGCATCGGCAACGATGCCGAGACCGCCGTCGCGGCGTTGCCGAAAGGCGGCGTGGTTCTTTTGGAAAATTTGCGCTTCCATCCCGGCGAAGAGGCGAACGACTCGGATTTCGCCGGGGCGCTCGCGGCGCTGGGCGACGTCTACGTGAACGATGCGTTTTCCGCCGCGCACCGCGCGCACGCCTCTACGGAAGGCATAGCGCGGATGCTGCCCGCCGCCGCCGGCCGGAATTTGGCGGCGGAACTGGCGGCGCTCGGCAGCGCACTGGACGATCCCGAACGGCCGCTGGCCGCGATCGTCGGCGGCGCAAAGGTGTCGAGCAAGCTGGACGTCCTGGGTCATCTGGTCGCAAAGGTCGACCGCCTGATCATCGGCGGCGGCATGGCGAACACGTTTCTGTACGCGCAAGGGATCGCCGTCGGCGCCAGCCTGTGCGAACGGGATCTCGCCGATACGGCGCGCCGCATCCTGGCGCAGGCGGTAGCGCAGGATTGCCGCATCGTCCTGCCCGAGGATGCCGTGATCGCCGGCGCGTTCGAAGCCGGCGCGGCAACGCAGACCGTGCCATTGGAAGCGGTGCCGGCCGACCAGATGATTCTCGATTTCGGGCCGAAAAGCATCGCGGCGATCGAAGCGCAACTCGCCGATTGCCGCACATTGGTCTGGAACGGGCCGCTCGGCGCCTTCGAAGTGCCGCCTTTCGATGCCGCGACGGTCGCCATCGCGCGGGCCGCGGCAGCACTGACGGATTCGGGCAGCCTGACGACCGTTGCCGGCGGCGGCGATACGGTCGCCGCGCTGGTACACGCTGGCGTCGCGGACAGGTTCAGCTATGTCTCGACGGCCGGTGGCGCGTTCCTGGAATGGCTGGAAGGCCGCACCCTGCCCGGCGTTGCCGCCTTGCAACAGGGCTGACGCCCGCCGTCCCGGCGCGCCTAATGGCTCAGCTGGAAGAAATTGCGGATGCGGCCGAGCATCTGCTCGGCGTAGCTCGTATCGACCTGCTGGCTGTCCAGCGCTTTGCCGTCGTCGCCATCGGCCAGCGCCTTCGTCGCTTCCTGGCGCAGGCTCAGTAACGATACGAGGGATTCGGCGATCAGCGGGCGGGCCTGCAAGATCGGCTCGAGGTGAATTTTTTCGATCTTGTAGATCACCGATTCCGTCAACGTGATCACCGTCGCACTGCGCGGCGCCCCGGTCAGCTGCGACATTTCGCCGAAGAAATCGCCGGGCCCGATTTGCGCAACCTTGCGTTCCGGTCCGTCTTCATCGAAACGGATCCGGACTTCCAGCAAGCCTTCCGCCACGATGTAGAGCGACGAACCTTCCGCGCCCTGCTGGACGATCTGCTGGCCGGACCGTACATGCTTCTGGTCCAGCTTCGAGGTGAGTTCGTTTTTCTCCTCCATCTCGAGCGATGCGAACAGATCGACGCGGTCGAGCAGTTCGCTGACGGCCAAGGAATCGGTTTCGTCCCGTTCCAATTCTTCGAAGATATGGATGTCGCGTTGCGGGAAGGCCGCCGTGATGCCGGCCCAGCGCATATGCTCCCAAATACTCGTCATCAACTCGTCGACATGGTCCGGGTGCTCGGAGAAGTCGGAGACCCAGACCTTGAGGTCATACATGACGAAAGATTCCTCGAAACTCAGAATGCGCGGGATCGGACCGGGATGGCGCTTTACGCGTTCGCACGACAGGGCCGCGGCTTTCAAGGTCGATTTTACCCGAGCCGGCGGCACCTTGTAGTCGACCCTCACCTGAATGTTGAAGGCGTAACCGCGGTCGGGGTAGTGGAAGTTTATGATCCGCGCGGTCGCCATGCCCGAGTTGGGCTGGACGATCTCGGTATCCTCCCGGCTGCGCAAATGAGTCGCCCGCCAGTTAATTTCGACGACCTCGCCTTCGAATCCGGTATCGAGACGGATCCAATCGCCCTGGCGGTAGGGATGCTCCATGTTCAGCGCGATGCCCGAGAAAACGTCGCTCAGCGTGTTCTGCAGCGCGAAACCCAACACGACCGCGACAACACCGGATGTCGCCAGAAGACCGGTCACCGGTTGTTCTAAAACAAAAGCGACAATCGCGAACAAGGCGACGATGTAATAGATCGCGCCCAGAACATCCTTCAGCAGTTTAGGGACGGTTTGCCCGCCGAACAGGCCGCGCCACAACAGGACGTCGGACGCACGAATCGCCGTACTGGCAAGCGCCAGCCACCACAACACATGCGCAATCTGAACGGACAACAAGAAGACGGCGTGGTCCGGCGCGATCCCGGTCCATTTCGGAATAAAGGTGACGACGAGCACCAGAGCGCTGACGACGAGAAACAACATGCCCGAGGACATCAAACGGCGCACGGCTCGGTTTTTCATGTGCCGGTAGCCGACCAGCAGCGCCGCAAGGATGACCGCGACGAGGCCGAGCAACGCTATGGGCAGGCCTTGGAGCGCCATTGCCGATTCCGTTTTCGATCCAGAGTTACGCTGGAAATTACAGCAGGGACTATTTTTATCGAGATTTCAAGGACCTTACGCGGAATTCCTGGCCTTCGCCGGCGCTTGTCTCCATTCTTCGATCACGCTGCAGGCGGCGCCCTCGTCGAGTTTCTTGTAGTAGGCGCGAATTCGCTTGAACTCTACAGAGTCCGCCTCATTTTGCCCGGCCAGCGCTTTCGTCAGGAGCAAATAAATCGTTTCGAATTCGTTCGCTGCGAAGCCGCTGGCCTTGCAGGCGATGGCGAAAGGTTCCCCTCCCGGATCGTACACGATAACCGGCATCGCCGCCGCATCGATACCGGTCCGCCGTGCGAACAGCGCTTCGAACAGTTCGATTTCGTCTTGGATCAGCGTTTTACCAAGTCGTCCGCCGAAATGCCGCCGGCATTTTCGATATCTGCGACTTTCGCGCGCAGGTCATGCTGCGCGGCCATATCCGATTCGTCTGCCGTCCCGCGTACCGCTTCGTCGATATCCAACTCGATATTTTCGAATGCCCCCGGAAAGTTCGTCGTGATGAACTCTTTCAAGGCGTCGCCGACCCAGCCCGACATCCGCCGCGCGAGTTCGGGTTTCAGATCATGCCGTTGCAGCAGGGGTCGGCGCAGCGGCGGCTCTTCGCGAGATTTTTCTACGAGCCGCTCCATCGTGACGGGTGCAAGTTCCGCCGCCGGGTTGCGCATCAGGGAATCGATCACGTCGATATTGTTTGTTTCCACCAACGCCGCGGAAACACCCGTACTGACATGCTCCCGCAACGTTATCGCGATTTGATGGCTCGCCGGCTGTTCCTTTGCGATCGCGATCAGGTCGGAATCCTGTAAAATTTCACTTTCCACCAGGACCGGATAAGCCACGTCGATCTGATCGTTGGCCAGTGTCACGATAAGGTCGCGCGGGACATCCTCGCGCGACGCCAGTCGTTGCGCCAGGTCGCGGCGAACCCGCATTTCCACGCTGTGCAACAGCTTGTGCAAGATGTCGAAGGTAAGTTCGACTTCGCGCGCACTCAGAGTAGCGCCATCCTCGAGGCAGATATCCACGACGGATCGGGCGAGCGTGTTGCGGCTTTTGGATGACGTGTCTTGCGCCATCTGAAGCAGCGATTCGATACCTTGTCCTCGTTGCGCCGTTGGCATTTTTCCGCTGTGCAAAACGCCCCTGCTTGTTGCGATCTCGATACCGATCTTCCTGCGCCGTACACGCGCCTGTCAGCGCTGCCGCGGCTTGCCCGTAACCTGTTCAATTGCTGCAAGATAGTTCGGGTTACGGCGCCATCGACGCAAGACAGTCATGGCCAGCTCCGGCTTAATGTCCAAATACAATGACGCGATACGCGTCAGTTCACCGCGCTTCACCGGCGCGTTGTGAGCCGACGCCGTGCGGAGCAGACGATAAATTGCCGCGAATATTTTCGGCGCCATATCGGTGGTGCGGCACGCGATCGCCAGCCGATCACCGCCCGGTTCGAACATGAGGTCGCGCAAAATCGGCAAACCGAGACCAGTCGCCTTGTGCAAATGCGATTGGAACAACACAATATCGCCGTCGCGCAACGCCTTCACCAATTCGTTCTGCGCAACTTCATTGAGCTTAAGAAGCGATGACAGCGATACCGGCGCCTCGTCCTCCACCGTCACGCCCGCTTCTTCGAATGTTTCATGGACGGCGCCTTCCATGGCGTCGTCGAAGGTATCCGGATCGAGTTCGTAACGGTCTAGGATCGCGGCGCGCAGGGCTGCGGATACCCACCAATACATCCGCTTCGCCAATTCCGGACCGAGATCATCGCGTTGCAATAACGGTTCCTGATAATTCACGCGCTCGCGCGATTGATCGACGACCGACGCCAAGGTTTCGGGCGCGAACGACGCACCGTGGTTCCCGAGCAGTTTTTCGACGACCGCCGGATTGCCGGTTTCTACCAGCGCATCCGTAACCGGTGCGGCAACGGACTCCCGCATGGCCACGGCCAATTGGTGTTCCATCGTCCTATGCCGGATAATTTCAATGAGATCGGTGTCTTTTAAGACCTTGCTGCGATTCAAGACCGGTGCCGCGATCTCGATTTCATCGTTTGCCAATTCAACCAAAAGTGTATGCGGCGCGCTTTCCGTTTCCGCCAATCGTTGAGCGAGTTTGCGACGGACGGAGACCTCGACATCCTTAATCAGCCGGCTGAGGATATCCGTCATAATGGCGCGTTCTCGATCGCTGAGAACGCCCTTATCTTCCGCAAAAAAATCCCCGGCGGCGCTCGCTAGGTATTCTCGGCCGGCACGCGAGCGGTCCTGCGCCAACGCCAGCAGTTCCTGAACGCTTCCCACATTGGGACGTTTGCGCCAGACGGCAGAGGAAGCAACTTGATCCATTTTCTAAATTTAAATCAAATTCAATATAAGTGTTTGTCGAGGCTTGCTTTTTTAATAACACGTTTCCTTCCGACCGTCCAATTTTAGTTGCTGCGCGCACCGGTTGAATTTTGTTAGATTTAAAATACCACGATGTATTTCGGGAGATACGGATGAAGCGACTCGCATGGATTATCCTGGCAATCGCACTTTCCTCGCCGTCGTCGGCGCAACCGCCTACCGACCATCCGGGACAACGTTTTCATGTGAAGCCCGCCGACATGCCGGCGCCGTTCATCACGCCAAGCGCCTCCAATGGATCACAGGTCGTCGCCCGGCGACCCGGACAGACACCTGTCGCGCCACCGGGCTTTAAGGTCAATGTATTCGCTAATAAGTTGAATCACGCGCGCTGGATGACCGTGGCGCCCAGCGGCGAAGTCTTCCTGGCGCAATCCCGTATCGACGAGGTGACGCTTCTGGTCGACACGGACGGCGACGGCCGGGCCGACGACGTATCGGCCTACGCCGAAGGGTTCGACACGCCGCACGGCTTGGCGTTGCGGAACGGCTATTTGTATATCGCCGACCTTCAAGGGGTCTGGCGCGTCCCCTTCGCGCCCGGGCAGCGGCGCGCCGGTTCGAAACCGGAACGGATCACGCCGCGAGGCGCGTTCGGCGATCCGGGCGGCCATTGGACCCGCGACATCGTCTTTGCACCCGACGGCAGATATTTCTATGTCGCGATCGGCAGCGAAGGAAATATCGCAGAAGAACCTCTGCCTCGCGCTTCCATCAAGCGCTTTGATGCGGACGGTTCCAACGGGAGGATATTCGCCTACGGAATACGAAATGCGGTTGGCATCGCCTTCCATCCGCAAACCGGTGTCTTGTACGCGGTGGTCAACGAGCGGGACGGGATGGGCGACGGGCTGGTTCCTGATTACCTGACGCAGGTCCAGAAAGACGGCTTTTATGGTTGGCCCTACGCCTATATCGGACCCAACCCGATGCCGGGCTACGCGAAGCTGCGCCCGGATCTGGTGACACAGACAATTTTACCCGACGTCCTTTTCCAGTCGCACTCCGCCCCGATCGGCATTGCTTTCGCCAATAGCGATCAGTTTCCCCCGGAATGGCGCGACGATGCCTTCGTCGCCCTGCAAGGATCGTGGAATTCCGCCGTACCGACCGGCTACAAAGTCGTCCGCGTGCCGTTTGAGAATGGGCGGCCGCTCGGATGGTATGAAAACTTCGTGACCGGCTTCTGGGTCGACACCGTAGAAGGCTGGAACGGCGCGCAACAGGCCCAGGTCATCGGTCGCCCGGCCGGTTTGGCGCTTTGGCACGACGGCAGCCTGTTGATCGCCGACTCCGCATCGAACACCGTTTGGCGCGTAAGCCGTTCTAAATAAACAATAACCTCGTCACGGCAGTCGAGCCCATATCAACGCTCGTCGGTATTAAACCTTTATTAAGGGCTCGATCCTATGATCCAGGCAGCAACAGGCCACATGTCTTGAGAATCGGAGCAAAGAATGGCTATTAGCGAAATTGCGGGATCGGCGGCGTCGAGTGTGCTCAGCGCCTCGCAAGCGAGCGGCGCGCAACGCGCAACGCAGCAGACCCTGCAGGCAACGACACAAGCCGGTGACCAGGCCGGCGGCGATGCGAGCGCCGACACGTCCATTACGGGCGCCGCACAATCCGTCAGTGCGGGTGGTGAAGGATCGTCGAGCGGCGATGCGACCCGCGGAACGAGACTGGACGTTACGGTCTAGCACGAAACCAAACACCTACCGGTGGGGCTTGTCTGGATCGCATACGCGGTCCAGATTACCGGTATGTCAGATTCCGGCTCCTCAAGTTCCCAACCGTTTGCAAAGCCAGATTTCGGACCCCGCATCCGCGAAATACCCGACGGCGATAATCGACCGCGGCTGGTATGTCCTGAATGCACCTACATCAAGTACGATAACCCGCTGGTCGTCGTCGGGTCGGTCGTCACCTGGGAAGACCGCATCCTGTTATGCCGACGCGCAATCGAACCGCGCCGCGGCTTTTGGACGATACCGGCGGGCTACCTCGAACTGAACGAAGACGCGGAAACCGGTGCTATACGCGAAGCGAAAGAAGAAGCGTGCGCGGACATCAAGATCGACGCTCTGCTGGCGGTATACAATGTGACCCGCATTAGCCAGGTCCAGCTCATCTACCGCGCGACGCTGTCGTCGCCCGAAGTCGCGGCGGGCGAGGAAAGCCTCGAAGTCGGCCTTTTCGATTGGGACTCCATTCCCTGGGACAACCTTGCCTTCCCATCGGTCCGCTGGGCCTTGAACCACCACCGGGAGGTTGCTGACGAATCCGCCTTCATCGCACGAACCAACCCACAGGATTAGTCGTTTTCCGGTGCGCTGGGCTCGCCTTCTTCCGGATCGATCTGGTAACGCATGATCAAAGGCGCTTGGCTGGCCGTGAACGCGAAGGTAATGGCGAGCGCGCCGAAGATCTTGTAGTTGACCCAGAAATCCGTGCTTTGCGTACGCCAGACTATTTCATTGGCAACCGCCATTACCGCAAAAAACAATCCGAAGCGCAGGGTCAACAAGCGCCATCCCCGATCCGTCAACTGCCACGCTGCGCTGAGCAACGGTTTCAACAGGGGTTTGCCGATGGCCAATCCGCCAACCAGGACGACGGCGAACAGCCCTTGGACGATGGTCGGCTTCATCTTGATGAACCGGTCATCGTCGAGAATCAGCGTCAACCCACCGAACACCATCACGACCACGGCCGTTACGACCAGAATGATCGGGACGCGGCGCTCGACCACATAAGATACGGCAATGGCGACAACGGTTGCGGCCATGAACGCGCCCGTCGCCGCGATTAGATCGAATTTGTAGTAGGCGACCAAAAACACGCCCAAGGGGCCGTATTCGATCGTTGGCCGCAGCCAGGCAGGTGAGTTCTTTTCCATCGCCTGAATATAGAAGGCGGGCGCGCCTGCCGAAAGGGCCGTGATACCCCAAAACAATGCTAAAATGTACTGTTCACATTGAGCAACACCACACCGAAAGCAACCGCAACGGCCGATAGGATACGCCGGGCACCAAAAGATTCGCGGAACAGAACCGCGCCGATAATCGCCGCGATCACCACGGATGTCTCGCGCAATGCGGTAACCGATGCAACCGCGCCGAGGCTGAACGCCCACAACACCAGAGAATAAGCCCCGCGGGCGACAAATCCGCCGCCGATACTGCGGCCGCGGTCGCCGCGCAGGAATCCGGCCAGCCGGCCGCGGCGGCGCGGCAACGCAACGGCCGCCAAGACCGGCCCGCACATAAAGAACAGCCAGGCGATATAACCGAACGCGCCGGCGTCGCCCATCGCCGCCGCGGCGAGGCGGACGCCGCTCGCATCCACGAGCGAATACCCCATGATCGTGACGCCTGTCATGAGGGCAAGCAGGAGCGGCTTTTGCGGCCGGCGCCGAAACAACTCGGGACTCCATGCGAGGCTCAGTATCCCCAGCGAAATCACGCAAACGCCGATGGAACCGAACAGGCTCATCGACTCACCGAACAAAAACGGTGCCGCTGCGGCAACCATCAGCGGCGCGCTGCCTCGCGCGATGGGGTAGACTTGGCTGAATTCGCCTCGGTCGTAGGACGCGGTAAGAACCAAAAAGTACAACAGGTGTATCGCGACCGACGCCAGCAGCCACGGCCAGCTCGCCGCTGCGGGAAAGGGCAGGAAAGGAAGCGCGCAAAGCCCGAGCAATGCGGCGACGTTTATAACGACCGTCTGCGCAAGTAAACTATCCGCACCGCCCTTGACCACCGCGTTCCAGGTGGCATGAAACACCGCCGCGAGCAGCACGATCCCGGCCACGAACGGCGTCACGGCAAATTCCCTTCGAGCTATTCCATCGTCGCGTCCGATAACACGCGCCGGCCGGCGCTGCGTCAAGCGGACGCCGCGCGGATCGCCGAAGCGCTCGGGCCCGGCCTGCTCGACAAGATGCGTGGATTGGCAAAAACGGGTTAATCGCCGCACCAACGCCCTTCCGGCACGCCGCTTGCACGGGTTGTCGTATGTTTAAATTTGAGTGGGAGGAATAGCTGATGACCCGAAACGACGTGATCGGCATGCTGCTGCGGGAAATGGCGGAAGAGATGCCTATTGTGCTGCGGGCGCTGCCCGATGACCGCCTGTGGTGCGTCATGGTGGCCGGGCTGATGGCCGATAACGATGTCGACGAGATGGCGGAAAAAATTGCCGATATGCCGGTCTCGACCACCGGGCCGGCCAACTGGCGCGAGTTTTACGGCACTTTGCGCGAGATGGTGAACGACAGAGCTCTAGCAGATACAATCTAGCCCTTAACTGATCGAGCCGATGCCGTAGGCCCCGGTGAGCAAGCGGCCGGTCTCGAACCGGTCGAGCCCATAACCGCCGATATCTACGTCGGTCGTCTGGCCGAGGACGGTCTGCGCCTGTACCTTGCCGATCGCCGGCGCGAGCTTGAAGCCATGCCCCGAGAACCCGAAATTCACCATCAGCCCACCGACCCCCGGCAAGAAGCCCAACACCGGGTTCCAGTCCGGCGTAATGTCGTAGGCGCCGACCCAACTGTCCGTCAGTACCGCATCGGCAAAGCTCGGCATGCGGTGCGCGACCTGCCCGCCCAGATGCAGTACGAAATCGTCGCCGACATTCTCGTTCATCGCATCCGGATCGGCGATCGGATCGCCGTGATCTCCGGTGCCGGCCAGCACTACACCGCCGGTCGCCGGCCGGAAATACATCTTGTTCGCAGTCGCCAGGTCCTTGACGATCGGTAGCATGCGGTCATAGGTGCCGCCGCCGCGCAAAGTCAGCACCGTGTGACGCGACACGTCGAGCGGGATGTCGATGCCCGCGGCATCGGTCAGCGACCGCGACCAGGGCCCGATCGCGACGATCACCGTATCCGCGTGCAACGCGCCCTGTGCCGTCTCGACGCCTTTCACCTTACCGCCTTCGAGGATCAGTGTCTTGGCCGGACACTCGGTTTTGATCGTCACCCCTTTGCGCCGCGCCGCGTTGATGAAACTGGTCGTCGTGAGGTAAGGGTCCGCGTAACCGGAATTGGGCTCATAGCCGATCATCTGCGCGTCGTCGAGCGACAGCAGCGGGTGCCGCTCCAGCGCTTCTGCCTTGGTTATCTGAAACGTATCGGCACCGACCCCGGCCTGCATCGCGAGGTTATCGGCGAGCTTCGACGCGAAATCGCCTTCGGGTGCCACGATGATGTAGCCGGAGTTGACGAAACCGGATTCCGCCTCTTCGTCCTCCAGCCAGTCCTTAAACTGTCCGAACATCTCGATGCTTTTCACCGTCAGTTCGGTGTTGGTCGCGACGGAATAGTGGCTGCGCACGATCGCGCAGGACTTCGCCGTTCCGCCCGTGCAGACCCCAGCGCGCTCGACGACGCATACCTTCAGCCCGCCAAGCTTGGCCAGGTGAAATGCGGTCGACGCACCGATCACGCCGGCGCCGACGACGATCGCGTCATAAGTCTCTGTCATAAGCGATTTCCCCGCCGTTTCACCGAACGATAGTCCCGTGACCGTCGCAGCGCAATTGCGCGGCTCCGGCCGCTGTAATAACGTCAGCCGGCGTGGCGCAGAAGAAGGAGAGGATCATGTCCAAAGGCAAACAGCTGAGAGAACTGATGGATCGCGACGGGATGGTGCTCGCACCGGGCGCCTATGACGGGCTGACCGCAAAGCTGATCGCCCAAGCGGATTTCTCTGCCGTCTACATGACCGGCGGCGGCACATCCACCGGTTTCGGCTATCCCGATTTCGGACTGCTGACGATGAGCGAGATGGTCGACAATGCCGGCCGGATCGCGGATGCGGTCGACCTGCCGGTCATCTCCGACGCCGACAACGGCTACGGCAACGAGCTCAACACCTTCCGCACGATCCGCGCCTTCGAGAAGGCGGGTGTCGCCGGTGTGCATATCGAGGATCAGGCCTTCCCGAAACGCTGCGGCCACCTGGAAGACAAGGAACTGATCCCGCTGGAAGACTATCTGGCCAAGATACGCGCCGCGGCGGACGCAAGGCGCGATCCGGATTTCGTGATCATCGCGCGCACCGATTCACGCGCGTCGCTCGGCTTCGAGGAGGCGGTGTGGCGCTGCAACGCGGCGCTGGAGGCGGGCGCCGACGTGGCCTTCCTGGAAGCGCCGCAGACGATCGAGGAAGTCCAGGCCGCGCCGCGCGAGGTGTCGGGGCCTTGCCTGCTGAACATCGTGCGCGGCGGCAAGACGCCGGACGTCGACTTCGCGCGAGCCAAAGAGATGGGTTACCGCATCGCCATCGTGCCCGGCCTGCTGTTCATCCAGGTCATCGGTGCGTGCGAACAGGCCTTGGCGGCGATGAAAGCGGAGGGACGGCACCCGGTGCCCATCGCCGACCTCAATCCGGCCGACGCGTTCGCCAAGGTCGGCGCGGCGGAATGGGAACCGCGGCGCGAGAAATATCGCGAGGCGCCGCCGCAAGCGGCCGAATGACGATCCGGCCCAGCCGCGCACCGGACCTTGCCGCACAAGACGGTTTGAGCGCGCTCGAACGGGCAAAACGGCAACCCCTCATGCTGGGGCTGTTCCTGCCGATCCAGAACGGCGGCTGGACGCCGTCGACCGCTCCGCGCGGCACAGATTGGACCTTCGACTACAACGCCAAGCTGATCGTGCAGGCCGAGGAAGCCGGTTTCGATCTCGCCTTCGGGCTGGCGCAGTGGCTCGGCGCGGACGGCCATGGCGGCGTCACCAAGTACCGCAAGCACACGATCGACCCGTTGCTGGTGACCTCCGGCGTCGCGGCGCTGACCCGCAACATCATGCTGATCTCCACCGTGCACGTGCTGTATGGCTGGCATCCGCTGCATCTGGCCAAGTTCGGCGCGACCCTCGACCACATGACGCAAGGCCGCTGGGGCCTCAACCTGGTGACCGGCTACCGGCCGAATGAGAGCGGCATGTTCGGGCTCACCCTGATTCCACACGATGAGCGCTACGTTCGGGCGGCCGAATTCACCGAAATGATGCAGCGGCTGTGGCAAGCGGAGGAGAACGTCACCTGGGAGGGCGCCTATTGGTCGATGCACGACGCCTATGTCTCGCCGAAACCGCGCAACGGCCGCCCGGTCCTGGTCAATGCCGGCAGTTCTGAAGCGGGACTCGCCTACGCGGCGAGATATTCGGACCTGATCTTCATCACCAGCCCCAGCGGCGCGGAGATTGGCGCGGCGCTCGAAACCCTTCCCGCACACACGGCGCACGTGAAAGAACTCGCCGCTAAAGAAGGCCGCGAAATTCGCACCGTCATCAATCCGCACGTCATCTGCCGCGATACCGAGCGCGAAGTGGACGAGGTATGCCGGATGATACTCGACGGCGAGGACGCCCCCGCGGTCGACAGTCTCGTCGGTTCGATGCGGAAAGGCGATCAGGACTCCTGGCGCGGTCACCAGCGCCGGCAGCGCATCATCGGCGGCAATGTCCAGGTCTTCGGCACGCCGCAGCAGATAGTCGACCAGTTCGGTTCCCTCAAGGAGGCCGGTTGCGACGGGATGCAGATCAACTTCTTCGACTTCGCGCCGGACCTGGCGTATTTCACCGAGAACGTCGTGCCGCTGATGAAACAGGCTGGGCTTCGAACCGGTTGAACGGCCCTAGAGTATATTCGAGAACCCGCGCCAGTCATCGCACAGGGCCGCGAGGTCGCCGCGTTTGATGCTGCCGGGGACGACGACTTCCGCATAGAGGCCGAACAGCAGGTCGCATTCCTGGGTGATGGTCCGCAGGACGTCCGGGGCGCTTTCGAGCTCGCTTTGCGCGAAACTCACCATCCCGCAGCGCTCGGTCGGTTCGAGGACGCGCAGCCGCGCTGCGCCTACCGCCAGCGCCTTGCCGAGCCAATCGCATTCGCGCACAGCGCTGCCGGTATCGTCGATGACGATGTTGGGACGGAACTGGCGCGCATCGACCTGGCTTGCCGGCAAACGGTCTTGCAGCCAGGCGAGCGCGCTGGTCGTGACGATGTGGACCGGCCCCGCATCGAAATGCGAGATCGCGTCCTCGCGCGCCAAGGTGACCGGCTGCCCCAGGACGCCGGATAAAGCGTTGTGAATATCGGAATCGTCGCCCCGCATCGTCCTGCCATCGGGAAACCGGATCACCGGCACGGCACCGTCATAGGATGCCGAAAAACCGAACAGCCCGTCAATCCGGCGGAACCGCCGCGTGCTTTTGCCACTGCCGAATTTTCCGTTGCTGTCGCGTACCGCGTAGAGCCGGTCGCCGACGACGCCGCGCTCTTCGAACGCCAGCGTATCGCACGCCTCGCCCAGCAAGGACTTGACCGGATAACACCACAGTTCCGTCACGCGCATCACGGGCTCAACCGCGCAGCCGTACGCCGGCGGGATCGTACGGCGCGCGAAATCCCGCCGACGCGGCGTATCGCTCGCAAGCGATCTCGATTTCGAACCCACTAGCGGCAACCATATCCTCGACGCAGGTCTCGTTGGCCGTGACCAGTCCCAGCGCCACGGTGCGGCCCAAAGTGTGGCCGAAACCCGCGCTGGTGACCTGACCGACGAAGCCGTCGCCCCAGACGATCGGCTCGCCGCCGATCGCAAGCGCTTCGGGATCGTCCAAGGTGAAGATGACGAGCCGTTTGCCCGACCCTTCTTCACGCTGACGCTGCAGCGCCTCCTGGCCGATGAACGGCGTGTCCGTGTCGATCTTCGCCGCGAAACCCAGCCCGGCTTCGAGCGGCGTCGTCTCCGGCGTCAAATCGTGGCCCCAGGCGCGGTAGCCTTTTTCCAGCCGCAACCCGGTCGTTGCGATCATTCCCGCATCGCGCAGCCCGAAAGCCGCACCCGCCTCGAACAACAGATCGTAAATGCCCGCCGCGTACTCGATCGGCATGTAGAGCTCCCAACCCAACTCCCCGACATAACTAAGCCGCGCCGCGCGCACCGGCCAGACGCCGATCTCGATATGGCGCCACGACATGTAGGGGAAGGCGTCGTTCGAAAAATCGTCAGTGCTGACCGCCGATAAGAGGTCGCGCGATTTCGGACCCGCGAGCGCCAGGACGGCGGTGCCGGCGGTGACGTCGTCGATGCGCACCTCGTCGTCCTGCTTGTTGCGGCGGATCCAATCCATATCGCGGACCGGTTGCGCGGTGCCGGTCACGATCAGATATTCGTCTTCGGTATGGCGGAACACGGTGCAGTCGGACTCGTAGCCGCCGCGCGCGTTCAGCATGCCGGTATAGACGACCCGGCCCGGCGGCACGGCCATGTCGTTGGCGCAGAGCCGCTGCAGCAGCGCTTCCGCACCCTTGCCGGACACGCACAATTTGCCGTAGCTGGTCTGATCGAACAGCGCGACGGCCTCCCGCGCGGCAGCGTGCTCGGCGGCGACATAGCCGTCGAAAGCCGGCCGCGCGAAGGTCGGCGTCGTGTCCACCGTGGCGCCATCGGATAAGAAAAAGCTCGGCCGCTCCCACCCCATGCGGGGGCCGAATTGCGCGCCCTTCGACACCTGGCGTTCGTGCAACGGGCCGCGGCGGATATCCCGTGCGGTCTCGAACTCGCGGTGCGGCGCCTCGGTCACGTAGTGCGTCGCCAGCACTTCCGGCGCCCGCTCGCGCAACGCCCGCATGTTGTTGTGAAACGGCGCGAAGCGGCGGATGTCGACCGGCCACATGTCCAAGGTCGGCTCGCCCGCCAGGATCCACTCGGCCAGCCAGCGACCCGCCCCGCCGCTGCTCGCCATGCCGGCCGAGTTCATGCCGCAACCCAGAAAAAAGCCGCGCAGCTCCGGCGATTCGCCGAGCAGGAAGCGGCCGTCCGGCGTGAAGCTCTCCGGTCCGTTCAGCAGCATGCGCGCTTGCGCCTTCTCCAGCGCCGGGATGCGGTGGATGCCGGCCGTCAGCATCGGCTCGAAATGATCCCAATCCTCGGCCAGCAGGTCGAAGGCGAAATCCTTCGGCATTTTTTCGAGCCCGATGGCCCGCGCGTCCGGCTCGAAGCTGCCGACCAGCAGACCGCCGACATCGTCGCGCAGATAGAGATGCGCGTCGTGGTCGCCCAGGGTCGGCAGATGCCCCGTGACCTCCTCCATCGGCTGGGTCAGCAAGTAGAAATGTTCGCACGCGTGCAGCGGCGCCGACACGCCGGCCAGCGCGGCGACGGAATGCGACCACAGCCCGGCGCACAGCGCCACGGTCTCGCAGGCGATCGTGCCGTGCAGGGTTTCCACGCCGGTGACGCGGCCGTTGCGCACCGTGAAGCCGGTCACCGGCGCATCCTCGACGATTTTGGCGCCGTTCGCCCGCGCACCCTTGGTCAGTGCCGCGCACAGATCGCTCGGATTGACCCGTCCGTCTTCCGGCGACCAGACCGCGCCTACCAGATCGTCGGTGCGGATCAGCGGCCACAGCCGCCCCGCCTCCGCCGGCGAGACAACTTCCGCTTCAACGCCGAACAGCCGCGCCAGGGACGCCTGCCGCTTGATGTGGGTGAACCGCTCTTCGTTCGTCGCGAGGCTGAGGCTGCCGGTCTTGAGCCAGCCGGTAGATTGCCCGGTCTCCGCCTCGAGGCTGGCATAGAGCTCGGCGCTGTACTGGATCATGCGGGTCAAGTTCTCGCTCGACCGCAGCGCGCGGACCTGCGCGGCGGAATGCCAGCTCGTGCCCGAAGTGAGCTGCTTGCGCTCCAGCAGCACCACGTCCCGGCACTCCGCCTTGGCCAGATGGTAGGCCGTGCTGCACCCCATGACGCCACCGCCGATGACGACGACCTTGGCGCTGTCGGGGAATTTTTTGGGCATTTTGCTCTCGTGTTTCTTCGTTACGGCATACTGTTAATCGCGAAAGTGCCGCTCGTACACTTCAACGTCAGAGGACAGTTCCGACCAGTCCCGCCGCGAGCGCACATAGACGTGCCGGAATTTGGTGCGTTTGGTGTGGACCCAGGCCGGATCGTCGAAGGCGCCCGCCGGTAAGGTTCGTATCCCGGGCGCCGCTTCCAGCGAGAACCCGAGATTTCCGCCGCACCGGCTGCAGAATGAGATATCGAGCCAGCGTCCCGATTCGTCCGACACATGCCGGTAGCTCGCGATATTTTCTCCGGCCAACGCGACCTGATCGTCATTAAAAACCACTTCGATGCCGAAGGCCGAGCCGATCCGGCGCTGGCACCAGGCGCAATGGCACACGGTCACCCGCAACGGTTCCCCTGACGCCCGGAACCGCACCGCACCGCAAACGCATCCGCCCTCTTGCTCTTCGACCATCGCCAGTCCTACTCCAGCTCTGCCAGCGCGTCGCGCAGCTTTTCGATGCCGAGGCGCAGCAGCCGCGTGGTAGATTCCGGGGAGGCCCAGGCGGCGTGCGGGGTCAGGGTGACGTTGTCGAGACCCTGGAACGGGCTTTCCGGCGGCAAAGGCTCCGTGCCGTAGACGTCGAGCGCCGCGTGGCCGATGCGACCTTGGCGCAACAGGTCGGCCAGCGCCGCCTCGTCGACTAGGGCGCCGCGGGCGGTATTGACCAGCACTGAGTGCGGCTGCAGCAGTTCGAGCCGGCGGCGGTCGATGATGCCTTCGGTCTCCGGCACCAGGTCGATATGCAGGCTGACCACGTCGGACTCCGCCATCACCCGATCGATGTCGGCGGCCTCGCAGGCAACGCCATGCGGGACGCCGCTGCGGTTCCAGGCAATCACATTCATGCCGAGCGCCGTGCCTAGCTTGGCCATGGTACGCCCGACGCCGCCGAGCCCGACGATGCCGAGGGTCTTGCCTTCGAGCTCGAAGCCGCTGCCCGGCCGCCAGGTGCCGGCGCGCATCTCGCGGTCGAGCCGTGCGATGCCGCGCACGCCGGCCAGCATCAGCGCCAAAGCGTGCTCGGCGATGGTGCGGTCGCCATAGCCGGCGATCCGGTGCACCGCGATGCCGCGCGCCGCCGCCGCGTCCCTATCGATATAGCTGGCCACGCCGGTACCGAGGAAAACGACGACCCGCAGATCGGGACAGGCGTCCATCATATCGCCCGACAGGTGCGTGTGGCCGTTGAGCACGCCAGTGTACCCCGCCAACAGATCGGGCAGCTCATCCGGCGCGGGGTCGCCCAGATGCAGCTCCAGGGTCGGCAGGATGTCCGCCATCCCCTCGGTCGCCTCGTACAGCGCCTTTATGTCAGCGCTGCAATCGAAATAGAGTGCCCGCGTCATCGTGCGCCCTGCACCGGCCGAACGCCGCCTACGACGCCGCGGCCACGCTACGCCGGTCTTCCGCCTGACGCTGGCGCCGCGCAACCCCCTCGGCCTGAAGGGCGATACGGTTCTCCGGGCCGATATAGTTGTACACCGGGCGCCAATCGGCAGTGCCCGGCCAGACCTGCGACGCCTGCACCGTGGTGCGGGGACCTTTCGCCGACGCCAGCAATTCGATGGCCTGGGCCGCGATCGCCGCCTGCGCCTGACGGGCGTAAGGCGGACCGCAGGGATTGCCGAGCGGAAAATCGGTGAAGAGGAGCCGCGGCACGCCGCAATGTTCGATGATATCGCGGGCCGATCCGACGACGACGGTGGCGATGCCTTCGGCTTCGAGCGCTCTTGCGACCAAACTCACGGTTTGGTGGCAGACCGGTCACATGGGGACCAGGAGGGCGACGTCCGCGCCGTCCTCCCGGCAACGGGCCACGATGTCCGGCGCATCCTGTTCGGTCGTCCGGCGCTGGCTGTAGGTGGTCGGCACGCCGTGGAACCGGTCGGTCATGCTCCCGATGCGGCCGTCCGCGGCCAGCGCCTGCAGCGCCAGGATCGGCAGGTAGGTCTCCCGGTCGCGGGTGTGAGTCGTCTCCTTGTCCCACGCCATGAATTCCGTGTGCAGGTCGGACGGCGTGCCCGTGGTCGGCCCGCGCCACACCGCCTTGAGTTTCCGGTTGCCGTCGCGCGGTCCGCCGGGCGGCTTGTCGTCGTGACGATCGTCACCCGGCTCTCCGCCAGCGGCCGCTTCAGCGGGGCGAACGGCACATCGCCGTAATGCGACCAGACATAATCGTTGTTGTAGCCGAGCGCGCGGTAGTACCGCCGTGTCCGCTCCATATACCCTATCGGCGCCGCATCCCTATCCGAATCCACCTTGTACTCCTTCTGCGCTGCTTATCCGCTATTCTCATCGAAGCCGCTTCACCGATCAAGGAGCCTGCCATGAAGTTCGGAATTCATCTGCCGCAGTTCGGCCGCGCCGCGGGACCGGACTCGATCACCGAGGCGGCGCAGCATGCCGAAGCGCTGGGTTACGACGATATCTGGGTCAGCGACCACCTGGCGATTCCGGCCCGCGCGCCCTATCCGCCGACCGCCTATATTCACGAACCGTTCGTCACCCTGACCTGGGCCGCGGCTGCGACCAGGCGAGTCGGGCTTGGCATGTCTGTCCTGGTCGTGCCCATGCGACATCCGCTGGAGCTGGCCAAGATGTTCGGCTCGCTCGACATCTTGAGCGGCGGCCGGCTGATCGTCGGCGCGGGGGTCGGCTGGCTGGAGGAGGAGTTCGACGCGCTGGGCGTGCCGTTCCGCGAACGCGGCAAGCGGACGGACGACACGATCCGCATCATGCGCGCCTGCTGGACCGAAGACCCGGTCACGCTGGACGGCAAGTCGGTACCGGCCAAGTTCCGCGAGATGCGCGCCCTGCCGCGCCCCGACCGTCCCGTACCGATCTGGATCGGCGGCATGTCGGACCCCGCGATCGCGCGCGCCATCAAGCTGGGCGACGGTTGGCACGGGTCGCGGCAGACGCCGGAGGAGATCGCACCCTTCGTCGCCCGGCTGCGCGCGGCGCGTCCCGAGGACACGTTCACGATCTCCACACGCCTGTCTTGGGACGGACTCGAAGACGACAACGACGATATGCGCCGGCAGGTCGAAGCGTTCCGTGAGCTCGGCGTCCAGCATCTGATGTTCCAGCCACGCCAACGCTACGCAGCAGATTGGCACCGTTCGGTCGAAGCCTTGTGGAATATCGCGTCCGAAGGTTCTTGATTCAGGGATCGGAAGCTTCGCCCGCGACAACGCGCGCCAACAGCGCTTCGAATTCACGCATCACCGCGTCCAGCGCAAACCGCTCCGGCAGCAGGCTCGGGCGGGGACCCTCGTCGCGTCGTGGCGCGGCGGCGCGCATCGCGGCGGCGAACGCCTCGTCACTCTCGACGATCGTCAAAGCATCGTCCGAAGCGGCGATCTCGGTAATGCCGCCTGCTTCACGCCGCGCGATCACCGGCGTGCCGACGGCGAGCGCCTCGAGCGCCGCGTTGGGCATGCCCTCCCAGCGCGAGGGCAACAGGAAGGCATCTGCGCCTGCGAAATAGGTCCAGGGATTTTGCGCGAAACCGGAAAACGCGACCCGGTCTTCCACACCGTACCGCCGCGCACGCTGTTCCAGCGCCCCGCGATCCTCGCCGTCGCCGAGGATCGTAACGTGCGAATCGCCGGGCAGCGCCGGCAGCAGGTCGATCAGCCGGTCGAAGCCTTTCTGGTGGGTCAATCGGCCGGCGGCGACAAACCGCAGCCCGGTTCCTGCTTCGCGCTTTGCCGGTGCCGACAGACCGCGCACCGCCTCGACATCGACCGGATGCGGCAATACGGCAAGCCGGTCCGGATCGACGCCGAATAACCCCGCGAATTCAGACGCGACCCGCTGCGACGGACACAGGATCGCGGCGGCGCGCCGGCAGTAACGGCGGTAAAGCCAGCGGTACAGAACCGGCCACCGCGTCGCTCCCAGGCTGGCGGACGGGGTATTCGATTCACGTACCACGACGCGCGTTTTCGGCCCAAGCCTGTTCCGCATCAAGAGGACGGCGAGATTGATGTGGCTGATCGTCGGCACGACGACATCGCTCTCCGCCTCGCGCAGCACGGCGGCGAGCCGCCGCCAAGCCTGCCGCAGGCGTGGCTGCCGCAAATCAGTGACGGAGATATTCCCCGACACCGAATCGCGCAGCGGGCCTTCGCCGTTCAGCACGATGAGATGCGGCGTAAACCGGGCAGGGTCGAGGTGCCGCATCAGGGTCAACACCACCCGCTCCGCGCCGCCCCCGGCAAAGGACGGCAGAACGAATGTCACCTTGATCTTACGGGGCGTGGCGTTGGCCATGAACTATGCCTGTTATCAAAGTCTTGGCGATGATAGCGATCAAAGGCTGTGGAGCAATCCGTACACGCTTCGCGATACCCAAAACGTGGAATCCCTTGCCTTCGGCACCGGATGCAGTGGACCCGCTCGTCGCCCCTTGATACAACCAGCCAACATCGCCGGACGCATCAAATCTAGCGCAAGAGTGAGCGCCTATAGCCTTTGTTAAAAGGTGTTCGTTGAGGTCCTTCGGCGCCGCGCGCGAACGACTCCGAAAGTCACCGGGACATGTGGCAAAAAACAATTCATTCCGGGCATGTCCTGGGCGTTGCCGGTCTCCTCGCGCCGACAGCGGGCGTATTCGCGCCGATGTTGGTGACGCCGATTACTTTACTAGCCGTACTCGGCCTCCTGGGAATACGCATTTTCAATGGAGAACGTGTCATACGGTCCGATCGCCCGCTCATTATCGTCGTTTGTTTGATACTCGGCTGGTCGTTTTTATCGCTATCTTGGACGATTAACAGTTCCGATGCTCTTTCCAAATGCGTCGCAATCGTCGGTTTCGGGGTTTTCGCCGTCGCCGCGCTGATATTCAGGGGCCACATGGTGGAGCATGAGCGGCATGCCTTGCGGCGATTCGTCCTCGCTGGAATGACGATCGCGCTCTTGTTGTTCTATTTCGAGATGGCAACAGCAGGCGCCATCAGCCGACTCGTTTTGGGAAAAGTCCCAACGAACAGCGCCACGCTCTCGATGTTCAGCCTGACGCCAAGCCTGTTGCTCCTGTTTATCTGGCCTTCGGTTGCGATTCTTTGGCGATCATGGCCCGTGATCGCATCGGGATTGATCGGCTTGGGTTTCGTGTCAGCGTATCTCTTACCCAGCGCGTCCGCCTCGATTGGTTACATTTCGGGTGTCGTATTTTTCTTCATTGCACTTTTCGCGTCTCGCGGTGCGAATGTATTCGTTGCGGCTGTCATAGCCTTGGGCATTCTTGTCGCCCCGTTTTTACCGAGAGTTGCACCGGCACTCGATCCCGCCTCGATCCGGGCAACGTCGAACAGCCAAAACGCATCTTTCTTGCACCGGTTGGATATCTGGGCGTTTACCATTCGGCAAATCGAAGAACGGCCCTTGATCGGGTGGGGTTTCAATGCATCGCGCACGGTCCCCGATGGCGATGCGCATTACTATCTGCGCGACCGGTCGGGACAGATCATCGGGCAAGGCAACCGTCTGCCCCTACACCCTCATAATGGAGCCCTGCAGGTTTGGCTGGAGTTGGGCCTGCCAGGAGCCATCGGGTTCGCCGCCCTGTTTGCCCTCGCCGCTTTACGCACCGACCGGCAAACCGACTGTGCGGGCAACGCTGCCGCCATTGCCGCAATTGCAACAGCCGCACCAATTTGGTTGCTAAGTTTTGGGATCTGGCAGACCTGGTGGCTTTCGGTACTGGTACTGACCACGCTGCTGATGGTGTTTCTGATCGCACCGGAGCGGTCATGAACCGGCTTACAATTGCAAGTATGACGCTGTTGGCCATTTTGGGATCGCTTGGCGCCGCCGGCTACTATTTGACGCACAATGTCGACTGGACCCGGGTCTACTACAAGCGCCTAAAGGCAGAGAACGTCTACGTTTTCGATAAAATAGCGCCACGGCTGAAAGAAACCGACCCGGCAAAACTCATTCGTATCCGATCCCCTCGAAACGCCGACCAAATTCGCAACGATCTCATCGATGCCATATGGGGTCCAACGGGATTGCCGCGTAAGGCGCTGCCGACGCCGAAGTCCGGTAGCGCGCCGGACGGGTTACGCGCCATCGCTGGTGTTGCGGAGATCCGCCAATGGCGCATACCGGTCGACATCGGCTACGCCGCTTATATCTATTTGCTTCGACCGGTAAAATCGAATGGTCGGCTCGTTATCTACCAACATGGGTATGCCGGCACGGTCGACGCCATGGCGCCATTATTTCAACGGCTGGTCGAACAGGGCTATTCTGTCGCCGCGTCGAACTATCCGTAGTATGGCCCCAACCGATTTCCACGCCAGAACCTTGAAAGGTTCGGTTGGTACAACTTCAGCCACGACCGGATCGTCGGCGTTCATCCACGACCGATGCTTTTCTATATCGAGCCGATAATCGTGCTGCTGAATGGCGTGCACAATGAATTGAATTTCAGCCGCGTCGACATGTTGGGATTTTCGGCCGGCGGCTGGATTGCAACGGTTGCGGCAGCGGTTGACCGGCGCATTAGCCAAACCATTACGGTCGCCGGTGGATACCCTCTGTACTTGCGTCTGAAAATTCGAACGGGAGTCGCCGCCGCCGCAAATGTTCCAACCGCTTCTTCAGGCGGCGAACTATCTTGAAATGTATGTCCTCGCGGGGTCGGGAACCGCGCGTAAGCTGACGCAAATTTTCAATCGGTATGACCGATGTTGTTATCGGAATACGTACGGCCGGCTATATGAACCGTCGGTTCGCGACTCCATCGCGACCCTCGAGGGCGGGCAATTCGAAGTGCTGATCGACGAAACGCATGCCGATCACAAGGTTTCGGTTTGGGCGATCGCGCGAATCATGGAACGTCTCGCTGTGGTGGATCGATAGCCATTTTTACCTTTGGCCGCTGGCGTCCTGTCGCGAACCAGACGATTCCGCCGGCGAGCCCGGCTGCGACCATGACGATCTCTTGAAACAACCAACCGATCAGCGCGGCCGAAATAACCATCTTCAGTAATATCTTCAGCAAATGTCTGTCTCAAACTGGCTTATCGCGGTTCCGTTGCAGACACCATGCAGGGCTGATATTAGTGCGCCCATCGAATACGGAAACAATGTCTTAAGCCGCATGACGGATCGAACCATAGTTGTAACCGGCGCCGCCGGATTTGTCGGGTCGGAATTTGTGCGACGCGCCATCGCAGCCGGCACGCGAGTGGTCACCCTGGACGCGCTCACCTATGCCGGAGACCGCTCGACGTTGGCGACCGTCGAAGGAAACCAGGCGCACACCTTCGTACATGGTTCGATCAACGACCGGCAGCTTATCAGCAACCTTTTGACGGACCATCGCCCGCAGGCGATCGTCAATTTCGCGGCGGAAAGCCATGTCGACCGGTCGATCGATGGCCCCGGCGCCTTCATCGAAACCAATATCAACGGTGTTTTCGAGCTGCTGGAAGCCGCCCGCGCCTATTGCGACGCCGGCGCGCCCGCCAAATTCCGTTTCCTGCATATCTCGACGGACGAGGTTTACGGCTCCGTCGCGGAAGGGACCTCGCACGAAGCCAGCCCTCTGGCGCCGAATTCTCCTTATGCCGCTTCGAAAGCGGCAGCGGATCATCTGGTACGCGCTTATTTTCAAACCTACAGTTTGCCGACATTGGTGACCCGTTCGTCCAACAATTACGGGCCTTATCAGTTCCCCGAAAAGCTGATCTCCCTGATGATCCTGAACGCCGTGGCGTTGGAGCCGTTGCCGATCTATGGCGACGGTGCGCAAATCCGCGAGTGGATCCATGTCACGGACAATTGCGCCGCGATCGATGCCGTCCTGACGCGCGGGAAACCGGGCGAGATTTACAATATCGGCGGTGGTTCGAGCGTACCCAATATCGAAATCACCAAGCGCCTCTGCGCTATTGTCGACGAAATGCGGCCCGGCCCGAAACCGCGCCAGTCGTTGATTACACACGTTGCCGACCGGCCGGGCCATGACCGTCGCTACGCGCTGAACACGGCGAAGATCGCCGGCGAACTCGGCTGGCGTCTGGAGATCACTATAGAAGACGGGCTCGGGCAGACAGTGAACTGGTACCTGGAGAACGAGGAATGGTGGCGGCGCATCCAGGATGGCAGCTACCGTGGCGAACGATTGGGGCTCGCGGCGCGGGCTGACGGGTAGCGAGACATGGCGCGCAAGGGCATCGTTCTTGCCGGCGGCACGGGAACCCGGCTCTACCCGTTGACCCGCGGCATCAGCAAACAGATGATGCCGGTCTACGACAAACCGTTGGTTTACTATTCCTTATCGGTACTTCTTCTTGCCGGAATTCGCGAGGTGCTCGTCATTTCGACCCCGGAACATTTGCCCTCATTCGAATCGCTGCTGGGCGACGGCAGGGATATCGGCATCGAACTTCGTTACGCCGCCCAGTCGGAACCCAAAGGCATAGCAGACGCGTTCCGGATCGGCGCCGATTTCATCGACGGCGACCCGGTTGCGCTGGTTCTTGGCGACAATATCTTCTATGGCGAAGGGTTGTCGCGGCGGCTTTCGGCAATCCCCGACTCCGGCGCGACGATCTTCGCCTATGCCGTCCACGATCCGCAGCGCTACGGCGTGGTGGAAATCGACGACAAACAGCGCGCCCTCGCCATCGAGGAAAAGCCGGAGCGACCGAAGTCTAACCTGGCCGTGACGGGCCTCTATTTCTACGACGCAGACGTCGTCGATATAGCGCACGGCCTGACCCCTTCGGCCCGCGGCGAGATCGAAATCACCGACGTCAACAACGCCTATTTGCGGCGCGGCGACCTTTGTGTCGAGACGTTGAGCCGCGGTTACGCATGGTTCGATACGGGCACGCACGATTCCCTGCTCGACGCGAGCAACTACATCGCGACGATCGAGCGTCGGCAGGGACTGAAAATCGCCTGTTTGGAGGAAATTGCCTGGCGTCAAGGCTGGATCGATGAAGCGCAAGTCGCCCGGTTGGCTGAACCGATGGCGCAATGCGGCTATGGGCAGTATTTGTTGTCTTTGATCGGACGCGGACCGTAGCGCGATGCGATTCGTCGAAACCGCGTTGCCGGAAGTGCTGCTTGTCGAGCCGGATGTGTACGGCGAGCCGCGGGGTTTCTTCCAAGAAATCTGGCGAGAGGAAAACTACGGTGCCGCCGGCATCCCCGGGCCGTTCGGGCAAGACAACCTTTCCCGATCGAGCAAGGGTGTTTTGCGCGGCCTTCATTATCAGGAACCGGGCGCGCAGGGAAAACTGGTACTGGTCCTTGCCGGCGCGGTATTCGATGTCGCGGTCGATATAAGGCGCGGCAGCAAAACGTTCGGGAAGCGGACCGGCGAAATCCTTTCGGGCGAGAACCACCGGCAACTCTGGATACCGCCGGGATTTGCGCATGGATTCTGCGTCGTCAGCGAAACCGCCGACTTCATGTACAAGTGCACATCCCCCTATCGCCCAACGGACGAGCATACGATCCGGTTCGACGACCCGGAAATAGGGGTCGAATGGCCTGTCCAGGATCCACTATTGTCCGATCGTGATCGATCCGCACCGTTGCTCAACGATGCGACGATACTTCCCGTCTTCGAGTCGGTGTGATGCGTATCCTGTTGTCGGGCGCGACCGGGCAACTTGGCCAAGCGCTTGCTGCGACTTTGCCAAAGGTCGGCGACGTTTCCGCACCGCCGCGAGCGGCTTTCGATCTGCAACGGGAATCGACAATGCGGCAAATTTTGGATGAGGTAAATCCTGGCCTGATCGTCAACCCGGCTGCCTACACCGCGGTCGACAAGGCGGAAATCGAACCCGATATCGCTATGGCGGTGAACGGCCGCGCACCGGAGATCATGGCCGAATGGGCCTTCGCGAACGACGCCACGATCCTGCACTATTCGACCGACTATGTATTCGATGGCAGCGGCCGTGCGCCGTTGAAAGAAGACGACCCGACGAACCCAATCAACGTCTATGGCGAGACCAAACGGGCCGGAGAAGTAGCCGTAACGGAATCCGGCGCTTCGCATCTCATCATTCGCAGCAGCTGGATCTACGATGCGCAGGGCTCGAATTTCCTACGTACGATGCTGCGCCTCGCGCGCGAGCGCACGAGCCTGCAGATCGTCGACGATCAGATCGGCGCGCCGACGCCGGCCTGGTGGCTAGCGCAGGTATCTACGCAGATCATTTCTCAAGCCACGAGCGAAGGCGGGTTTCGCGGTGAAGGCGGCAGCCTGTTGCACGCAGCGCCGGACGGACAGACGAGTTGGTTCGGCTTCGCCTCGGCGATTTTCGAAGGCGCGCGGGCGCGGTCGATGTCGCTGGCCATCGAGACAGTCGATGCAATTCCTACCGAAGCCTATCCAACACCGGCCGCACGGCCTCGTAATTCGGTATTCTGCCTCGATCGTCTACGACAGACATACAAGATCACGCCGCCCGATTGGCGAGACGCGTTGTCGCCAGTACTCGACGAAACCGCAAGTTTCGGCCTATGACGTTTCGGCCACGTCGAGACGGCGGTCTGCCGCGTGAAACGCAGCGGCGGGGGTTGGTTTTCGTCGTTGCGCTATATCTGATCGCCAACGCCTTGATCTGGGTGTTCGTGGTTCCGGACGTCCGGCTCGCCGAGGCCGCGGACGGATCAACGTGGTACCGGCCAGCTCTGGCCATCCTGATGCATGGGGACTTTGTCGATCTCGATGATCCTTCGCTGACCGATACCTATCGACCGCCCCTCTATCCGCTATTTGCCGCCGCCGCGATGAAGGTTGCGGGCGACCCGTCGCCGGCGGCTATCGCCATTGCGCAGATTGCCCTGTTGCTTCTCGTCGGTTTGCTTTTTCGTGATCTGGTGCGCGACTGGATGCCCGGCTGGGAAGATTTCGGAATGGGCCTACTGCTGCTCAATCCGAGCGTGCTTTCCTCGGCGCAGTTCGTGCAAAGTGAAATACTGTTTCTCGCTTTCACGACATTGGCCTTTTGGTCGACCACGAAGTACCTGCACGATCGCGGACGATGGCGCTTCGCGTTGCTGACCGGGTTGGCGGTGGCGTTGGCCTGCTTGACTCGCCCCACGGCGCAATTCCTCTTGTTTACTCTACCCGTGCTGTTCCCGCTCCTCGACCTGGTCGAACGCAGGCACACGCTGAAGCGGGCGACGATACAGGGTGTGCTTTCCTTCTCGCTCGCGATCGTCGTGATTGCGCCTTGGGTATATCTGGTCGCGTCGCAAGGTCATGGTCTCGCCCTCTCATACCAGTGAGCGCCTGAATTGACTCTCGGGATATTCATTGATGGCGGATGATGGCGGATTGTGATTCTATGGTCTCCCACCAGATGTGGGGGATGTCATGGGATCAGCACTCAAGATACGGGATGAGTT
>JAKZTB010000065.1:0-4626 GCA_047517345.1 Alphaproteobacteria bacterium
CTAAACCGGAACCGCGATGGCCTCCGCTGTGGATAGCCGGCTTGCCTACGCCAGACTCTCGGCGGTCGCTACGGCAAGCCGCCTACCCACAGCTAACAGAGGCTCCAACAACTCCTACACCACGTCCTGGGACACGACCGCGACGACCGGCGGCCTTGCGGGCATCCTGGCAAGTGGCATTGCCCCCGCGGTTGGGCAGACACGCGAATTGAAAGTGTTGGTCAATTCGCATTTCGTACCGGCCTCCGACGACGAACTGCTGCGCCAGATGAAAGAGTTCGGCAAGGCGGAAGGCGTCAAGGTCCGTCTCGACCGCGTCGCCCACCTGCAATTGCCGGCGGTCCTGGCCGGCGAGGTTCAGGGCCAGAAGGGGCACGACGTTGTTGTCCAGCGCAACGGGGACCCGAACCTTTATTCCAAGCATCTGGTGAACCTGGACGATCTGCACGAGAAAATCGGCAAGGCCGGTGGCGGCTGGACCAACACCGACGTCGGCAAGGGACGCGATGGCTCCTACAAGGCGATTCCGTGGTTTTTCATCTCGTTCCCGATCGCAATCCGCACCGATCTGGTCGCCGAAATCGGTGAAAACCTGCCCGACACCTGGGACGACGTCCTGCGGATCGGCACCAAGCTGAAGAAAAAGGGCCATCCGGTCGGCATTCAGCTCTCGCACGGTGCGGATTCCAACTGGATCCTGCGTGGCCTGCTCTGGTCCTATGGCGCCAAGTTGGTCGAATCCGACAGCAAGACGATCGCCGTCAATTCCAAGGAAACGGTCGAGGCCTTCAAGTTCATCAAGGAACTGTATGTGAATGCGATGGAGTCCGAGGTTCTCGCCTGGGACGACCGCAACAACAATGTCTGCCTTGCCTCGGGCAAGTGCAGCATGATCCTCAATCCTGTCAGCGCCTATCGCTCGGCGGTCCGGGACAAGGCGTTGATCCAAGGCACCGACAGGCAGGTGCATCAGGTGATCAACCACATTATGCCGCCGAAGGGTCCGGCGGGCCGGCACATGGCCGCCTCGCACCAGTGTGTCGGCATCTGGAAATTCTCGAAGAACGTTGAAGTGGGGAAGAAGTTCCTGGATTTCCATTTCCAGGCTGACAACGCCGAGAAGCATCTGCAGGCGAGCGCCGGCTACAATCAGCCGCTGCTGACCAACCACGCGCTGCACCCACTTTACGCCTCAAACTCGAAATACTATTTCGCGCCGTTCATCGGCTGGTACACGCACGCGATCGGTTGGCCCGGCACGCCGACGGCGGCCACCCAGACGACCTACGATCAGTACTTGCTGCCTGATGCGGCGGCGGCCTGCGCGACGGGCAAGGCCACGGCCGAAGAAGCGACCGCGAAACTTGAGAAGCAGTTGAAGCGTATTTACAAGCGCTTCAACAAAAAGTAGGACCCTGAGCGTGTGGTTCAGCTTTAACCCTCGCAACGCAAGACAGGGAACCTAACCTAGTCATGGTAACTGTAACAGAAGTCGGAGGGGCGGTAGAAATGCCGCCCCTCACGTTGCGATCACGCCTGCGGCGCACCGTCGGCCCCGACACCGACGGGTACTTATTTGTGTTGCCTACCGTGATCATCGTGTTCTGCCTGATCATCTATCCGTTCGGACTGGCGGTCTGGTACAGCGTGAGCGACGCCTTTATCGGCGAACCGACCAGTTTTGTCGGGCTGGAAAATTTCATCTACATCGTACTCGAAGACGACATCTTTATGATGACGGTGCGCAATACGCTGCTGTTCGCGGCTATTTCGGTCGTCGTGAAGGTCGTGCTGGGATTGCTCTGCGCCATGCTGCTGCTGCGCATACTGAATTTGCGGCGGTTCCTCCGGGGTGCGATGCTTTTGCCCTTCGTGGCGCCGACCGCATTGACCACGTTGGCGTGGTGGCTGATCCTGGATCCGACCTACAGCCACATCAACTGGATGTTCGAGCACATGTGGCCGTTAAGTCTATTCGATCTTGGACCCTATAATTTTCTGGGCGAACCGACTTTGGCGCTGTCCTCGGTGATCTTCGTCAATATCTGGCGCGGGCTGCCGTTCTTCATCATCACGATCCTCGCCGGTCTGGTCGCGATTCCCGACCACCTTTACGAAGCGGCTGAGATCGACGGCGCTTCAACCATGCAAAAATTCTGGAAAATCACGCTGCCGCTGCTGCGGCCGGTCCTCGCCGTCATCATCCTGTTCTCGACGATTTTCACGTTGGCCGACTTCAACATCGTCTACGTGCTGACGCGCGGCGGGCCGATGAACGAGACCCACCTCTTCGCGACCTATTCCTTCACCGCCGGCGTTCTCAACCACGAGATCGGATTGGGCGCTGCTATTTCGCTGTTCCTGTTCCCGATCCTGATTCTGACGGTGATCTTCTTGCTTAGCCTCGTGCGACGGGACAGCGAATATGAGCTCTAACGAAATGACGTCGATGACGACCAGCAGCGGGGAGCTGCTGGCCGAGAACAAAGTCCCGATTTGGCGCCTGCGCAAGGCGTTCGCGAATTATCTCGCGCTGGTGCCGTATCTCGCGTTCGCGCTGTTTCCTTTCTACATCATCGCCATTACGTCGATAAAGTCGAAGCAGGAGATCAACAATCTCGGTGAATCGCCGTTCTGGGCCACCGGGATTGCGGTCGAGAATTACACCTATCTGGCCACCAATACGTCCTTCTTCGAACACTGGATGATCAACACGCTGATCGTCACTACGGTCTCGACCATCATCTCGGTCTCGGTCGGCATCCTGGCCGCCTATGCGCTGGCCCGGCTAAAATTTCGGGGCGTCGAATTGTTCGGCGTCGCTGTGTTCATCACCTATCTGGTGCCGCAGACGCTGCTGTTCCTGCCGTTGATCAACGTCATCAACGCAATCGATGACTATATACCCATTCGCGATACCTATTGGTCGCTGATCCTGACCTACCCGACCTTCCTGATCCCCTTCGTCACCTGGCTGCTCATGGGGTATTTCCGAACAATTCCGGTCGAGGTTGAGGAATGCGCCTATCTCGATGGCTGTTCGCGGTTGGGCGCGCTGTTCCGCGTCGTCCTGCCGATGGCGATTCCCGGCATCATCTGCGCGATCCTGTTTTCCTACACGCTGAGCTGGAATGAATTCCTCTACTCCCTTGTCTTCATCCAGGACGAACACGCGAAGACCCTGTCGGTCGGTGTCTTTACCGAGTTGATCCGCGGCGACATTTACTTCTGGGGTTCGTTGATGGCAGCTTGCCTGCTGGGGACGCTTCCCATTGTCATACTCTATGGCTTCTTGATGGATTACTACACGTCGGGATTGACACAGGGCGCGATCAAATAGCGCGGGGATAAGAGGGCGAGATGGCAACAATAAAACTTCAGGATTTGTGGAAACACTACGGCGACGTTCAAGCGGTCCGGGGCATCAACCTCGATATCGGACACAACGAATTCGTGGCGCTGGTCGGGCCGTCGGGCTGCGGCAAGACGACGACCCTGCGCATGATTGCCGGCCTGGAAGATATCACCGGCGGGCTGATCGAGATCGGCGGGCGGATCGTCAACGAGGTTCCGCCCAAGGACCGCGATATCGCCATGGTGTTCCAGAACTACGCCCTCTATCCGCACATGAACGTCTACCAGAACATGTCCTTCGGCCTTAGACTACGAAAGACGCCGAAAGCGGAGATTGAACGGCGGGTACAAAATGCGGCCGATATCCTGAATATCGGTGAGCTGCTGGAACGCCGCCCGAAGCAGCTCTCCGGCGGCCAGCGCCAGCGCGTCGCCATGGGCCGGGCGATCGTTCGCGACCCGGTGGTCTTCCTGTTCGACGAGCCGCTCTCCAACCTGGACGCCAAGCTCCGCGTGCAGATGCGGACCGAGATTAAAAAAATTCACCAGCGGGTCCAGACCACGGTGGTCTACGTCACCCACGACCAGATCGAGGCGATGACCTTGGCGGACCGAATCGTCGTCATGAACGACGGGGTGATCGAACAGGTCGGTACGCCGGACGAGATGTACAGCAGACCGAAGAGCCGTTTCGTGGCCAGTTTTATCGGTTCGCCCTCGATGAACTTCCTGCCCTGTCAACTAACCAAGACCGCCGGCGGGCTTGCCGTTCGCCTGACCGACAAAGTCTCGCTCCCCGTGCCGGCGGCGCGCGAGGACCGCTACGCGCCCTTTGCCGATAAGGAAATGCTGTTTGAGATCCGGCCCGAGCATGTGACGGAGCGGCGGCCGCACGCCAATGGGGCACAACATGACATCAATGCGTCCATCGACGTTTTGGAGCCAATGGGCATCGACACCATGGTCTTCTTTTCCCTCGGTCAGACGGATATCTGCGCCCGCGCGGAGCCATCGTCGGTCGGAAATGTCGGCGAGAAGATGGATTTCACCGTCGACATGGACAAAATGCACCTGATCGATCCTGCGACGGACGCGGTTCTCTGAGTCGCGCTCCCGCTGTTTAGAATAATCCTTGCGTATCCGGTTAACGCCCATGACCGCTACATGTAGGGTGCCGCCACTCTCCCGAGTAAAGCTCGGCATAGGTTGGAGCAGAGGTGTCGCCCGCGATGCCGAGCAATGAGCGGAAGGCGTTGAACGGGTAGAACCGCC
>JAKZTB010000066.1:0-4108 GCA_047517345.1 Alphaproteobacteria bacterium
ACACCGGAGCTCAATGCTGTCGTAGTCGTCCCGAAGAGCAATGCATACTGACATGGCGAATCTCCTTCGCCAGCCTTGAATCACATCCAGCCCAAAAAGGGAATCCCTTGCGAGTCAGAATTTTGCGCCGTTGGTATAAGACACCGCCCCGCAAGGATCGCAACGCACCGCCGCGAGAACCCCGCGTGACGTCAAATGTCCCGATAACGCCGGTGCAGCGGCGCGGCCTTGACGAGGAACGGCAACGGTTGAATGCGGAAATCAGGGTCTTGGAGCGCCGCGCGCATTTCGACGTGGATCGCAACGCCGGTCGAGCGCGCGTGCGGGCTTACGACGCGCGCCTATTGCGCGCCCTGAAGGCGCGGCAGCGGTCCGTTCTCAGGCGCCTGCGCGGCTAACGCTTGACCGTCGCATTGGTCAGTTTGTTCAGGGCGCCGGCCATCGTCGCAAGGACCGGATCGCGATCGACGATGCCGTAGCGCCGCGCGAGCTGCGAGGGTTTCGTATAGGTGATTTTGACCTTGCCGTCCGCTTCCCCGGCGCTCAACCGTCCTCCAACCCGCGCAAGAACGCACTGCGCGCGCTAGCCGCCGCCATCATAAAGCCAAGGTCCGCGCCGCCGAGGATGAAGCGGACGCCTTTCTCGACGAACTTGGTCACCAAGGCCTCGTCGTAGATACCGCCCAACCCGACATGCTTGCCGTGCTTTTCCGCCGCGGCGAGCGCTTTGCCGTAGGCTTCCTCGATCCGCGCATGGTCGAACTGTCCCGGGATACCCATTTCGGCGGCCAAATCGTTGGTGCCGATCAACAACACGTCGACGCCGTCGATCGCGGCAATGGCGTCTGCGTTTTCGATCGCCGCCGGGGTTTCCAGCATGATGACGACCATGGTTTGCGCGTTCATGACCTTGGGTTGTTCGGCGACGCCGAGGTTTTCGAAGCCGAGCTGCGGCAGGCCGCCGGTCATCGAGCGGTGCCCGAGCGGTGGGAATTTCACATGATCGACCGCCGCGCGGGCCTCTTCGACGGTGTCGACATGGGGCACGACGACGCCCATCGCACCGTTGTCGAGTATCCGGGCGGCGTGGAAATGCTCGTGGCCCGACACGCGGACCAGCGGCGTGATCCCGGCGTCGAGCGCCGCCACGCATATTTGCGCTGCAGTATCCAAATCCATCGAGTTGTGTTCCAAGTCGACGAACAGCCAGTCGTAGCCGCAGGTCTTGGCGATCTTGGCGACGTCGACGGTGCGCGCCTGACGGACGCCGAAACCGAGCGCCAGCTTACCGGCGTCGAGCTGTTGTTTGGCGTGGTTGTGCGTAACGGTCATTTAGATCTCCCGGTTTTCAAGCGCCCCAGACTTCCTTGAGGACACGCAGCCAATTTTCGCCCATCACTTTGCGGATTCGGGTTTCGGGCCAGCCAGCCTTTTCCATCGCCGCGGTCAGGTTTGGGAACTCTCCAATTGTCCGCAATCCTTCGGGCATCGTGACGACACCGCCCGGCCGCTTCGGCACCAGCCGCCGGCCATATCCTTTGTCGAGCGACAAATAATCGAAAAAGGCCGCGTCCTGATCCTGGGTGAAGTCCGTGCCGATGCCGACACAATCCTCGCCGACGACGTTGATCACATACTCGATTTCCTCGATGCAGTTCTCGACATTGGTGTCCGCGCCCCAGGGCAGGAAGGGCGGAAAGGTGCAGACGCCCACGAAACCGCCGCGGTCGGCGATGAAACGGAGCTGCTCGTCCGTCTTGTTTCGGGGATAGTCCTTCAACCCGTTCGGCGCGCAATGCGTATAGGCGACCGGTTTCTTGGAATGCAGGATCGCTTCCTCGCTGGTCTGCGCGCCGACATGCGACAGGTCGACCAGGATGCCGAGCCGGTTCATCTCTTCGATCACGTCGCGGCCGAAATCCGACAGCCCGCTGTCGACGCTTTCCCAGCAGCCGGTGCCGACCAGGTTCTGCGTGTTGTAGGTGAGCTGCATGACCCCGACGCCGAGCGCCTTGAAAAGGCGCAGGAAATCGACGCGGTCTTCGATTCCGGCGGTGTTCTGCCAGCCCAGGATAATGCCGACCTTGCCTTCCTGCTTGGCGTGCCTGATGTCGTCGGTCGTGAAGACCTGGAGTAGCAGGTCATCGTTCTCCCCGAACCAGCCCTTCCATTGCGAGATGTTCTGCATCGTGTCGCGGAAACCGTGCCATACGGAGCAGGTGCAGTTTGCCGCCGTCAGCCCGCCGCGTTTCATGTCTTCGAATACCGCGCGGCTCCAATTGGAGATGATCAAGCCGTCGATGACGATGGCGTCCTTGTGAAGATCGGTCATTGGGAAAGTGTCTCCGCTGTGGTCGAGTTTGGATCGTAAGCTAGCCAATGCGACCTTGCGCGCCAACCGGCGATTGCGCTTGACCCGGTGGCGCGGGCGGCGGGATCATGTCGGCGAAAATAACAAACCAATTCATGCAATCGGGAAGGACGCGACGATGGCGGATATCGTGATCATCGGCGGCAGCATCATGGGCTCCAGCATCGCCTATCATCTCGCGGTGGCCGGCAAGGCCGGCGACGTCTGCGTCATCGAACCGGATCCGACCTACGAATGGGCGGCCGCGCCCCGGTCGTCCGGCGGCGTGCGCCTGATGCATGGCCTGGTGGAAAATATCGAAATGTCCCGCTACGGGCAGGAGTTCTACAAGGATTTCGCAAATCGAGTCGATGTCGACGGCCAGCCCGGAAGCTTCGAGTTCCTCGAGCTCGGCTACCTGCATCTGCTTGCCGGTGCGGAAGACGTGGCGGTGGCCGAGACGAATTGCGTTCTCCAAAACGCGCATGGCGCGTCGAACGAGATGATCGACCGGGACGAGCTCAAGCGCCGCTTCCCTTCGATCCGCAACGACGATATCGACGCGGCATTGCATGGGCCCAAGGACGGATTCATCGACCCGAATGCCGCGGTGGTGGGCTTCCGCCGCAAGGCGCGCAGTCTCGGTGTCGAATACATCCAAGACCGGGTGGTCGGATTCGAGACGACGTCCAAGAAAGTCGAACGGGCTGTGCTCGATTCCGGCACGAAGGTCGATGGCGACGTATTTGTGAATGTGGCCGGGGCCTGGGGACCGGAACTCAGCGTGTCGATCGGCTTGAAGCTGCCGGTCGAGCCGCTCAGCCGCTCGACCTTTTATGTCGAGACTCGTGCGGAGATGGAGACCATGCCGCTGACCAAAGATCCGTCGCACGCCTCGTTCCGGCAGGAAGGCGCGGGGTACACGATCGGGTTTACCGATGTCGACGTGCCAGGCGGATTCGACTGGGAGGTCAAACACGCGCTCTTCGATGAGATCATTTGGCCGGCCGTGGCGCACCGCGTGCCGAAGTTCGAAAGCATCAAGGTCATGAGCAGCTGGTCCGGCCATTACGCCTACAACCGGATGGACGGCAATACGATCATCGGGCCCTGGGTCGGTGGGTTGGAGAATTATTATTTTGCCACCGGCTTCTCGGGAGCGGGTCTGCAAAAGGGACCGGCGATCGGCCGGGCGATGAAAGAACTGCTGCTGGATGGCGGGTATCAGACCATCGATCTTAGCCGCTTATCCTATCAGCGCGTTCTCGACGACGAACCGCTGATCGAACGGGGCTTCACGGCGTAACGACGAGGCCGCTTAAAATGGCAATGCTTAAATCGGAACATTTGAAGCTCGCGGATATCTATATCCCGGCCAAGCGGCGCAGCGCACTGGAACCGGAAAAGATCGAGGAACTCGCAGAGAGCATCCTGGAAGACGGGCAGAAGGTGCCGATACAGGTGCGCCGCGACGCCAAGAAGGTATTCATTCTCGTCAATGGGGCGCATCGCATCGAGGCGGTGAAACTGCTCGGCGAAGAGACTATCGAGGCGTTTATCGTACGCGAAGGAAATTACAGCCTTTAGGAAACGTTATTGAAAAGGCTTCGTCGATATCGTTTCCACCTCCACCTTGGCCCGACCGGGAAGATGGGTAACAGTTTGGACCGGCGACATGGGTAACAGTTTTTGCTCATCCGCGTACCGCCTTTCGTCGTCGTCTTGTCGACTTGGGTCGGCTGAAGCGGCCACCTTGAT
>JAKZTB010000067.1:0-8091 GCA_047517345.1 Alphaproteobacteria bacterium
GACGAGCCAAGCTCGCCCGCATTTACCACAGGCCCATCAACAGCAACTTTCTTCTCAAAATTATCGGTCATGTTCCGGTCCTCCTTGGACACTTCGATTAAGCCAATTCTGTGTCCAAGGAAATCGGGTCCGACTCACGGGGACCAAAGACGGCGTGAACAGGCGATTGCCGATTACAGCGAAGCGGTTCGGTTATCTCCCGATCTCACAAATGCCTTTCATGACCGTGGTATGGCGCATGAGGACCTACGCCATTATCGTCGCGCTAAGCGCGATTACGATTCGGCGATACGCCTCGAACCCGATTTTGCGTCCGCACTGAACAGCAAGGCATGGCTGCTTTCGACCGCGCCGGAAGGCGCTGTGCGCGATGGGGTGGAAGCTATTCGACTGGCCGAGCGCGCCTTGCTGCTCGTCTCCTATCCGGAACATCGCGATACGCTCGCCGCTGCCTATGCCGAAGCGGGCCGGTTCGCCGAAGCCGTAACCATGCAGGAGACTGCAATTTTCCGGCTGAATGCGACCGGACGGGTCTTGCTGCTGCCTGCATATCGCGCGCGCCTGGATTTGTACCGCGTCGGACGCCCGTTCCATCGCTGACGCAAACGAATTCGCTTGCGCGAATTTGCGTATTTGGCATTATGTATACCACAGGTCTCATTGAAGTACCGTTTCCCCGTTTAGGGTTCTGGATTCAGAGGTGAGAGAGCGGGATGCCCAGCGTCGAAGCCATCGTTCAGCCGATCGAGGACGTTCAGAGTCTTAAGGACAGGACGTATGCGGCGCTGAAAGAGGCGATCACAACGATCGATATTTACGCCAGCCCCGAAGAACCTCGGCTCGACGAACGGGAATTGTCGGCGCGACTCGGTGTAAGCCGGACGCCGATCCGCGAAGCGATCGCGCGCTTGGAACAGGAGGGCCTTGTTCGGATCGCGCCGCGCAAGGGCGTTTTCGTGGTTCGCAAGCCAAAACACGAAATTCTCCAGATGATCACCGTTTGGGCCGCGTTGGAAAGTATGGCGGCGCGATTGATCACCCTGCATGCGAGCGATGCGGAAATCGCGTCATTGCGGGCGTTGTTCGCGGCGCCGGAAGGCAACGAGGCCAATATCGATGAATACTCCGACCGCAACATCCGGTTCCACCAAGCGATCATCCGTATGAGCGACTGCGATTTGCTGGTCGATATGGCGGATAGCCTTTTCATTCACATGCGGGCAATTCGCGTGAAAACGATTTCCGAGGACGACCGGGTTAGCCGCTCGATCATCGATCACATGAACATCATCGAGGCCTTGGAAGAACGGAACACCGTACTGGCCGAAAAACTTGCGCGGCAGCACACGCTCGATCTCGCCGCGCACGTCGAACAGAACGTGCATTACCTGGATTAGAACGAAGACTTTAGCGTCCGGCGACGGTAGAGATGGAGTTGAAAATGGTGGAAGAAATAGAAGAAGAGACGGCGTTAACGGATGGCTTTAACCTCGTCATCGACGCCCTCAAGCTAAACGATATTAACACGATTTATAATGTGCCTGGGATCCCGATCACGGATTTGGGGCGCTATATGCAGGCGGCGGGGATGCGGGTTTTGTCGTTCCGGCACGAACAAAACGCGGGCTACGCCGCTGCAATTGCAGGTTTCTTGACAAAGAAGCCCGGCATTTGCCTGACCGTTTCCGCGCCCGGATTTCTCAACGGGTTAACGGCGCTCGCACACGCCACGACCAACTGCTTTCCGATGATCCTGATCAGCGGTTCGTCTGAGCGCGAGATTGTGGATTTGCAGCAGGGCGACTATGAGGAAATGGACCAGTTGGCCATCGCCAAACCGCTTTGCAAGGCCGCATACCGCGTATTGCAGGTCGAAGACATCGGGATCGGCATTGCGCGTGCGATCCGCGCCGCCGTTTCCGGCCGTCCCGGCGGGGTCTACCTCGACCTTCCGGCAAAGGTCTTTGCGCAAGTCATGGACGCAGAGGCGGGCGACAAGTCATTGGTCAAGGTCATTGACGCCGCGCCGCGCCAACTTCCCGCCCCTGAATCAGTCGCGCGCGCGCTCGACGTGCTCAAAGCCGCCGAGCGCCCCTTGATCATTCTGGGCAAAGGAGCGGCCTATGCGCAGGCCGACGACGCGATCCGCGCGTTTGTCGAACGGAGCGGCATTCCCTATCTGCCGATGAGCATGGCCAAGGGGCTGTTGCCTGACACGCACCCGCAATCCGCCGGCGCCGCGCGCTCGCTCGCGTTGAAGCAAAGCGATGTGGTGATGCTGATCGGCGCCCGGCTCAATTGGCTCCTGTCGCACGGCAAGGGAAATACATGGGGCGATCGGCCTAAGAAATTCATACAGGTTGATATCGAACCCAAAGAAATGGACAGCAATGTCGAAATTGCGGCCCCGGTGGTCGGCGATATCGGTTCGTGCGTTCAAGCGCTGGTTGACGGTATGGGCAAAGACTGGTCCGCGCCCCCGGAAAAGTGGACCGACGAGATCAGGGAAAAGGTTGAAACCAACGTCGCCCGCATGGCGCCGAGACTGCGAAACAACAACGTGCCGATGGATTACCAGGGCGCCCTTGGCGCGCTGCGCAAGATCATTAAGGAACGGCCAGACGCGATCCTGGTCAACGAGGGCGCCAACACGCTCGATTTCGCCCGCAGCATCATCGATATGTATCAGCCCCGCAAACGGCTCGATGTCGGCACTTGGGGCGTCATGGGTGTTGGTATGGGCACCGCGATCGCGGCGGCGGTGGAAACGGGCAAGCCGGTGCTGGCCATTGAAGGCGATAGCGCCTTTGGGTTCTCAGGCATGGAGATTGAAACGATCTGCCGTTACGGCCTGCCGGTCTGTGTCGTCGTCTTCAATAATGGCGGCATCTATCAGGGAACGGGCGTCAATCCCTCTGGCGATTCAGACGTTGCAACGACCGTGTTCGTCAAGGACGCCCGCTACGACAAGATGATGGAAGCGTTTGGCGGCGTCGGCGCCTATGCGACCTCCCCCGATGAACTGAGCCAAGCCGTGAACGCGGCCATGGATTCCGGCAGGCCAACACTCGTGAACGCCGTAATCGACGAAGCGGCGGGGACCGAAAGCGGCCGTATCGGCAATCTCAATCCGCAACGCGTCGTGGCGAAGAAATAGCCGCGCTGAATTGAACTAACTCGTAAAAACAGGAACGATACAATGAGCAAAGCCTTAGAAGGTGTTCGCATTCTCGACATGACCCATGTCCAGTCGGGACCGACCTGTACGCAGTTGCTGGCATGGTTTGGTGCGGATGTCATCAAGATCGAACGTCGCGGCGTCGGCGACGCGACTCGCGGTCAATTGCAGGACATTCCGGACGTCGACAGCCTGTATTTCACGATGCTCAACGCCAACAAGCGCAGCCTCACGCTCAACACCAAGACGGACGAAGGCAAGGCGATCTTCACCAAACTGATCGAGCATTGCGACGTCATGGTGGAAAATTTTGCGCCCGGCGCCCTCGACCGTATGGGGTTTACCTGGGAACGCATCCAGGAGATCAACCCACGCATGATCTACGCTTCGGTCAAGGGCTTCGGGCCGGGCCCGTACGAAGACTGCAAGGTCTACGAGAACGTGGCGCAGTGCACCGGGGGATCGGCCTCGACGACGGGCGAGATCGGCAGTGTGCCGTTGGTTACCGGCGCGCAGATCGGCGATACCGGTACGGGGCTGAATCTCGCGCTGGGGATCGTGACGGCGCTGTTCCATCGCACCCATTCGGGCAAAGGGCAACGCGTGACCTGCGCCATGCAGGACGGTGTGCTCAACCTGTGCCGGGTCAAGCTGCGCGATCAGCAGCGCCTGGCGCACGGCCCGCTGACAGAATACCCGCAATTTCCCAACGGCGAATTCGGAGAGGCGGCGCCGCGGGCGGGCAACGCGTCAGGCGGCGGACAGCCGGGCTGGATCGTCAAGTGCAAGGGCTGGGAGACCGACCCCGATGCGTATATCTACGTGATTACTCAAGCGGCGGCATTCGCCGGGTTCGCGAAGATCATCGGTCACGAAGACTGGCTCGAAGATCCCGAATGGAACACACCGGCGGCGCGTCTTCCGAAAATGGAAGAAATGTTCGACGAAATTGAGAACTGGACCAAGACCAAGAACAAGTTCGAGATCATGGACATTCTGAATCCGTTGAACGTACCGTGCGGCCCCATCCTCAGCATGAAGGAGCTGGCGGAGGAACCCTCGTTACGCGAGACCGGGACGATCGTCGAGGTCGACCATCCGGAGCGGGGAAAATATTTGACCGTCGGCAACCCGATCAAACTGTCCGATTCGCCATCGGATGTGGAACGCTCACCGCTTTTAGGCGAGCATACCGAAGAGGTATTGCACGAGCTCGGGTTGAGCGACGCTGAAATTGCGGAGTCTAAAAGCGCCGGCGCGGTATAACCGGCAAAATTACGAGTACGAAAGGGGTAGGGATGCGAATTATCATTCATGGCCAGCAGGCCTTCGGCGAAGCGGTGCTGAAAGCGCTGCTTGAGAAAGGTGAAAATATCGTCGCGGTTTATTGTGCGCCGGATCGGGAAGGCCGTCCTGCCGATCCGATCAAGACGCTGGCGCTCGATCGCGATTTGCCGGTTTTCCAGCCAAAGTCGTTCAAGGAGCAGGCTGTTTGCGACGAATGCCGCGAATTGAAGCCGGATCTCGGCGTGATGGCCTATGTCACGAAATTCGTGCCGGAAGAGTTTCTCCACATCCCGATCAAAGGAACGATCCAATACCACCCGTCGCTGCTTCCATTGCATCGGGGCCCGAGCTCGATCAACTGGCCGATCATCATGGGTGCCAAGAAGACCGGGCTCAGTATCTTCTGGCCGGACAATGGGCTCGATACCGGTCCGGTCCTGTTGCAGAAGGAAACCGAAATCACCGAGGACGACACGCTGGGCAGCGTCTACTTCGACCGGCTGTTTCCGATGGGTGTCGAGGCGATGCTTGAGGGCGTCGATTTGGTGCGTGATGGCAATGCGCCGAAAGTCGTGCAGGACGAGTCCAAGGCGACCTATGAGAGTTGGTGCCGCGCCGCCGATGTGGAAATCGATTGGAGCAAGCCGGTCGATGAAGTCTACGCCCTGATTCGTGGTGCGAACCCGCAACCCGGCGCTTGGACGAGACATGACGGCAATACGCTGCAGGTCTTCGATTGCCGCAAGGCCGAGGACGGCAGCGGCGCTCCGGGCGAAGTAATCGCGATCGGCGGCGACGGCGTAAAGGTCGCGGCCGGTGACGGTGCGATCAACCTGCAGCGGGTCCGGCCCGAAGGCGACAAGAAACTCACGGCGGCGGATTTCGTTTCGGGCAGCGGCCTTTCAGTCGGCGCGCGTCTCGGTTAAGTCGGGGGAGGTCCATGAAATATACATTGGAGGGCGTCCGCGTCAGTACGGACGGCGACGCCTATTTCATCGCGCCGACGGCAGCCGTGATCGGCAATGTCCGGCTAGACAGGAACGCGAGCGTTTGGTGGAACGCGGTAATTCGCGGTGACAACGAGTTGATCACGGTCGGGGAAAACTCGAACATCCAGGACGGCTGTATCTTGCATACGGATATCGGTTTCCCGTGCACCGTCGGGGCCAATACGACGATCGGCCATATGGCCATGCTGCATGGCTGCGTCATCGGCGACAATTCGATGGTCGGCATCGGCGCCGTAGTGTTGAATGGGGTCACCGTCGGCAACAACTGCATCATCGGTTCGAACGCGTTGATCCCGGACGGTAAGCAGATCCCGGATAATTCCATCGTCATGGGGTCGCCTGGCAAAATCGTGCGCGAAGCCACCGAAGCCGACATCGCCTATATCCAGGAAACGGTGGATTTCTACGTCGATAACCAAGACCGCTTCAAACACGCGCTGAAGATCGACGAATAGCGGCCGAGACAGAATGGCGGAAGCGGTATTGGGATAGTCGCGCTTGACCTCGCGCGTAAAGACCGGGCAAAGTTTTGTAAATTTTGTAAATAGGGACGACGGCGCGGACGCAAGATTCGCCCATACGACAATCGGCACGTTGGAAAGGGAGACACGGGAATGGCTTACAATACACTGATTATGGGCGCGTCGTACGGATCGCTGCTGGCGATCAAGCTGCTGCTCGCCGGGCATTCCACGAAGCTAATCTGCCTTCCCGACGAAGCCGACCTAATCAACAAGGAAGGACAACTTGTCCGCATGCCTGTCCGGGGGCGCGACGGCCTCATCGAGATTCACTCCCGCGATCTCCCCGGCACCTTGTCCGCCGCCGGCCCCGGCGACGTCGATCCGTCCGAATACGACCTGATCGCCCTGGCGATGCAGGAGCCGCAATACCGTTCGCCCGGCGTGCGCGAGCTTCTCGACGCCGTCGCGAAGTCGGGTAAGCCCTGCATGTCGATCATGAACATGCCGCCGCTGCCCTATCTGGCGCGGATTCCCGGCCTCGATACCGAGTCGTTGAAACAGTGCTACACCGACCCGACCGTGTGGGCCAGTTTCGATCCCAAACTGATCACGCTGTGCAGCCCCGATCCGCAGGCCTTCCGCCCGCCGCAAGAGAAAACCAACGTGCTTCAGGTCAGCCTGCCGACCAATTTCAAGGCGGCGCGGTTCGAGTCCGACGAGCACACGGCCATTCTGCGCGAGATGCAGGCGGATATCGAGGCCATCCGCTTCGACGACGGGCAAGGCGCGGTCGAATTGCCCGTAAAACTGAAGGTTCATGACTCCGTATTCGTCCCGTTGGCCAAATGGAGCATGTTGCTGACGGGGAATTATCGCTGCGTCCAGGAAAATGACATGCAGTCGATCAAGGACGCCGTACACAGCGACATCGAGGAGTCCCGCGCCGTCTATGAATGGGTCTCGGAGGTATGCCGTGCGATGGGCGCGGATCCGGCGGACCAGGTTCCGTTCGAGAAATACGCCAACGCGGCGAACGGTCTCGCCAAACCGTCTTCGGCGGCGCGCGCCCTGGCTAACGGCGTGCCGAATATCGAACGCGCCGATTGCCTGGTGAAGACCATCTCGGCGCAAAAGGGCATGCAGAACGATACCGTCGACCGGACAGTCGCCATGGTCGAATCCTGGTTGGCGAAAAATCGCGCGGCATCTTGAACACGCTGGCAGGTAAAGTGCGGATATGCCGGAGCTGAAGTCCGAATTCCTGTTCACAATCACCGTAACCGTGACGCAACTGCACGATTTTGGCGATAGGCCTTTCGGTCTGCGGCACTTGGATATGCTGGGCAAGGGCACGTTCGAAGGGCCGAAACTGCGTGGCGACGTTCTCCCGGGCGGGATCGATCAGAAAATCGTCCGGGCCGATGGCGCCATGACCCCCAACGTACGGCTGGTGTTGCAGACCGACGACGAGGCGTTGATCTACATGTACTACACTGGCGTGCGGCACGGCTCGGCGGAGGTCATGCAGCGGATTGCCGACGGCGAGACAGTCGATCCGTCGGAATATTATTTGCGCAACGCGCCCTTCTTCGAGACGTCCTCGCCAAGATACGATTGGCTGAACCGGATTGTCTCCGTCGGCGTCGGGTATCGCATGCCGGATCATGCCGCCTACGACGTGTTCGAAATCCTCTAGACGGACCAACCATTTTTTAAGGGTCGCGATGGTCGATATCGAAATGTTGAAGCGCGAGGTGAAGGTGCTGGTCTTCGACCAGTACGGCACCGTTGTCGATATCCAGGGCGGTTTGACGGAAGCTGTCTCCGCCTATTTCAAGGAAAAGAAAACCGATGTCGATCCAAACCGGTTCGTAACCTGGTGGCGCCGGACGCATTTCGAGAACTCCATGATCGGTTCGCTCTGCGCGCGGGGACACACGTCATACCGCGAGATCGGCCATCGCGCGGTGGATTTCACGCTGGAGCGGGCGGGCATCCCGCACACTTCCGCAGAGGTGCAGGCGCTCGTTGCCGAAATCGAGAAGCTGCGGCCATTCCCGGAAGTGCCCGCGGCGTTGGAAAAACTCGATTCGAAATACCGTATGGCGAACCTATCGAACGGCGACCGCGATATACTGGAGGCCGCGAAGCC
>JAKZTB010000068.1:0-23558 GCA_047517345.1 Alphaproteobacteria bacterium
GACAGGCAGTCCGACAAGCCTAAAAAGGATGTCTGGCTCCGGCCCCTGCGACGGGATTGGAAACGCACCCTCAACCGCTAAAATCGGCCGGGGCGAATGGAAACGCCCGCGCTGATTCCACGGCCTGAACGAACGCTTACGTGCGTCGCGGCCCTTGGCCGATGCCCGCATCGCCCCGCGGGCCGCTCCTGCCATCCGACTCGACAATCGCCAATGAAAACAGCAACATATTACGAGCCAGACTCTTAGACGGACGCGTCGTTAGGCGTCGTCCTTCGGCGTCAGCCGGCCCTTGATGATCTTCCGGGTCGCTGTCAACGGCATCGTGTCGATCACCTCCAGCCGCTCCGGCAGTTTGGTTTTTGCGATGCCTTCGTCAAGAAGGTATTGGCAGAGCGTCTCCAGACTGGGCGTCGTGCCGCCGGCGGCGACGATGAAGGCGCACGCCCTCTCGCCCAGAACCGGATCCGGTACGGGAACGATGGCCGACTGGGCCACCGCGGGGTGCCTGTCCAGCAACCGCTCGATATCGAGCGGATTATATTTCACGCCGCCCCGGTTGATAATGTCTTTGGTTCGCCCCGTCAGCGCCACGTCACCGTCCCCGTCGATGACGGCGAGGTCGCCGGTTCGGAACCAGCCGTCTTCGGTGAATGCTGCGGCGTTCGCCTCCGGGTTGTCGTAGTAGCCGGAGAACAAATTGCAGCCGCGCGTCTGAAGTTCGCCTTCGACGCCTGGGCCGGCGTCGACGCCGTTCTCATCGACGACGCGCACTTCCGCCCCGGGACTGGGCCTGCCCGCTGTCCCGGCGACTTTTTCGAGCGGCGTGTCGGGGCGGGTGTAGGTACCTGCCTGCAACTCGGTCATCCCCCAAAGCTGGGTCATCCCCCAAAGCTGGGTCACGCGGCCATTGGGCATTATCTCTTCGAACGCTCGGGCAATCTCGGGCGGCACCTGCGCGCCGGACAGGATGGCGAACTCGAGCGACGCCAGGTCGCGCCCCTCGAAGAAACCGCCCCCGAGGCACGCCGCGATGTGCGTCGGCGCGGCCAATAGATGGGTCGGTCCCAGCTTCTCGATGGTCTCGGCCAAGGCGGGCGGGGTGAACGCCTCAAGCAGGACATTTGTGGCGCCGGCCGACATGGCGAGATGAATGGCATACAAACCGAACAAATGCCCGAACGGCGCCGCCGACAAAATGCTTGCATCGGCCGTCACGCCATGCTCCCGGACCCCGCCCCGGGCATTCGCCAACATGGTGTGGTAGGTCAGCGGCACACCCTTGGGACTGGCGGTCGTGCCCGAGGTGTACAGCAGCAGGAACGGATCGGAAGCGACGGGCGGCTCGAGTTCCGCACCGCCGCCAACCCGGGCGACATCCAATTCATGGAACGCGATACAGCCGTCGACCGCACCGTCGACAGTCAGCACCGAATTCAGGCAATCCAGCTTCGCGCTCAGATCCGAAACCACCTTCGCCGGCGAGAACGTCCCAATTGTTTCCAGGCCGATGAAGGCCCTGGCCTTGCTGTGCGCGAGCAGCACCTCCATTTCCTTGCTCTGGTAGGGCATGTAAATGGTGCTCATCACGGCGCGCGCTGCGGTAATGGCGAGATAGGCAACCAGAGTGTCGGCTAGGTTCGGCAACTGCACCGCTACGACGTCGCCCGGGGCGATACCCAGACCGCGCAACCCTTCCGAAATGTTGCGCACGGACACCGCCAGCTCGCGATAGGTGATCGTCCGTTCGCCGGCGACGATAACCGGATGGTCCGGACGGTCTTTGGCGTGCCGGTTCAGCAGGGAAACCAAGGTCTCGTCGGTCCAGTAGCCTTGCTCTACATAATGTTGGACACGCGCCGGGTCGAAGACGATGGCTTCGCTCAGGTCGGTGTTGGGCATGATGGCTTCGGGCTCCCGTTCGGCGCGGAACCGGCGGCCGCCCCCCAGCGTGTTGAGGCGATGATAGGTGTCTGTGCGCACTTTCCGGCGTTCCACGATATTGCGGATAACCGTAACCTGCTCGCGGCTCAGGCCCAGCTTGCCTGCGATTTCCACATCCGCCAAACCGGCGCCCACCCTGGCGCCTCGTAGGCCTCGAAATCGAGCAAGCGCACCGGGTCGCCCTTGCGGACCTGGACATTGTGGCTGTAGGTAAAAATCAATTCGCCATAGGTTTCCAGCATGGCGTCCGTCACGCCGATTTGCCGTCTTGTCCGACCGGAGGTCAATCCGATTCCTCGCGCAACTTGGCGCGCCGGATGGGGTCTGCAGCGGGGGCTTGGGTCGCGATCGGGCAGACGCGCATGCATTCGAAACACTGCGCCAGCAAGCCGCCGGACCCCACCGACATCTTGTACCAGAGCATGGTGCTATCGAGGTCGTACAGGACGTCTTCGCGCCCGCCCGCGTCTTCGGCGGCGATGGCGTCGTTCATAACTTTCGGGATGGCTTCGTACTGTTCCGACAGTTCCGCGCATTTGGACATTTCGTAGATCATTTCCGATTGCGCGCCGTCGTCGTCGATCTTGCCGCTCAAGCATTGCGCGGGGCAAATTTTCATGCACGGCGTCTGCCCCGTCTGCCGATAGAGGCTGACACAGGACGGCGCCGGGCACGGGTTGGTCTCCAGGGGCTTGTCTGGCGCAAGCGCCAGCTCGGTGAAAACCGAGGCGAAGTACATGTAGCCGAAATCGGGATGTAGCAGGATGTCTCCCGCCAGCGAACGCGCGCCAAGGCCCGCCAGTTCGGCGTGCAGTTTAAGGCTCTGCAGGGGAACGCGCGGCCCTTCCTCGTTGTCCAGGTCCGGCGGGCAGTAGATGCTGCGGGCCTTGAAGGCACTCTCGATCATGAAGGATAGTCCGTAGGCGATGCCGTAGGCGCGGGTCTCCGTGCTGCCGAAATAGGCCATCGCCTTTGCCGGAACGGACCAGGCGCCCTGTGTTTGGCCGCCGACGCCAAGCGAAATGACGGATTTCACTTTCGGCATGAGGTCGGCCGGCCGGTGCCCCGGCGGCGCGATGCGATTGATCGCATCCAAGTTCGCAACCCCAGCGATGAGCGCACCCTTCTTCAAACAGTACGCCAAGATGGCGTCTTTCGCCTCACTGTCGCGCATTGGCGCCTCCCTTTCAGGCCGGTACGGAAATCCTAAGAGCTTTGGCGAAACTGCACAATCAAATCGAAGCGGCTGTACCCCGGTATCGTCCATAGCGCCGACGCCGCATGCGCCGCCAAGCATCCATGAGATTGCCATCCCGGAACACCGGCGTCATAGTTTCGTCATTACAATTAGGTCGACGGTGCGATCGAACATCTTAAGCGGAAGGATCAGAACAATGGACGGCAACAGAACCCCTGGCATGACCCCCGCACTCGACGGGATAAAGATTCTCGACTTCACGCAGTTCGAAGCCGGCCCATCCTGCACCCAAGCGCTGGCCTGGATGGGCGCGGAAGTCGTCAAGGTCGAGGAACCGAAACGCGGCGAGCCGGGCCGTTGGGGCTTCACCAACCGCAAGGACGCCGACGCCCACTACTTCATCTTTTACAACACCAACAAGAAGGCCATCACCTGCAACATGAAAACGCCGGAAGGTAAGGCGTTGATCGAGAAGTTGGTGAAGGAAGTCGATGTCGTCATCGAGAACATGGCGCCCGGCACCTTCGCCCGACTCGGTTTCGACTACGAGCGGCTGAGCGAACTGAATCCGCGCGTCATCTTCGCCCAGGTAAAAGGCTTCTCGCCGGAAGGTCCGCACGCCGATTACCTGTCCTTCGACATGATCGCCCAGGCCGCCGGCGGTACTTTCGCCATCAACGGCATGCCGGACCAGCCGCCGATCCGTCCGGGCGCGACGATGGGCGACACCGGCACCGGCATGATGACGGCCATGGGCATTCTCGCCGCCCTGTTCCAGCGCGTCACCACCGGCAAGGGCCAGCATGTCCAGCTCGCCATGCGCGATGCGATGGTCAATTACAGCCGCACGGCGATGAGCCGCCAGGCCGCGATCGAGGACGGCTCGCTGCTGCCGCGCGGCGGCAACGACGTCATCGGCACCGCGCCCGGCGGCCTGTTCCCCTGCAAGGGCGGCGGGCTCGACGACTGGGCCTATATCTTCGCCTCGCGCGGCAACGAGGAGCATTGGCGGCGGTTGACGAAAGCCATCGGCCGCGAGGATTTGCTCGACGATCCGCGCATGGTGGACGGGGCCACGCGCTTCAAGCACAAGACAGTGGTCGATAAGGCGATCTCCGACTGGACCTTGCAGCACAGCAAGCGTGAAGTGATGGAAACCATCGCTGGCGCGAAGGTGCCCTGCGGCGCCGTGTTCAACATGAAGGAACAGCTCGAGGACGAGGATCTGCACGAGCGCGGCATCATGGCCAAGATCGACCATCCGGTGCGCGGCGAGATGACCGTGCCGGCGACGCCAATCATCATGTCCGACAGCAAAGTGCCGGTGAAGACGGCGCCCATCCATGGCGGAAACAACGCGGAAATCTACGGCGGCTGGCTCGGCTATTCGTCGGAAGAGGTCGAGAAGATGCGCGCGGACAACATCATCTGATCGCAAGCCGCCGTCGTGCTCGGCTCAGTCCGCTGATTTTCCGTAGTTCGGGAAGGGGAACGACCAGCCCCAGCGAATGGCGCAGCCGCAGGACGAGAGCCGCGACCAGACCGGCGACGGCGCGCACATCGAAACCGGTCTCGGCCGGCAGCAGGATGAAGATCGCGCCGCCAAGCAGGCTCGCCGTCACGTAGATCTCGCGCCGAAACAGGACCGGCGGCTCGCTGCAGACGATGTCGCGCAATATGCCGCCGAAGCAGGCGCTCAGGGCGCCGAACAGGATTGCGACGAGCGGATGCGCCCCGGCCGCTTCCGCCTTGGCCGCGCCGCGAACCGAGAACAGCGCAATTCCCACAGCGTCCGCATAAAGCAGCCATTGCGCGCGGCGGCCGATCAGAAACCTGTTGAAAAAACAGGCGATGACGGCGCAGGTCAGACAAATCGCGATATCGGTCGGATTCAGCACCCAGCCGACGGGCCCGGCACCGAGCAGCAGGTCGCGCAAGGTGCCGCCGCCCATGCCCGTCAAGGTCGCCACGAAGGAAACGCCGACGACGTCCATCGACTTCCGCAACCCGACCATGGCTCCGCTGATCGCAAAGACTGCCGTCCCGGCAAACGCAAACCAGGCGAATATATCCTGCAGCCTACACCTCCTTCACCGCTCGGGACGGGAGAACCGCCACGGCCTCTGCCACGCTATGCACGCCGCCGATTCGCACGTCAACGGCATAAACGCCGCTGCGGAAACGGGCCATTCCTTGCAGGTTTGCCATCCCGTGACGGTCCGGCCATAGTTCGAGGTGAACTATCGCCAGCGAAAGGGACGCACCATGGACGATCTGCCGATCCTAGAACTGCGCCGTATCGAGGCGAACATCATCAAGCCGATCTACGATGAGATGGTCCGCACCGTCGGCAAGGAACAGGCGCTGGAAATCCTCGGCCGCGCGATCGTCCGGAACGCGATCGAGCAGGGCCGCAGCTATGCGGCGACGGAAGGTGTCGAACCCGACTTGAAAGGGTTCGCCGATTTGCTGCCGCAATGGACCAAGCAGGATGCGTTGGAAATCGATTTCCTCGAACAATCGGAAAGCAATCTCGACTTCAATGTCACGCGCTGCCGCTATTCGGAGATGTACCGCGAGATGGGGCTTGGCGAAATCGGTCATTTGCTGTCCTGCAACCGCGACGGTTCCTTCTGCACCGGCTTCAATCCGGACATCAAGCTGACCCGGTCCCAGACCAAGATGGCCGGTGCGAGCCATTGCGATTTCCGCTACACCTACGAACCGGCCGACGAATAGTGCCATGCGAATTGCGCGGCGGTGGCGCGTTCAATAAAACGGTAGCACCGTCACGACGGGCTCCGGGGGGATCGAGTTCCATGTATTACGACAAGCGCGGATTGGCCTATACGGCATCGAGCCAGGAAGCGATGGACGCCTTCGACGACAGCGTCGACGAATTTCTCGCCTCCGGCCGCGACGCCGGCCGGCTGTTGAAGCGCATCGGCGAAGTCGATCCCGACATGGTCATGGGTCAGGTGCTGCGCGGCTATTTCTACCGCCTGCCGGCGCTGCCGCATCTGACAGCGATGAGCGGCGAAGCGCTAGCCGCGGCGGAGAAACTTGCCGCCGGAGCCACCGACCGCGAACGCAAGCACGTCGCCGCGCTCGCCGCCTGGTGTCGGGGCGATATCCGCGGCATGAATGCGATCTGGGAGACGATCCTGGTCGATCACCCGTATGACATCCTGGCGCTGCGCATTGCCCACACCATGCATTTCTTCTTGGGCGACCTGTCGCAAATGCGCGATTCGATGGCCCGCGTGATGCCGCGTTGGGACGATACGGTACCGGGTTACGGGTACGTGCTGGGCTGCCGCGCCTTCTCGCTGGAGGAGAACAACGATTTCGCCGAGGCGGAACCGATGGGCAAGCGTGCGGTCGAAATAAACGAGAACGACATCTGGGCCGGCCATTGCGTCGTCCACGTGCTGGAAGGCATGGGCCGCCGCCAGGAAGGCATCGAGTGGGTCGATGCGCATGAAGAGGCCTGGCAGAAGCGCGGCACTTTCGCGCTTCACATGTGGTGGCACCGCGCGCTGCATTATCTGGAGCTCGAACAATTCGACGCCGTTCTGAATGCCTACGACCGACAGTTCTGGGCCGAACCGTCGCTGGAAGCCATCAATATCGGCAACGCGTCCAGTACGCTGATGCGCCTCGACATGCTGGACATCGATGTCGGCGACCGGTGGGAGTCGGTCGCCGAAATGTGCAGCGGCCATTCTGACACCCGCCTGCGGCCCTTCAACGATTTGCACTACATCATGGCCCTGACGATGGGTGGGCGCCGCGCGGAGGCGGAGGCCATCCTCGCCTCGATGCGCGACTTCGCGGCCACCAACGCCAATACGGGCGTAACCATAGCCGCGACCTATCGCGACGCGGCGATTCCGGTCACCGAGGCGATCCTCGCGCATGGCGCGAAAGCGTACGCAAAGGTGGTCGAGATCATGATGCCGGCCCGCTACAACATGCTGCCGCTGGGCGGCAGCTGGGCGCAGCGCGACGTGTGGGAGCGCATGTTGATCCACGCCGCGCTCAAGGACGGCCAGCACAGCCTCGCCCGCGCCCTGCTCGCCGAACGTACCGCCATGGCGCCGAGCAGCGCACCGTCCTGGAACATGTACGCCCAAGCGCTCGACGCCTGCGGGGAAGCGGAAGAAGCGGTCACCGCCCGCGCCAAGGCGGCCGAACTGCTCGCTGCATAGGACTGGATCTTTTGGACGCTAATGCGCAATCCGACGACCGCCGTATCCTGCACGACGTCTTCGGCTTCGACGACTACCGCGAGGGGCAGGAGCCCGTTATCCGCGCCTTGCTGGCGGGGGGCAACGCGCTGGCGGTGATGCCGACGGGATCGGGCAAGTCGCTATGTTTCCAAGTTTCCGCGCTGGCAATGGGCGGGCTGACCATCGTGGTCTCGCCGCTGGTCGCCCTGATGCAGGACCAGGTCGCGGCCTTGCGTCTGGCTGGGGTTCCCGCCGAAACCATCAATTCCGCGCGCGACCGGTCCGACAATGTCGCTGTCTGGCGAAGTGTCGCCGCCGGCGAGACGCAGTTGCTCTACCTGTCGCCGGAACGCCTGATGACCGAGCGGATGCTGGCGGCGCTGGCGAATCTGCCGGTGCGGTTGATCGCCGTCGACGAGGCGCATTGCATTTCGCAATGGGGACCGGCTTTCCGTCCGGATTACGAGGCGCTCGCCCAACTGCGGGAGCGGTTCCCGGGCGTCCCGATCGCGGCCCTGACGGCGACGGCCGACAATGCCACGCGGCGCGACATCGCGGCAAAACTGTTCAATGGCGACGGCGAAATTTTCGTCACCGGATTCGACCGGCCGAACATCAAGCTGACGGTGGAGATGCGGCGCAACGGCAGCCAACAGTTGCTCGCGTTCCTGGTGCGTCACAAGGGCGAAAGCGGCATCGTCTACTGCCTGTCGCGCAAGAAGACGGAAAACATCAGCCGGCTTCTGACCGAGAACGGCATTTCGGCCCTGCCCTATCATGCCGGCATGGACAAGTGGGACCGCGACAGGAACCAAGATTCCTTCATGACCGAACCGGGCCAAGTCATGGTGGCGACGATCGCGTTCGGGATGGGCATCGACAAACCGGATGTGCGCTTCGTGTTCCACACCGACCTGCCAGGCAGCATGGAGGCCTACTACCAGGAGATCGGTCGCGCCGGACGCGACGACCAGCCCGCCGAAGCGCATATGCTGTACGGCCTCGACGACATCCGCATGCGGCGCGTCTTTATCGAACAGGAGGACAGCGGCGACGACCGGCGGCGGCGCGAGCATCAGCGGCTCGACGCACTGATCGGCTTTTGCGAATCCGCTTCCTGCAGGCGGCGCGTCTTGTTGGCCTATTTCGGCGATCTGGGCGAGGCTTGCGGCAATTGCGACACCTGCCTCGACCCGGTGGAACTGCATGACGGCGTCGAAGTCGGACAGCAAGCCCTGTCTACCGTTCGGAGCACCGGCCAACGCTTCGGCGCGGTACATATCATCGACATACTGCGCGGAACGGAAACCGAAAAGGCGCTGGCAGCGCGGCACGACCGATTGCCGACATTCGGCGTCGGCGCGGAACGGAGCAAGGATTCCTGGCGCTCGATCATTCGCCAGCTCGTCGCTGCCGGCTTTCTGCGACTGGATATCGAAGGCTATGGCGGCCTGTCGATCACGGACAAAGGCCAAGCCCTGTTGCAGGACGCCGAGGGCTTCTCGTTCCGAGAAGAAAAAGCGCCGGAGAAACGCGCGAAAAAATCGCGGCGTGGCACCCCGCTGCCGGCGCTGGACGATGCGGACGGTGATTTGCTGGCCGCACTCAAGAACCTGCGCCTGCGGCTCGCCAAGGAACGCGGCGTGCCCGCCTATGTCGTGTTCTCCGACCGCTCCCTGATCGACATGGCGCAGCGCCGGCCGCAAAATGCCGCCGCGTTCGCCGAAGTACACGGCGTCGGCGATGCAAAATTGCGCGATTTCGGCGATATATTCCTGCAGGCCATCGCCGACGCGGGGTAAGCGCTTCGAAAAGGATTCGCACTCTATCGGCGCCGGAAAACCGACTGACGACGGTGCCTATGGCGTCTGATTGCGCAGAAACGCCGTCATATGGAATTCGGCCTGCGCCGGTTCGTAAACATAGTCGGAACCGACCGGACAGGCGCGACGGGCGCGGCAGCCCTCCGCCATACAGTCCGATCCTTCCGGTGTCCGCAGATGTTCCGCACAGACTGCGACGTTGTAGACGCCACCGGCAAACGCCCCGACCGGGCAAGTGGTCAGGCAGGGCTGCGCCGCGCAGCCATCGCATGGCCGCGGAACGTCTTCGGCGGACGTCAGTGCCAAACGCTCCTTAAACGCCAGCGCCCCCCGCCACGCATGCCACAGGCCATATACCGGATGGATCAGCATCCCGACCGGCGAGTCGCGCACCGGTTCGGCCCTTTTTGCCCACGTAAGGAAGGGGGCGTAGGGCGGCCCGTCGAACGGAAATATTGCCGCCGCACCGAATCGGTCGGCGATGCGGTTCAATACACGACGGCTCCACTCATTCAGCGGATCGGGTCCGCCAAATCGTCCCTTTTCGAACCCGCGCCACATCGCGGGCCCCGCATTGCCGACGAGCAGCAGGCTTTCGACTTCTGCTGGCGCATCGTCCTTGGGCGTCGGATGGAATCCACCGCGTAGGATCAGGCCTTCCAGTTCGAGAGCAGCGCGCAAATCGTCAAGGAATACGCGGTCGTCTGCATTACGGTCGTCCATCGCATCAAGGTAACACGGCGAAAAGCGCCGCGTCCCCGCACAGGCGCCGGTTAATCGAACAGCCCGAAAGCTGTGTTACACTCCTACCATGTGGCCCGATGTCGTCGATCTGAACGAATTCTACCGCCGCCCGCTGGGCAGCGTCGCGCGGCGTATGATCCAGCGCCGAATACGCGATATCTGGCCGAATTTACGCGGCATGTCCTTGCTCGGCCTCGGCTACGCGACACCCTTTTTGAAATCCTACCAGGGCGAAGCGGCGCGCGTTATAGCCGCGATGCCGGCGCAACAGGGCGTCATCCCGTGGCCGGTGGAACAGGCTGGACTGGTGACTCTGACGGATAGCGCCGAACTGCCGTTCGAAGATCTATCGATCGATCGACTGTTGATGGTGCACGCGGTCGAACATGGCGAGCAGCTGCGCGCCATGATGCGCGAAGCCTGGCGTGTGCTCTCGGCCAGCGGTCGCATTCTGATCGTCGTCCCGAATCGACGCGGCATCTGGGCGCGGCTCGAGCGGACGCCCTTTGGTCACGGGCGGCCCTATACCAACCGGCAGGCACGAAGGCTTTTGCAGGACTGCCTGTTCTCGCCCGTCGATTCGAACCGCGCCCTGTATATCCCGCCCAGCCGATGGCGATTTGTGTTGTCCTCCGCGACGGCAATGGAACGGGTCGGCCACAGGCTGTTTCCCACCTTCTCCGGCGTCCTGCTGATCGAAGCGATCAAACAGATCTATGGAGCGGCACCCACGGCAAACGTCGCCCGCGCGCGCCGCAAACTCGTCGTGATTTCCGGCAATGCGTCGTCGGCCCGCACTTCTGCTTCACACCTGTGGGCCCGTGAAGACAACAACGGGAAGCGCAACTGACCCGGGTCCCAGAGGCGTCAGTCGCCTCGAAATTCCGCTTCTAGCGAACCGATGTCCTCGGCATCGATCACGCGGCGCGCCAGATCGTACCCGAACCCCTGCCGGGCTAGTGCGGCAAGGTCGCGGTCGCGCCGTTCGGTACGATCCTTCGCCCGCCAAGGCCCCAGCCGCCGCCGGCGCGCATAGTTGCAGGCGGCATCGAAATCCGGGTTCTCGTACGCGTCGTTCAACCGCGCCAACCCATCGTCGATATCGTCCTTAGACACACCCTTGGCGGCAAGCCACATTGTGATCCCGCGCCGGGAGACACCGCGGCGATGCAGGGACGCGGCGCGCCCTTCCGCATAGGCGCGATCGTCCAGCAATCCCGACCGTACATAGCGGCCGATCAGTTCGTCGACTATCGCGGCGCCCGCTATCGGATCGTCATCATGGGCGGCTGCGGAACGCTGCACGCGCCGCGTCAAGACCGCGCGCAGGTTTTCGGCCGACGTGGCATAGCGCTGCAAATAGAAAAGTGCCGCCGACTCCAGCGATTTCGGCGTAATTTTTCGCGGAGTTCGATCTTTTCGGCGGCGCGCCATGAAAAAAATTTAGCCGCTATATCAATCGATTGGAAGAAAATTTAATTAATTTTTCCCGTCGTGTGACAAGCGTCACTGAAAGGCACGGATATATAGGCAATTGTTAGGCCATACCGTTGGTCGATCGCCCACCCTGCCCCTCCCTTAAGGCATCGGCTACGGATAGACGGCGGTAGCGCTGATAGCGTTGCCGCCGTCAACACATTCAAATATCGGGATCGTGGCGACCGTGGCAGCCGCTAGACCGGATCAGATTTGATGCAGGGAATCCATACTGTAAATCCGATCACTCTTAATAGATAAAGCAAAGCGACAGGACCAATGACAATCGCCTACGGCGATTCCCATCGATCCCGGTTTGCTCTAACAAAACGGCCGCGATGAGTTGCCTACGAGGCTATTGGACTTCTTTCGTATCCGCTTCCGGTGCTTCCGCGACCGGCTCGGGATCGGCAACCACGTCGGGTTCCGGTGGGCTTGCCTCCGCGGTATCCGGCGTTGGCGCTGAATTCCGCGGCCGGCCGCCATTGCGGCGCGGCTGGCGTTCAGGACGAACCACATCCGAATCGTTCGAAGCTTCAGCACCAGCAGGCTGCTGCTCGCCGGCGCCATTGCCACGAGAATTGCCGCTCTTTTCGCCGGAACCATTGGGGCCGTCTGAACTATCGGACTGTGCCGGCTGCTCGGCACGCAAATCCGTGTCGATACCGGCGGGCGAACCGTCTTGTCCTTGTCGCGCATTACGGTGTTGCTGTCGCTGGTCCGAACCGTTTCCTCGATTCTGCGATCGCTGTTGCGAATCGCCATCGTCGACATTCAATATCCGAAAATAATGCTCCGCGTGCTGGTACATGTTCTCGGCGCTCACCCGATCGCCGGCAACATTGGCGTCGCGCGCGAGTTGCAGGTATTTCTCATAGACCTGATGCGCGTTGCCGCGGATGCGGATACTTGGACCGTTGCTATCGAAGCTCTGGTGCCTTGGGGACGAATTACGCCGCCCTCCGCTGCGGCCGCGAGACCGCTTCGAATTCTGCCCTTGTCTCATATCACCGTCACGTAGTTTTTAATGCTTGGTTCATTTACCCTTCGAAGGGTGCGCACCAGCAACCTTCGGAATCGCGAGCCCACACTACCCAGATTCACGGGGTGAGTTAGAGGCTATACCGAGGTTTTGACAGCGCATTTAAACGCCTTGGGTCACCACAGCGACCCGCTGTCTTCGAACAGACAATAGTCGCTTAAAGCAGGTAATCCAAGGAATTTTTTATCGCACCCAATGACTGTCGATGTCTTCGAGTCTTGAACACGGCATCCGGTTCGATTATTTGGTGCTTTACCGGATGGAATTTAAAATCGCACCGCACGCCGATCGGCCTTGACCGACTAGGCGAAGGCGATAGAGTAATCTTGAACAGATGGCAGAAGGGGGAGCGTATCTTGTTCGAACTGCGCCTTTACAATCGCCGACCCTGTTGCCTCGTCCGCTATCGCCATGGCGGTTACGCCGCTATTTTCCCAATGGGACAAAAAAGCGCTGTCGATGTCGCGGCGTCGAAAACCGGAACCGGGGACATTGCAATCGCAACCGAGACACCGGAAACCGGTAAGGTCTTGCCATTTCCAGGGCAGACGGAACGACCCGGCCGCAAGAAAAACACGCGCTTGAAGGGCCGACCGAACGGCCGCAAAAAAAGTTGACCGGGATCGGCTGATTGACGCGAAGCCATCGCCTGTATGCGATAATGCCTCGAATAGGGGTCGGTTAAACCCACGCACCACTTCTACTAGGCCATGTCCGGATTGTTCGTAATATTCATCGTGATAGCCATGATCGCCACGCTCGGCGTTCTGATCGTCGGGGTAATCGGCATGGCGAGCGGCGGCAATTTTAATAGGCGCTATGCGAACAAGCTGATGCGCACCCGGGTCGTTCTGCAGGCGCTCGCGGTCGCCCTATTTGCAATTTTGATATTGCTGTTCGGTAAGGGATAACCCGCCCGTGGTGAAATTGACGAGAATCTATACCAAGGGCGGCGACGGCGGCGAAACCTCGCTCGGCGACGGCAGCCGCGTCGCCAAACACAACGCCCGGGTCGCGGCGTACGGAACGGTCGACGAAGCGAACGCAGCGATCGGCCTCGCGCGGTTGTATTCCGAGGGTCGCGTGGATGTCTTGCTCGCGCGGATTCAAAACGATTTGTTCGATCTCGGCGCCGACCTGTGCACGCCGGAAGGCATGGAACGTTCAGCCGGCGCTTTACGCGTCGTATCGGCACAGGTCGAATGGCTCGAGTCGGAAATCGACCGTATCAATGAAAACCTCGCCCCGCTCGAAAGCTTCGTCTTGCCGGCGGGCAGCCCGGCCGCCGCGCATCTTCATCACGCACGAACGGTGACGCGCCGTGCCGAGCGTATAGTAACGGCGTTGGCCACGGAGGAAGAGGTCAACGCGCAGGCCGTCATATACCTGAACCGCCTTTCAGACCTGCTGTTTGTTTTGTCCCGCGCCTGCAACGAAAACGGTGCTGCAGACGTGCTCTGGGTTCCCGGCGCCAACCGATAAACGGCCGGCATGTTTCTCGAGGCGCTGACCTGGCTGACCACGCCGGCCCCCGACTGGGCGCGCAAAGCGGGTTACTTACAGGAACTGATCGCCATTCAAGCCCGGCATCGGCGCTGGAGCGTGGAATGGATGCCCCATTTGGAAGCTTCGCGCTCGATTGTCGAGCAAGCGATCCTACAATGCGACAGGCGCCGGCATGCGATCGTCTACGGTTCCGGCCTCTTGTTGGATATTCCGCTCGAAACCCTTGCCGATGCGTTCGAGACGGTGACCCTGATGGACGCCGCACATCTGCGGCAGACGAAGCGGAAGGTACGGCGCTTCGATAACGTTCGCTGCGTCGAGGCAGATATATCAGGCGTCGCCATCGGATTATTACTTGGCGCGGGCAAAGGCGCAGACCGGCTTCCGCCTCCCAAATCGCCGTCGGTCGAAGCGCCTGATCGCGTCGATTTTGTCGTTTCGGCCAATCTGCTGACGCAGTTGCCCGTGATACCCCTGCGGTTTCTGAAACAACGGCTGAATTTTCCCTCTGAAACGCTGGACGATTATGCGCGGGCGATCATGCAAGCGCATATCGACCACCTTGCCGGTTTGAAAGCGGTTTGCTGTCTAATTGCGGAAGTCCAAACCGATCACATTGCGCCCGACGGCGAATTATTGGAATCGCACGACCCGCTGCGCGGCGTCATCTTGCCGACGGCGGACCAAACCTGGCACTGGACGGTCGCCCCTCGCGGAGAGATTTCAGCGGCCTATGCCGTTCACAATTATGTTGCAGCAGCGATATGCATGCCGCAGTGCAGCGATAACGCGGCAATTCGGCAGGGCGCCTCGCCTTGACACACCCTTGGGCCGAGCCTAAACAATGCCCCGCGTTACCCAAAGATACAGGGAAATTTACGATGAAAATCCTCGTCCCCGTCAAACGGGTCGTCGATTACAACGTCAAAATCCGCGTCAAAAGCGACGGGACCGGCGTTGAAACGGCGAACGTAAAAATGTCGATGAACCCATTTGACGAGATCGCGATCGAAGAAGCTATCCGTCTCAAGGAAGCCGGTACAGTCTCGGAAATCATCGCCGTATCTGTCGGCGTCCAGCAGTGCCAGGAGACGATCCGCACGGCGTTGGCGATGGGCGCGGACCGAGGCGTACTTGTTCTGACCGACGACGATTTGCAGCCGCTGGCCGTCGCCAAGGTATTGAAAGCCGTCGTCGAAAAGGAAGCGCCGGAAATCGTTATTCTGGGCAAACAGGCGATCGACGACGACAGTAATCAGACGGGTCAGATGCTCGCCGCACTTCTCGGCTGGAGCCAGGCGACCTTCGCCTCGAAAATCGAGATCGGCGACGGCGCTGCGGATGTCACCCGGGAAGTGGACGCCGGATTGGAGACGATCAACGTTAAGCTGCCGATGGTCGTCACCACCGACCTTCGGCTCAACGAGCCGCGTTACGCTTCGCTGCCCAACATCATGAAAGCGAAGAAAAAACCGATCGATCCGACAACGCCCGACGAATTGGGCGTAGATGTCGCACCGAGACTCGCCGTGCTCAGCGTCGTCGAGCCGCCGAAGCGCCAGGAAGGCGTGAAGGTCGCGGATGTCGCCGAGTTGGTCGAAAAGCTGCGTAACGAAGCGAAGGTTATTTAACGATGGGCAATCTGGTAATCACCGAACATGAAGGCGGCGAACTCAAGAGTTCCACGCTGAACGCAGTGGCCGCCGCAGCCGCCATAGGTGGCGACATCGACATTCTAGTCGCGGGCAATGACTGTGCCGCCGTTACGGAAGCCGCCGCGCAAGTCGCGGGCGTTTCGAAAGTACTGGTCGCCGATTCCGCGGAATTCGGCAATCAACTGGCCGAGAATGTCGCGCCATTGGTGGTCAATCTGGCGGCGAACTATAGCCATGTGCTGGCGCCGGCGACGACGAACGGCAAGAACCTGATGCCGCGCGTCGCCGCTTTGCTCGATGTCCAACAGATCTCCGAAATTAGCGGTGTCATCTCCGCCGATACGTTCGAGCGGCCGATTTATGCCGGCAACGCGATTGCCACCGTTCAGTCTTCCGATGCGATCAAAGTCATCACGGTGCGCGTCACCGCTTTCGATGGTGTCGATGCCACCGGCGGATCTGCGACCGTCGAACCGGTTGACGGTACCGGCGATGCCGGACTTTCGTCGTTCCTGCGCGCGGAAGTCAGCAAGTCCGAGCGCCCGGACTTGACCTCTGCCGGGATCGTTATTTCCGGTGGCCGCGGCATGCAGAATGGCGAAAACTTCGAGATGCTGGAAAAAATCGCGGACTTGTTGGGCGCTGCCGTCGGTGCGTCGCGTGCCGCGGTCGACGCCGGTTTTGTCCCGAACGAATATCAGGTCGGGCAGACCGGCAAGGTCGTCGCCCCGGACCTGTACATCGCGGTTGGAATCTCCGGCGCAATTCAGCATCTGGCCGGCATGAAGGACAGCAAGGTCATCGTCGCCATCAATAAGGACGAGGAAGCGCCGATCTTCCAAGTCGCGGATTACGGCCTAGTCGCCGATTTGTTCAAAGCCGTGCCGGAGCTCGAAGAAGAGCTGCAAAAGTAGGCTAAGCGGCCGCTCACCAGGGCCGAATACAAGAACGGACCGAAACATGATCAAAAATATTGGCATCATTGGCGCGGGCCAAATGGGCAACGGTATCGCGCATGTCGGCGCTTTGTCCGGTTTCGACATCGTACTGCTCGACATAGACGCAGACGCCCTGAAATCGGCGATCGGAAATATCGACCGCAACATAGACCGCCAGGTAAAACGCTCGGTCGTCAGCGAAGCCGACAGGACAGCGGCGCTCGGGCGCATCAAAACCAGTACGGAATATAGTGTCTTCAAAGATTGCGACATCGTGATCGAAGCCGCGACCGAGAACGAGGCCGTCAAGGTCACGGTCTTCGAAACGCTGGTCCCGAATTTGCGCGACGATGCGATAATCGCGACCAACACCTCGTCGATTTCGGTTACACGGCTGGCCGCATCGACGGACCGGCCCGAACGTTTCATCGGCATGCATTTCATGAATCCGGTTCCGATGATGAACCTGGTGGAAATCATCCGCGGCCTCGGTACGGACGAAGAGACCTATCAGCAGGTCCGCGCGCTTGCCGAGCGGATGGGCAAGACCGTCGCGATGGCGGAAGATTTTCCCGCCTTCATCGTCAATCGCATCCTGCTGCCGATGATCAACGAGGCGATCTACACGCTCTACGAGGGCGTCGGCAATGTCGACGCGATCGATACGGCGATGAAGCTGGGCGCGAACCACCCGATGGGCCCCCTGGAACTGGCCGATTTCATCGGCTTGGACACCTGCCTCGCGGTGATGCAGGTGCTCTATGACGGATTGGCGGACACCAAATACAGGCCCTGCCCGCTGCTGGTGAAATATGTCGAAGCCGGCTGGCTCGGCCGCAAGACCGGCCGCGGTTTCTACGACTACGCCGGCGACAAACCGGTGCCGACGCGTTAGCGCGGCTCAGCCTCTATCGAGGTAGTACTGCACCAGCGCCTTCGCTTCCGGCGAATCCCATTCTGCGATCCCGGGAAGGCTGCCGAGGACGCGGCCTTCCCTGTCGAGTAGGAAGGAGGTCGGCATACCCGGCACGCGCAGCGCGCTGGCAAGGCGCATGCGGCGGTCCAACAAAGGCGTCAGGTTCTTGATCCCGTGCTTGGCGAGGAACGGCGTGACCTTTTCCGCGCCGCCACGGTCGACGCTGACAGCCAGAATGAGGAACTTTTCTTCATCGAACGCGGCTTGCAACCGGTCGAGCGACGGCATCTCGCGGACGCACGGCACGCACCAGGTCGCCCAAAAATTCACCAAAACGACCTTGTTTTTAAATGCGGCAAGGGTTACCGGTTCCCCCGCAACCGTCAGCAGTTCGGTCTCCGGCGCTGGCAGAGGCGGGTCGTTGAGCATAAATTGCGCCATCCAGCCTTCGAGCGGCGGCGTGTCGCCCGCTGAAGCAACGACGAGCCAGACGGCGACGGCGGCACCCAGAACGGTCACGGATATGAACGACAGCACTTTCATCACTTACTCCGTCAGGACGCCATGAACGAGTCCAAGAACAAAGCGAACGCCATGTGGGGCGGCCGATTCGCTTCCGGACCGGACGAAATCATGTCCCGCATCAACGCCTCGATCGACTTCGACAAGCGGCTGTATGCGCAGGATATCGCCGGATCCGTGGCGCATTGCCAGATGCTCGTCCAGCAAGGAATCGTCACGCAAGAGGACGGTGACGCGATTCTGTCCGGGCTGGACACCGTTTTGCAAGAAATCGAAAGCGACCGCTTCGAATTCAAGACCGCGCTCGAAGATATTCATATGAACGTCGAATCACGATTGCGCGAGCTGATCGGCGATGCTGCCGGCCGCCTGCACACCGCGCGCAGCCGGAACGACCAGGTCGCGACGGACCTGCGGCTCTGGGTCCGCGATACGATCGACGGCCTCGACGAGCAACTGAAGTCGTTTCAGGAAACCCTGATCGGGCTCGCGGAAACGCATGCGGATGCGGCAATGCCCGGCTTCACCCATCTGCAGCCGGCGCAACCGGTCACCTTCGGCCACCACATGCTGGCCTATGTCGAAATGTACGGGCGCGATCGCGGCCGGTTCGCCGGCTGCCGAAAACGGTTGAACGAGTCGCCGCTCGGCGCCGCGGCCCTCGCCGGCACGTCGTTTCCGATCGACCGGCAGCAGACGGCGTCGGCACTCGGTTTCGATAGTCCCATGGCAAATTCGCTCGACGCCGTCTCGGCGCGCGACTTCGCGCTGGAGTTTCTTGCCGCGTCGTCGATCTGTGCGACACATCTGTCGCGGCAAGCCGAAGAAATTGTCCTGTGGTGCGCCCCGCAGTTCGGTTTCGTACGGCTTTCCGACGCCTATTCCACCGGTTCGTCGATCATGCAGCAGAAACGCAACCCGGACGCGGCGGAGTTGGCGCGGGCGAAATCCGGCCGCATTTTCGGCGCGTTGCAATGTCTGCTCGTCGTCATGAAGGGCCTGCCGCTCGCCTACGGCAAGGACATGCAGGAGGACAAGGAGCCGGTCTTCGACACCGCCGACAGCCTGTCGCTCACGATCGCGGCCATGAACGGCATGATCGGCGATCTGACCGTCGTGCCTGAAAACCTGCTCGAGGCCCTCGAAACAGGTTATCCGACCGCAACCGACCTCGCCGACTGGCTGGTCCGCGTGCTCGACCTGCCGTTCCGCGATGCGCATCACGCCACCGGTGCGATCGTCGGGCTGGCGGAGGACAAAGGCTGCAGCCTGGCTGAACTTTCACTGGCGGAAATGCAGACGGTTTCGTCCGGCATTACCGACGACGTATATTCCGTCCTCTCCGTATCCGCTTCGATCGACAGCCGGACCAGCGAAGGCGGGACCGCGGTCGCGAACGTCCGCGCCGCCGCCGCGAAAGCACGGGAGCGTTTCCTATGAGTCAATTCCTGACGCTGATACTTGCCGCAATGCTGTTGGCCGCGCCGTTGACGGCGTGCGGCAAAAAGGGTGATCCAAAACCGCCGGATAAAAACAGCGCCTACCCGCAGCAATATCCCAAACTCCGTTAGAACTATGACCGTATTCGACTATCGCGGCGGCGTCCTTCATGCCGAAGACATTCCCGTCTCCGACATTGCCGCACAAGCGGGAACGCCGTTCTATTGCTATTCGACCGCCGCCCTCACGGAGCGGTTCAACGCGTTTGCCGACGCCTTGTCTGGGCAGGACGCGACGATCTGCTATGCGGTCAAGGCAAATTCGAACCAAGCCGTCATCCGCACCTTCGCCGATCTCGGCGCGGGCGCCGACGTCGTTTCCGAAGGCGAGCTGCGCCGGGCGCTGGCCGCCGGCGTGCCGGCCGACCGGATTATCTTCTCCGGTGTCGGCAAGACCCGCGACGAGCTCGCTTACGCTCTGGCGCAAAACATTCACAAGATAAACGTGGAATCGGAACCCGAGATGCAAATCCTTGGGGATCTCGCGGCGAACGGCAGCGTCGAGATCGGTATTCGCGTCAATCCGGATGTGGACGCCAAGACCCACGAGAAAATCTCGACCGGCCGCGCCGACAACAAGTTCGGCATCGATATCTCCAGGGCGCGCGACATCTTCGCGCAGGCCCGCGATCTGCCGGGGGTCAGACCGGTTTCGGTTGCGGTTCATATCGGGTCGCAGTTGACCGACCTCGCGCCGCTGCGCGCCGCCTACGCATCGGTTGCCGAACTGGTTGCGGCATTGCGGTCGGATGGGCACCAGATCGACAGTATCGATCTCGGCGGGGGACTGGGCATTCGTTACAGGGACGAAGCGCCACCGTCTTTTTCGGACTATGCCGCCATTGTGCAGGAAACGACTGGAAATCTCGGCTGCCGTCTCTTCGTCGAGCCGGGCCGGAGTATGGTCGGCAACGCCGGAATTCTCGTGACGCGGGTAATCTTCGACAAGCAGGGCCCGTCGCGCCGGTTCGTCATCGTCGATGCGGCCATGAACGACCTCATCCGTCCGGCGATGTACGACGCCTATCACGGTATCCGGATGGTGCAGGAACCGGCGCCGGACGTAACGGCAACGGCAGCGGATATCGTCGGCCCGATCTGCGAAACCGGCGATACATTCGCCCGCGACCGAATGTTGCCGCCTCTGGATTCGGGAGATCTGTTGGTATTCGACTCCGCAGGCGCCTACGGCGCGGTCATGGCCTCGACATACAATTCGCGCCTGCTGGTCCCGGAAATCCTCGTCAACGGCGGAGAATTCGCCATCGTACGGGACCGGCCCGGCTATGACGATTTATTGAAGCTCGACCGGCTGGCCAAATGGCAGTGATCTAAGGGATAATGCTGCCTCGTCGATGCCGAACCGCACGAGGATGAGGCGATGAACGACTGGCGCGAAAACTCTGCGCGAATAGCGTTGTCCCGGCTTGCACTGTTCTGGGAGCGCACTTGGCCGGCACTTTGGCCTGTCGCCGGACTGGTCGGTCTATTTCTCGTTTTCGCGTTGCTCGACGTTCTACCGGCCCTGCCAGGCTGGCTTCACGCATTGTTGCTCGCGGCGTTTGGCGGCGGCCTGATCTGGGCGCTGTGGCGTGCCGTACTATCCCTTCAGCTACCCGACAGCACCGCGGCGCAGCGGCGCCTGGAGCGTGTCAATCACCTGCCGCACCGCCCGTTCGAAGCATTGCAGGACGAGATTGCGACACCGGAAAGCGGTCCTGAAACGGAGCACCTGTGGCAGCTTCATCGCGAGCGGATGGCGCAACGCTTGAAGAACCTTCGTATCGGCTGGCCGCAACCGGGATTGATCCGCTGGGACCCCTACGCTGCACGCATCGTGCTCGTTCCATTGCTCGCCGTTGTCGCACTTGCCGCCGGTTCCAACGGTCAGGAGCGGCTTGTCCGCGCCTTAACGCCGTCCCTGGCCGCCGAGTCCGGTTCGACGGCAGTAACGCTCGACGCGTGGATCACGCCGCCCGCCTATACCGGCAAACCACCGGTATTCCTGACCCGCACCGAAGCCGAAGCGCAAGCACAGCTCGACGTGCCCGAAAACAGCGTTTTCCTCGCTCAAGTAACAGGTAGCAGTACGGCGCCGCACTTGGCCGAAGGCGACCAATCGGAAGAATTTTCGACAGTTGCCGAAGACAGTTACCGGGTCGAACGCACGCTGACAGCCGATGCCGACTTTCGTGTCGTGACGGAAGGGCGCGAACTCGGCGGTTGGAAAATCACCGTCATTCCGGACGAGCCGCCGCGCGTCGCCCTCGACGACGCGCCGTCGTCCACAAAGCGAAGCGCGCTCAGACTCGTCTATGCGGCATCGGACGATTACGGGTTGGTTTCAATCACCGCCGTCATCCAGCGCAGCGATGTCAGCCTGGACGAGACGATCACCTATGAAATACCGCTGGCTGGAACGAACCTGCGAAAGATCCAGGCGGACAGCTTCCGCGATCTGACACCTCACCCGTGGGCGGGCCTCCCGGTGAACCTGACCCTCATCGCCGAAGATGCGGCGGGACAGCGCGGCGAGAGTGACACGCATTCGTTCCGGCTCCCGGAGCGCATCTTCACGCACCCGGTCGCGAAGGAAATTATCGTGGCGCGCAAGACCTTGATGGCCAACCCTGAAATCAATCGCGCTGGGATCGTCGACGATTTGGGCAGTATCGCCTGGAAACCGTCACGATATGGCGACGACAAGGTCGTGTTCATGGCGCTGCACACGGCGGCACGCCGCCTAAGCAAGGAATCGTTCGAAAAAGAATTGGACGAAGTCCAGAAACTTCTCTGGGAAATCGCATTGCGGGTCGAAGACGGAATGGTGTCGCTGGCCGAACGCGAAATGCGCCGCGCCCAGCAGGAACTCCTGAATGCGCTCGCGCGCAATGCGCCCGAATCGGAGCTCGACCGCCTCATGGACCAGTTGCAGGCGGCGTTGAGCGCATATCTCGATGCGCTCCAGCAGCAAATGGCGAGCACGCCGCAGGGCAATCAGGAAATCGGCCAGATCGACCCGAACATGACTTTGCTAACCCGCCAGGACCTGCAGCGGATGATGGATGAGATCCGCGAACTGGCAAATGCCGGCGCGCGTGAGGCCGCCCGCAGGATGTTGTCGCAGATGCAACGCCTGCTGGAAAACCTGCAGGCCGGACGTGCACAACAGCAACAGCCTGGTCAGGCGCAGCAGATGATGAACGACTTGCAAAAGGTCACGAAGGGTCAGCGCGACCTGCTCGACCGGACCTTCCGCGAAGCGCAGCGCGAGACACGCGAACGCCAAGGCGCCGCGCCCGATGGACCGGAACAGGGCGGGAAACCCCAGCAAGGACAGCAATCGGGTTCCCAGCCGTTGGCGGGAGAAAACCAGCAGCGCGGCAGCCTTAGGGCAGGCGCTGTCGCACAGGATGCTCTGCGCCGTCAACTTGGCGATATCATGCAGCGCTTCGCCGAAATGACCGGGGATATTCCGGCCCCGATGGGCCGCGCGGAACAATCGATGCGCAAATCGTCGAAGAACTTGCGCAAAGGTAGTGCCAAAGGCGCGGTTCCACCGCAAACGCGGGCGCTCGACCAGCTGCAACAAGCCATGCGCTCCGCACAGCAGCAGTTGCAACAGCGATTCGGGCAGCAACCGGGGCAGGGGCGCGTTCGCGGCCCCGGGCAAAAACCGGACGACCGCGATCCGTTCGGCAGGACCATGAATTCCGGCATTCAGGGGGCAAACACGAACACCGTCGATATTCCGGAAAAAAGCGACCTGCAGCGGACACGGGAGATCCGCGACGAGTTACGCCGCCGAGCGGCCGATCCGGCACGGCCGCCGCGTGAACGCGATTATATCGACCGGTTATTAGATCGCTTCTAGTGTCCTGATCGTGAATTTCAAATGATTGAATTTCTCGTGAATCAGCACACTAATACCAATTTGCATTGATTAGAACCCATGGGCCCATTTTCGGGTTCCGATGGAGATGATCTTCCAGGGTTGCTCAACGAGGTCGTTCCAGGCCTCGCAGCAGATTGCGACGATATTCTCGTAGGATGTGAACACTCG
>JAKZTB010000069.1:0-34134 GCA_047517345.1 Alphaproteobacteria bacterium
ACCGGAGCTCAATGCTGTCGTAGTCGTCCCGAAGAGCAATGCATACTGACATGGCGAATCTCCTTCGCCAGCCTTGAATCACATCCAGCCCAAAAAGGGAATCCCTTGCGAGTCAGAATTTTGCGCCGTTGGTATAACCCCGATCTGCTCTAGCGGCACCGGCACGAGTTGGAACCGTTTCGTCGGAAAATTAATTCGGATCCAACTCGATATCCCAATAGAGATAATCGCGCCAGCTTTGGTGCAGGAAATTCGGCGGAAACTGCCGGCCGTTTTCCTGCAGTTGGTGGGAGCTGGGCCGCGATGGCGGCCGTTTCGGTTTCATGGCGACGCGCGACAGCATCCGCCCGCCCTTGCGCAGATTGCACGGCGCGCAGGCCGTGACCACATTTTCCCAGGTCGTCCGGCCGCCGCGCGAGCGCGGAACCACGTGATCGAAGGTCAATTCGTGCGACGGCAACGCCACGCCGCAATACTGGCAGGCGAAGCGGTCGCGCAGGAACACGTTGAAGCGCGTGAAGGCGGGCATTCGCAGGGCCGCGACATAGTCCTTCAGCGAGATAACGCTTGGCAGACGGAGCGCGAAGGAGGGCGAGTGGACGATCTGTTCGTATTCGGAGACGACGTTGACTCGATTGGTCACAACCGCCTTGACCGAATCGTGCCAGGACCAAAGCGACAGCGGAAAATAGCTCAACGGCCGAAAATCCGCGTTCAGCACCAGCGCAGGCCACTCATTCACTCCGACGGACATACCCTACTTCCATCAAATTGCTGACAAATTGATATCTGAATCGACCTGACCGTACAAGATGTAGTGGTTCCGTGGATAAATACTTCACGGATTCGTCACAAATTTAGGACAGCGCTCTGGTGCAGGACCGGCCGGTATCCGACCCGCAGCGCCGCCACGCTCGACGGCGGTGTCAGCACGGGTACCGTCCCTGCCGGCAGGGCAATTGCATCGCCATAACCGCTCCAGGACCAAGGCCGCAGCCCCTCCCTTTGCACGAGATGCGGCGTGCCGTCGACCGCAACGAAGGCACCGGGCGGCAGGTCGGCGCTATCCGACTCCCATACACGCTGCTCCCGGCTTCCCGGCACAATCCGTTCCGCATGCAAACAGGCATCCATCTCCGGCGCGCGCGGCAGTGCGGATAACCCTTGCGCGGTTTGCCAGGCCGTTTGCCAAGCCTGGAAATCAGAGCGGCGGCATTCGTAACAGGGCCGGTGGCCCGCCGCGATCGCCGACGCTTCGTCGAGAAAGAACAGCTCGGTATAGCGCCGCGGCGTCATCACCGCCCGGTGCCGTCCCTTGAAGTCGAGGCGGCAGATCAGCCACGCCCTGAGCGCCCAGCGCCGCCGCCCGAGTTTTTTATCGGCATCATGCAGAACACCGCGGTTGCCCATGAACAGGCCGCGTTCGGGCACCGCCACGATTTCGCCGGTCGGCGCGACCCGGTTCTGTAAAGACATCAGGGTGAGAACGCGGCTTTCAGGAACGCGCCGCTATGCTGCAGACCGCTGGGGTCGATGCCGTGGCCGAGGCCAGGACAGGCAAGCGTCTGGACCGAGAATCCGGCGGCTTCTAACCCCTGTTCCGCTTCTGCCATTGAGGTGAAAGGCACCAGTTCGTCCATCTCGCCATGGATCAGCATGACCGGCGGTTGTGATACCGCGTCTTCCGACAGCCTGTCGGGCGCGAGCAGCCGGCCCGAATAACCGACGACGGCAGCCATCTCGGCCGCGCGCCGCGGCGCGACATAGAGGCTCATCATCGTGCCCTGGCTGAATCCGACCAGCGCCATCTTCTCCGCGCCCAGGCCGGCCCTCGCCAATTCGTCGTCGATGAAGGCGTCGAGCGCCGGCGCGACGGCCTGGGCTGCCGCCAGCCGCCCCTCGTCGCTGCGATCCTGGGCGCTGAACCATTGATAGCCCATCGGCGCCATGTCGCAGGGAAACGGCGCGTTCGGCGCCACGAAGGCGGCATCGGGCAGTATATCGCCCCAATGCGGCGCCAGCCCGATCAGGTCGGCCCCGTCCGCGCCCAACCCATGCAGCAGGATCACCAGCTGTTTCGCCTCGCTCCCCGAACCGGGGCCCCAGCGCGGCCCGTCCAGTTCCATGAAATTCGCCATTCGATTTACTCCTGCCGCGGCTTCACAGCGCCGCCTTCTTGTAAACATGCCACATCAGCAGCGCCGCGGCACCACGATAGGGCCGCCACGGTTCCGCAACCTGGTCCATCGTCGCGCGGTCGGGCCGTTCGTCCAGTTTCTTTAAGTGCTGCACGGCGACCTGCACCGCCAGATCGTCCGCCGGCCAGACGTCCCCACGGCCGAGCGCGAACAGCATGTAGATATCAGCACTCCAGCGGCCGAGCCCCTTGCGTGCAACGATCTGTTCCAGCACCGCTTGGTCGTCCAGCGCCGGCAACGCGTCGGGATCGAAACGGTGTTCCTTGATATCCTGCGCCAGCAGCCGGCCGTATTCGATCTTGCGGCGGCTGAACCCGACTCCGCGCAGCGCCGCGTCGTCCATCGCCAGATAGGAGTCCGGGGTGAGCGGGTCGGCAGCCTCGAGCAAGCGGCCCCTAATCGCGGCCGCTGACTGCACGGAGACCTGCTGGCCGATAATGATGTTGAGCAAGGTCGCGAAACCGGGGTCGCGCACCCGCGGCTCCGGATAGCCGGCCTCGGCGAGCGTGCGGGAAATGTCCGCATCCCGTTCGGCTAATTCTTCCAGGGCGGCAGCGATCGATTTCGGCGTCGTGACCATGCGATTGACTTATAGGGTCACGCGCGATACCGCCAGTACCATGACGGCAAAATCGCAGACCGTGACCCGTTTCGCGCCGAGCCCGACCGGACGGCTGCATATCGGCCACGCCTACAGCGCCCTGTTCGCGGCCGAAGCCTGCGGGCCCGAGGGGCGATTCCTGCTGCGCATCGAGGATATCGACCGCGGCCGTTGCCGGCCGGAGTTCGAGGACGGCATCTTCGAGGACCTTTCCTGGCTCGGCCTGGCATGGGAGACGCCGGTGTGGCGGCAATCGGACCATATGGCGGAGTATGCGGCGGCGCTTGACCGCCTCGAAGGCGACGGCCTGCTGTTTCCCTGTTTCTGCACGCGCAAAGATTTGCAGCGCCAGGCAACCAAGTCCGCCTCGGCGCCGCATGGCCCCGACGGCGCGCTGTATCCCGGCACCTGCCGGAACCTGCCGCCAGCCGAAGCCGAAGACCGCAAGGCCGCCGGCGATGCCTACGCGCTACGGCTCGACATGACCGAAGCCGCAGTGCGCGCGGGACCCCTACAATTCCACGACCGCGGCCGCGGCGAGATCGCGGTCGACCCGGCCGGCTGCGGCGACGTGGTGCTGGCGCGCAAGGACGTGGCGACGAGCTACCATCTCGCCGTCACCTTGGACGACGCGGCGCAGGGCGTGACCCTGGTGACGCGCGGCGAAGATCTGCTGCACGCGACCCATGTGCACCGGGTCCTGCAAGCGCTGTTGGATTTGCCCGCGCCGGATTATCATCATCATGGTTTGCTCCACACACCGTCGGGCAAACGCTTCGCCAAGCGCGACAAGGCGGAGACGATCCAGGCGCTGCGCGAGACGAGTCACACGCCGGACGCGGTGCGGGCGATAGCTCGAGTCTAATTAGGCGTGCCTGCGAAAAGGAAAAACAGGGGTAGGGGCGAGACGGCGATCAATACCGTGACGAGAAAGGCGAGAAACGGAAAGAGGCCGCTCATTCCTTCTGCAAGCGCGATGCCGCCGCCGCCCAGCAACGAATTGCCGGGAAGATTAAGCACTACGGCAAGGATGAAGAAACGATAGCGTAATAGATGCCTGCTAAATCGCGATGGAACCGCCGCTGTCAGCAGCGCAAGACGATCGGCTGAGTCTAGCGGCGCCAGCCGGTCGACAACGCGGACCGCTTTGGTTAGGCCGAAGAACGCAAAGAACCCGGAGGCACGCTGCGCCGGGATGAACCGCCCGCAGAGGTAGGCCAAGACGAGCGCAACGACCATACAGGTGTAAACGAGGAGTATTATCGGCGGCCCGAGAAACATGATGAGACCGATGCCGATTTCGGCGCCGGGCACGAATGGTATGGCGGACGCAACGACGAACAGACCCGCCGACAACATGATCATGTAGTGCAATGTCGGCTCGTTCATCGGGCGGACTTCGAACCCCGATACGTCCCTGAGCCATTCCCCCAAATACCAGCCACCGACGAGCAGCGCCAAGTAGACGGGAATCAAAATGATCCAGCGGCGGCCGGTCATAGCGGACAGTGCGGCGGGCGTTCCGGTCCAACCGATACGGCGACAGCGGTCGCGTTCTGCGCCGAATTCGCCGCGCGACTCTGCTCCAATGCGCCTTCGAACCGAAAGTCGCGATCGATCGTCCAGTACCAACGTTCCTTTCGCCAGTTGATCCGGACATCGATGCGTCCGTTATCGACGCGGCCATAATAGGTAAACAACCCCCGTTCGCTTTTCAGTTCACCGCGAAAGTGAAGGCCGTCATCCGAGCGGCGCACCCAATACGCGCCGGGCCGAAATCCGCATTTAATGCAGATCGCCGACCAGAACTGTCCGTCGTTGAAATGAAGCTTATCCGCTTTGTCGAGCGGCTTGCCCGCCGGACCGAACATTCCGGCGAAAGTCATCCCGTCGAGCGGCCCACGGCCGGTTTCAAGCAAATTCTTCGCTTGATCGGACGCGTGTATTGTCGGCGCGGCAGTCGAAAGAATGACCGCAACAAACGGCGCCGAGAACCTTACCAAGAGCCGGAAATTCATCACGTCTCCACACTCTCCCACGGTAAGGCGAAACAGTATCGGGAGCGGAGCCTGTTTGCAATTGCACCGCGATTCAGGATCCCGGCAATTCGCATGAATTCAAATAACGGCGCGAGGCCGGGTGAAAGGCTATATATGTCGTCGCCAGGGCGGGAATGCGCACCCGGCATGATGGATTGGAATGGGAATTTCACTTTGGATACCACATCAGTAACCGCCGGCGTGCTGGAAACCGCATTTCTGGAATACGGCGCGGCGGACGGCTGGCCCTGCATCATGCTGCATGGCTTTCCCTACGACGTGCAGGCCTACGCCGACTGCGCGCCGATCCTGGCCGAGGCCGGGGCGCGGGTCATCCTGCCCTATATGCGCGGCTATGGGCCGACCCGGTTCCTGTCCGAAAAGACACCGCGTTCCGGCGAACAGGCCGCGTTCGGCAACGACCTGCTGTGCCTGATGGACGCGCTCGAAATCGAACAGGCGGTGGTCGGCGGCTACGATTGGGGCGGCCGCGCCGCCTGCGTCGTCACCGCCCTGTGGCCGGAACGCGTGACGGCGCTGGTCTCGGGCAACAGCTACAACATCCAGAACATCGCACACTCCGGCGAGCCCGCACCGGCAGCGAAGGAAGCCGCATACTGGTACCAGTTCTATTTCCATTCCGAGCGCGGCCGGCGCGGCCTGACCGAGAACCGCCGCGACGTGGCGAAGACGCTCTGGGGTATGTGGTCGCCCTATTGGGAGTTCGACGACGAAACCTTCGAACACTCCGCGATTTCGTTCGACAATCCGGATTTCGTCGACGTGGTGATCCATTCCTACCGGCACCGCTACGGGCTGGTGCCCGGCGACCCGGCCATTGCCCCTATCGAAACCCGATTGACCGCGCAGCCGCCGATCACGGTACCCGCCATCACCATCGACGGCAGCGGTGACGGCGTGAGCACCAGCACCGCACACCACACCAAACACTTCACCGGCCCACACGAACACCGCGTCTTCGACAAGGCCGGCCACAACCTGCCGCAGGAACGCCCGCAGGATTGGGCGCGGGCGGTATTGGACGCCCGGGCCCTTGCGGGCTGACGCCCGCCGTTCATCCCGACCAGGGTGCGCCACCCCATTGTCCGCGAGGATTATTCGTCGTGGACGAAACCGAACGGGCGCAGCTGCCGCGGGGTATAGATGCCCGCCGCCTCCTCGCGGCTGAGCATGAACGACCGCGCGTCCCAGATCTCCGGGAAGGCCCGCTTGCGCAAGGTTTCGCGCAGATACAGCAGGCCGGAGTCCGCCGCGCCGAGGGTCGAGATACGGCCGCCGCCCAGCACCCGCGCCACCATCGCGATGTGCCGGTCGCGCCAGTTGGCGAAGGCCTGGTCGAGCTCGAGCAGCGCCTCGATCAGCGAGGCCGGCCAGGCGAGCAGCGGTTCGCTTGCAAACTGCACGAGAAACAGGATCGCACGGCGGTGCTGCGCGTCGAGGAAGAAACCGACCTTCCGCCCCGCCTCGCGCCCCATGCGCCGGATTTCCTTCGGCGCCACGCCCTGCAGATTCCGCAGCACCTGTGAGTCCGCCGCATAGGCCGCCATGTAGGCTTCGCGGTAGCGCGCCGCGAATTCGTCGCCGTACCGGCTGTGCGGCCGGGCGCGCCGCGGCGCCGGAAAAGCCGTCCGGCTGAGCCATTCCAAGGCACACTGACGCAACGTGCCGTTCCTGCCGATGTCGATCAGGCGCGCCTGCAGCGCTTCGCGCGACGCATCCATCGCCTCGAAACCGCGCAGGTCGAGCCGTTCCCGCTTCCGGTTCCACCGCCGGCGCCACTGCGCCTGATAGCGGTCCAGCGAATCGTGTTCCCGCTGGTTCGGCGTCGAACCGTCCGCCGGCTTCGCACCCGCCGAACCTTTCAGGAGCTTTTCGTCCAAGCCGCGCTTCCGCTTGCTGTAATCCAGCAACCCGTCGTCGAGCAACCCCATCAGCCATTCGACTTCGCGGAAGCGGAAGGACTGGGTGCCGCTGGCGCCGAACAGGTGCTTTCTGAAATTGTAGAAGCTGGTCGTGTCCAACGTCTCAAGCAGCGGCAAATGCTGATTGATCAGATCGAAGATCGCGGCCGCACGCCGCACGTGCGCCTCGATCACCGGGACGTCGGATTCGGGCACGTAAGGCTGCGACAGCAGCATCCTCGCAAATTCCAGCTCGCTCAGAATCTGCGCAAACCAGATCTCGAAGGCCTGGTGCGTGCGGATGAAGAGTTGCTCGTCCGGATCGGCGCGCAACGGATCGGCCGGCACCTCCCGCGGCCGGACCTCCGGCAGGCGATGCGGCTGGATGTAGCGTTCGTAATTCATCGCGTGCTCGCCGTCGCTCGCCATCGGTCTCTCCTCGTGATTTGTTTAAACCATGTCCTCGACAAGCTGCGCCGCCCGGTCTAAATCGACATCGTCCAGCGATGCCGCGCTTTCCGTCAATTCGTCCAGGATCGCCGCTTGAAGCTTGCCCCGCCGATAGGCCTCCGCGTAGGGCAGCAGGTGGAACATCACCATGGAGTAGCGCGGGATGAATCTGTCCGGGAAGCGCTCCTCCAATTCGAAGGCCAGCGCCTTCTTGAGCAGGAATTTCGGGTCCCGGACAGTGTCCCGCATCTCGACATAGTTCTCCAGCGCCATATCCGCGATGGCGTCCGCGTCCGGCCTGCGGCTTGTTTCGTAGGCGGCGAAGGCCGCCGCCCAATCGCCGCCGCTGCCTGCGATGCAGCGGTCGAGCGTCACGCAGTCTTCGAAACCGGCATTCATGCCCTGGCCGTGGAACGGCACGATCGCATGCGCGGCGTCGCCGATCAGCACCGCATCGCCGCGGTGGTGCCAAGCAGAGCAACGGATGGTGCCGAGCGTCCCGGTCGGGTTCTCGAAGAAACTGCCGGTCAAATCGTCGATCAGGGGAACGGTGTCGGCGAAATGCTCGTTGAAGAATTCCGCCACGTCCGTGCCGCGGCGCAGCGCCGCGAAACTTTCCGCGCCCTCATGCGGCAGGAACAGGGTCGCGGTGAAGCTGCCGTCCGGATTGGGCAGCGCGATCAGCATGAACCCACCGCGCGGCCAGACATGCAGCGCGTTCGCCTCCATCCGGAATGCCCCGCCGGGACCGGGCGGGATGTTCAGCTCCTTGTAGCCGTGCGGTAGTAATTCCTCGACGACGGTACCGGCGGCCGTGACCGCATTGCGAACCGCGGAACCGCCGCCGTCGGCGCCGATCAGCACGTCGTAAGCTGCATCCGCCGTCCCTCCGTTCGTCTCGTCGACCAACGCGGCGGTCCCGGCCTCCAGATCCAGTCCCGTACAGCGCCGCTCGAAGCGGATCGTGACGCCCTCGGTCTCCGCCGCGGCCATCAGAATCTTGTTCAGTTCGGCGCGCGAGACGGAATAGATGACCTCTTCCGGTTTGTTGCCGTAGGGCAGCAGATCCGTGCCGCCGGTTTCGTGATGGATCATACGGCCACGCATGGGGATCAGTCGCGGCCGCACGAGGTCCATCAGTCCGACCCGTTCCAGCGCGTCGATGCCGCGGTTCGCCAGCGCCAGATTGATCGAACATCCCGCAGATATCGCCGTTCGCCGAATGTCGGGACGGCGCTCGTAAACTGTGACCTCGAAACCGCGGCGGGCCAGATAGAGGCTGATTAACGATCCGACCGGACCCGCTCCGACGATCGTAACGACCGCGCCTTCGGTCATGGCGCGAACGTCTTGAGGGTTTCCACGAACCGGTGGCAATCCTCGAACCGGTTGTAGAGCGGTACCGGTGCGATCCGGATAACGTCGGGTTCGCGCCAATCGCCGGTCACGCCGGCTTGTTCGAGGCGTTCGAACAGCGCCTTGCCGGAACCGCCTTTCAGTTTGAGCGAGAGCTGGCAGCCCCGCCGGTCGGGATCGTGCGGCGTGATGATCTCGATCCGGTCGCCCAGCTCCCGGTCCAGCAGCCATTCCAGATAGCCGGTCAGACGCAGCGATTTTGCGCGCAGGGGCGGCATTTGGCCGGCCTCGGCGAAGACGTCCAGGGTGGCGCGGATCGCGGCCAGGGACAGGATCGGTGGATTGGAAAGCTGCCAGCCTTCGGCCCCGGAGATGGGTTCGAACCGCGGACCCATCTCGAACCGGGTCGCCTTGTCGTGCCCCCACCAACCGCTGAAGCGGGGCAGGTCGGGCCTGTCCGCATGCCGGGCGTGCACGAAACAGCCGGCCACGGAACCCGGCCCGGCATTGAGATATTTGTAATTGCACCAGACGGCGAAATCCGCCCCCCAATCGTGCAGGCGTAGGGGCACGTTGCCGACGGCGTGGGCCAGGTCGAAGCCGACGGCGCAGCCCTGTTCGCGGCCGAACCGGGCGATCGCCGCCATGTCGAAAAGCTGGCCGGTGTAGTACTGGACGCCGGGCAGCATGATGAGGGCGATGGACTCACCTTCCCGCGCGATGACGTCGTAAATGTCTTCGTCGCGGATCAGGTCCTCGCCGTCCCGCGGACCGATAAGCCGTATCGCCCGTGCCGGGTCGTAGCCGTGGAATCGGATCTGCGAATCCACGGCGTAGCGGTCGGAGGGAAAGGCGTGCTCCTCGATCAGGATCTTGTGGCGATCGGGCGTCGGGCGATAGAAGCTCACCATCATCAGATGCAGATTGACGGTCAGCGTGTTCATCGCGACGGTTTCCGACTCTTCACCGCCGACCAGCGCGGCCAAGTTCCGGGCAAGGAACTCATGGTAGGGCATCCAGGGGAACGCCCCCTCGAAATGCCCCTTGACCCCGCGCCGCCGCCAGCTGTCCAGCTCGGCGGCGACGGCGTCCGCAGTGGATTTCGGCTGCAGTCCGAGCGAGTTGCCGCAGAGATAGATCTCGTCTTCCCCGTCAGCGGTCTGCGGGATGTGGAAGCGGTCCCGGAATTTCGCAAGCGGATCCTGCCGGTCCATGCGGCGGGCGAAGTCCAGGCCCGTCTCGTAGTGCGAGGGTTCGGCAGCGGCGCTCATATCAGATTGTACAGCACCGGCCGGGAGGGGGCGGCGTCGCTTTCGAAGGCGGGAATTTGAAGGTCCAGCAAGTACAGGCCGTCCGCGATGCCGTCGTCGACGAAGGCCATTTCGGTGACGGTCCTGTCCCGCCGCATGTCTTCCGTGGCCTCGTGGTGTCTCTCCGGCAGGTTCCAGAAGATGCGGTGATTGGTGAGCCGGCCTTCGTCACGCATCCTGTCGATGGACGGAATGTCCACGACCAGATGTTGGACGTCACGCTCTGCCAGGTAGGTCATGGCGTCGGCGGTAAAGAAGGGCGGGGTTTGGTCTTCGCCGTAGACCGCTGTCCGCTTGTACGGCCCGTTGGGCAGGGTCCGCACGACAAGCGCCGTCAGTTCCTCCGCATCGTATTCACTCAATGTCGCGGTCAGCGCCGTACGGGTGATGACCGCGTCGCAGGGTTCGAGGGCCGGCCGATACGCCTCCGCGGTCTCTCCCGCCGGGATTGGGTCCACGCTGATGACCACCGCCGGCATCAGGCCTTGCGCCAGCGTTTGCGAGACGGTCGGTCCGTCCCGCACGACATGGGCCGCGGTTTCGGTATGCGTTCCGTTGCAATGCGGCACCAGGGCGATCGCGGAGACGTTGCAGCTGCTCCCCTGGCTTGTGTCGCCGGTGAACCCGCCGCCGCGGAACGGTTCCGCATGGGCCGCGGGCGCGCCGAAGAAGCGCGGTTGCGGGCCGTCGAATTGCAGCGGAATGGCGAGATGTCTCGGGCCGGTTACATCCACCTGGTAGGACTTGCCGGCAATCTGCACGCGGAGTTCCATCGCCCCTGCCGACGTCAATTCCGCTCGCCGCGCCCCGGATTGACGTGTCCGCAGGCGTCGCAGGTCCGCTGCGCCGGATCGGCGCCATACGCCGCCAGTACATCGTTCACCCCCTGCTCCAGGCCGGCGACATGAACCTCGGCCCGGTGCACGCGGGCGTCGCAGGCGTCGCAGAACCATTCGAAGCCGTCGACCAGTCCGGCCGCCCGCGTCCGTTCCACGATCAACCCGACCGTATCCGCCGGGCGCTGCGGCGAATGCAGCACATGCGGCGGCAGGAGGAACAGCTCGCCCTCGCGTATCGGGATATCCCGCCGCGCGCCATCGTCGAAGACCTTAAGCGTCATGTCGCCGGTGAGCTGGTAGAAAATCTCCTCCAGCGGGTCGTCGTGGTAATCCGGCCGGTCGTTGGGGCCGCCGACCACGGTGACGATGAAGTCGGTGTCCGGCCAGATCGTCTTGGCGCCGACTGGGGGTCTGAGGTCGTCGCGATGTTCTTCGATCCACTTGGCGAGGTTGAGGGGAAGCTGCAGGGCCATGGGTCCGCTCCCGTCGGAAATCCGAAGACAGGGGATTGTAAGTGGGGCCGTTCCGGGTGTCTATCGCGCTGCCCTACCGCCGCACCGGCGACACGGTGTCCGGCACGCTGGCGGCGACGATGTCGGCGAGTTTTTCCAGCAGCGGCCGGCGCGGGAACGACGTGCGGAAGGCGACACGGACGGACCGGTAGGCCTTTCCCGCCTTCTCCTTGCGCAGCGCAATGCCGGAATCGGTCACCCAGGAGCCGCCGAGGCTGAGCGCCGGGACCAGGGTGACGCCCGCCCCCGAACCGACTAGGGCCAAAATCGTCATCAGGCTGGTGTGCTGAGTGCTCACTTTGGGGCCGGTGCGGAAGGCATCGGTGCAAAATGCCACGACCTGGTCCGCAAGGCAGTGTCCTTCCTCCAAGAGCAGCAGTTCCTCGGTTTCAACGTCGCGCAGTGCCACATCGTCCTGCGCCGCCAGCGGATGATCGCGCGGCAGGGCGATCCAGAAGGGTTCGTCGAACAATTTGATGTCGCTGAGACGCCGGTCGGCGACCTCGGTCGCCGGGATCGCCGCGTCGATCTCGCCGTCGAGCAACCGGCGCTCCAACACCTTGGTCGTGTCCTCCGACAGGTTGAGCGCGACATTCGGCAGGCCGTGCCGCAAGGACGGCAACAGGGTCGGCGTCAGGTAAGGACCGATCGTGGGAATCATGCCGAGCCGAAGCGGCCCCGACAGCGGATCGCGGCTCGCCTGTGCGGTCTCCTCGATCCGCGCCGCCTGGTCGAGCAGCACGCGCGCTTGGCCGACGATCTCTTCGCCGATCGGCGTAATGGCGACGCTGCGCTTGGTCCGCTCGAACAGGGTCACGCCGAGATGCTCTTCCAGTTTACGGATTTGCGCGCTGAGCGTCGGTTGGCCGACGAAACAGGCCGCCGCCGCGCGGCCGAAATGCCGGGTGTCCGCCAGGGCGACGGCGTATTGGAGGTCGCGTATGTTCATCGGTTAGCCTTCCCGTATGATTGGTAGAATCGATTAAAACGAGGATATTTATTAATAAAGACAATCAAATAAGTCGCGGGACGCACGAAGGAATTTGGTTGTCGCGGCTTCAAGGGACGCCTATACGACGCTTTTCCCAGAACGGCACGACGATGACACAAGGCAAGGCACTCCGGCTTGGCGAATTCGTCACGCTGATGGCGTTGATGACGTCGTTGGGCGCGTTGTCGATCTACGCCATGCTGCCCGCGCTGTCGGATATCGGCCGCGAATTGGGCGTGGTCGATACGAACGACCCGCAATTGATCGTCTCCACGCTGTTTCTCGGCCTCACCCTAGGCCAGATGGTTTACGGGCCGATATCCGACAGCATCGGCCGCAAGCGGCCGATCTATGCCGGTCTGGCGATATTTCTCACCGGTTCGATCCTCGCCGTCTTCGCCTGGAGTTTTCCGGCGATGCTGGTCGGGCGCTTCCTGCAGGGATTCGGGGTCGCCGCACCCCGAATCGTGGCTATCGCCCTGGTACGCGATCAGTATGAGGGCCGGGCGATGGCCCGGATCATGTCCCTGATCATGGCGGTCTTCATTATCGTTCCGGCCGTCGCCCCCGCGCTGGGACAGGGCATTCTCGAGATCGCGCATTGGCGGGCGATCTTCGGCATGCTGCTGGCGCTCGGTGTGATCGCGTTCCTCTGGTTCAGCCAACGCCAACCGGAAACCCTGGCGCCGGACCGGCGCATACGGTGGTCGGCGCACCGGCTTGCGACCGCGCTGTTCGAGACCTTGCGCAACCGGATCGCTATCGGTTACGCGGGTGCGGCGGGGCTGATATTCGGCGGTTTCATCGGCTACCTGATTTCCGCGCCGCAGATCTTCCAGCAGCTATACGGGTTGGGGGCGCAATTCCCGTTCTATTTCGGCGCGCTGGCGCTGGCGATCAGCGCCGCTTCATATTTGAATTCCCGGCTGGTCATGCGCTACGGCATGCGCCTGCTCTCCCGGCGGCGTTGCAAATGCTGTGCGTGATTTCGATCGGGTTCTTCGCCGCCGCCTGGACTCTCGAAGGCAAATTGCCGCTGTGGGGGCTGATGGCCTGGGGCGGCCTGACTTTCTTCTGCCTCGGCCTCCTGTTCGGCAATTTCAACGCCATGGCCATGGAGCCGCTCGGCCACATCGCCGGCGTCGGCGCCGCGGTCATCGGGTCGCTCACCGGCATAATTTCCCTCATACTCGGCACCACGATCGGGCAGGCCTATGACGGCACCGTCCTGCCCTTGATCGGCGGCTTCGCCGGTTGGGCGCGCTATCGCTGGCGGTCATGTCGTGGACGGAGCGGCATAGGCCGGAACCGTAGACGGCGCGGGGTATTGATCCGCCCACGAGCGGCACCGTAACATTGGCGGTCAAAGTTTCACCGGAATAGTGGAAAGCTTTCATGATCGACCCGATCCGACTCGAATTGATCAAGAACGCGCTGGTCATGGTCTCCGACAACATGATGGTGTCGGTGCTGCGCACCTCGCGTTCGACCCTGGTCAAGTCGAACATGGATTTCTCGGCCTCGATCCTCGACGGGGACGGCAACATGGTGGCGCAGGGGTTGGCGCTGCCGGCGCATCTCGGCGCGACCATGCCGGCGCTCGCCGGCTGCCTCGACCATTACGGCGACGATATCGGCCCGGGCGACATCCTGGCGAACAACGACCCCTATGCCGGCGGCAGTCACCTGAACGACATCTTCATGTTCAAGCCGGTCTACCGCGACGGCCAGAGGATCTGTTTCCTCGGCCTGATCCTGCATCACACCGATCTGGGCGGGCGGGTCGCCGGCGGCCAGGCGGCGGACAGCGACGAGATCTATCAGGAAGGGCTGCGCATCCCGCCGAGCAAGATCGTCATCGCCGGCGAACAGAACCGTACCTTGCTGCGGCTGATCGAACACAACACGAGAGTGCCGGACAAGATGCTGGGCGACATCCGCGCCCAGATCGCGGCGCTGAACACGGGCGCCGGCGAGATTGAAAAGCTGATCGACAATTACGGGGCGGGCGAACTTACGACCTACATGGCGGCGCTGATCGACTACACCGAACGGCTGGTGCGCAACGCGATCCGCGAGCTGCCCGACGGCGAGGCCGAGTTCACCGAATACAACGACGATGACGGCGCCGGTGGCGGGCCGGTCACGATCCATGTCAAACTGACGGTGAAGGGCAACGAAATCACGGCCGACTTCACCGGCACCTCGCCGCAGATGGGCGGCGCGCTGCACACCAATTACTGGTTCACCGCCTCGCTGACTTACGCGGCGCTGCGCGCCGTGCTGCCGGCGGACACACCGAACAATATGGGTTTCTACCGCCCGATCACGGTAATCGCGCCGGAGGGTTGCTGGGTCAATCCGCTATTCCCCGCCGCGGTCGGCGCGCGCGGCCAGGGCGGCTACCGCGTCCGCACCGTGGTCACCGGCGCGCTCGCCCGGCTTTTCCCCGACCGCATGCCGGCCTGCCCCGGCGGCAACGAATTCGGCCTGTCGGTCACCGGTATCACGGCGGAGCGGAAGCGCTTCCTGCATGTCGAGTTCCACAACGTCACCGGGCGCGGCGGCGGGCCAGACGCGGACGGCCAGGACGCGGGGCCCTATTGGCTCGGCAATTTGGCGAACGCGTCGATCGAGCTCATCGAGGCGGAGAACCCGCTGCTGATCGACGAATACGGCTTCCTGCCGGACACCGGCGGGCCCGGCAAATACCGCGGCGCGCTCGGCATGGTGCGGCAATACCGGCTGATGGCCGACGACGCCATCGTCCAGCAGCGCGCCGACCGGCACGTCTACCCGTGCTGGGGGATTTTCGGCGGCAAGCCGGGCGGCCTCAGCCATTCCTATTTCATTCGCGACGGAAAGCGCGAGGAAGCGCCCTCGAAATTCGTCCGCGCCATGAAGAAGGGCGAAACGTTCCGGGCCGAGATGGCGGGCTCCGGCGGTTACGGCGACCCGTTGGAGCGCGACGCCGAAGCGGTAGCCGAGGACGTGCGCCAGGAAAAGATCACCGTTGCCCATGCCGACGCGGAATACGGTGTGGTAGTCGACGGCGCGTTCGCCTTGGACGTGGCGGCAACCGAGACGTTGCGCCGCAAACGGGCGTCCGGCGCATGACGCGCTACCGGCTCGGCATCGATATCGGCGGCACCTTCACCGACATCGTCCTGCTCGGCGACGACGGGGCGCTCCATAACAAGAAGATCCTGTCGACGCCGGACGACTACAGCCGCGCCATCGAAGAGGGCGTCCGCGACCTGCTGGATTCCACCGGGATCGCGGCGTCGAATATCGTCGAGGTCGCGCACGGCACTACGGTGGCGACCAACGCCATCATCGAGCGCAAGGGCGTCAAGGTCGCGCTGGTCACCACCGAGGGCTTCCGCGACGTTTTGGAGATCGCCCGCTTCCGCGCGCCGCGCCTCTACGATATTTCGTTCCGCAAGCCGGAACCGCTGGTCGAACGCCGCTTGCGCTTCACGGTGCCGGAACGGATCACGGCGGCCGGCGATGTCGATCTGGCGCTCGACGAAGACGCCGTCGTGCGCGTGGCAACGGCCTGTGCCGCGGCGGACGTGAACGCCATCGCGGTCTGTTTCATCAACGCCTATGTCGACGGGCGGCACGAGGAAGCGGCGGCGGCGATCCTGCGCGACCGGCTGCCGGACGTGCCCGTCACGGTGTCGAGCGAGCTGGTGCCGCAGATCCAGGAATACGAACGGACCAGCACGACCGTCATCAACGCCTATATCCGACCGGTCATCGAACATTACGTGGCGCGACTGGAAACGCGACTGCGGGATATCGGCATCGCGGCGCCGGTCAACATCATGCAGTCGAACGGCGGCGTCCTGCCGGCCAGGGTCGCGGCGCGCAAGCCGATCTTCGTCATCGAAAGCGGCCCTGCAGCGGGCGTGGTCGGCGCCCAGCGGCTCGGCGCGAAGCTCGGCATTCCCGATTGCATCGTCTTCGACATGGGCGGCACGACGGCGAAGGCGGCGATCATTGCCGACGGCACGGTCGCCATGGCGCCGGAAACCGAGGTCGGCGGTGACGCGGCGCTCGGCCACCGCATGACTCAGGGCGGCGGCTATGTGGTGCAGGCACCGACCATCGATATCGCCGAGGTCGGCGCCGGCGGCGGCAGCATCGCCTGGATCGATTCCGGCGGCGGCATCCAGGTCGGCCCGCACAGCGCCGGCGCCGATCCAGGCCCAGTCTGCTACGCCCAGGGCGGCGCGGACGCCACGGTCACCGATGCGAACCTGCTGCTCGGCTATTTGAACCCCGCTGCGCTCGTCGGCGGCGACCTCGCGCTCGACCGGGACGGCGCTGAGAAGGCTGTCGCCGCACTCGGCACGGCGCTCGGCCAGGGCCTCACGGACACCGCATATGGCATCCACCTGATCGCCAACGCGAGCATGATGCGGGCCTTGAGCGCCGTCTCCTCGGAACGCGGTCTCGATCCGGCGCATTTCCCGCTGTTCGCTTTTGGCGGCAATGGCGGCGTGCATGTCTGCAATCTGGCCGAAGCGCTCGGCGCCAAAAAGATTTTGGTGCCGCCCGCCGCGGGTTTATTCAGCGCGCTGGGCCTGCTGTTCGCGGACACCGAACACCAGTGCATCCGCGCCTATTACCAGCCCTTCGACGCGCTCGACTTGGAGGCCTGCAACGCGGCATTCGCGGCGCTCGCGGCGGAGGCAGATGATTTGGTCTCCAATGACGGCTACGCGCCGGACGCGCGCCGCATCGCCTGCTCGGCCGAACTGAAATATGTCGGTCAGAACGCCGCGCTCCCGCTGCCGCTGCCGACCCTGCCGTTGGATTCGAACGCCCTCGCGGCCCTGGCGGAAAGCTTCGCCGTCGCGCACGAAGCCACCTTCGGCTACCGCTCCGACGCGGAAAGCGTCCAATTCGTTTCGCTGAAGGCTGTCGGCCAGGGGATCTCGGACACGCCGCGCCTCCCCGACAGCATCACCTTGAAACGCGACACACCGCTCCCCACCGCGGCCCGCAAGGCCTATTTCGGGCCGGACCAAGGCTGGATCGAAACGCCGGTGGTACCGCGCGCCAAGCTAAGCGATACTCCGCAGACCGGCCCGCTGATCGTCGAGGAATACGACTGTACGACGGTCGTGCGGCCGGGGTGGACGGTGACGCTGGATGAGTGGAGCAATATCTTGATCGAAAGAGGCCGCTAGATTCCTTTATTAGGGTCACCCTCGGGCTTGACCCGAGGGTCCAAATCGACCGGAGACGGGACATCTGCCTGGATTCTCGGGTCAGGCCCGAGAATGACGGTTGAGCAAACCAATGGAGCTGAGCCCTATTTTACGGTCGGACACTCAAAGGCTTCGACGTCCAGCGCTATCGGCGCCTATGTCTTCAATCACCAAAGAACCTCGCCGCGTTCCCATAAAGCCACTTCTCCAACACGGCCTCCTTCAACGGCAGGGCCTGGTACTCCGCGATCAGCTCGTCGTAGCCGCAATTGAATATGTAGCGGGAGAAACCGGTCATGACCTTGTCCTGCAGCAGGGTGTTGCCGAACTGCAGGAACTGCTCCCAGCCGGAGCCGCTGGTGGCGAAATGGCGCGGGCGGTGGGCGGCGGTGTCGCAATACAGGTTTGGATGGCGCCGCAGCAGGCCGACCATGTCGCCGATCCAGGGCCAGCCTGCGAGGCCTGCGATGATCCGCAGCTCCGGGAAATCGATCGCGATATCGTCGAGGTGGCGCGGGTGGCCGAGCTCGTAGGACCGGTCGTTGGCGTAGGTCATCGCCGTATAGATGCGGACCGGCACGTCCAGCTCGCAGCATTTCGCATAGAGCGGGTAGTAGCGGCGGTCGCCGGCCGGAAGGTTGTTGTAGAGCGAAGACACGCGCAGCCCGTCGGCGCCGTCCTCGCGGACCAGCCGCTCGAGCTCGCGCACCGCCCGCATGCCGTCCCTCGGATCGAGCCAGGCGAAGATCTTGAAGCGGCCGGGGCAGTCGCGGTGGATCCGGCCGATATCGCCGTTCGGCGCGCCGGTCAGCAGGCCGAATTCGACGCCCGCCTCGTCCATCTCCGCAACAGTGTTCGCGAAGCTTTCCGCCTTCTGCGCGCCCGGCTCCGTATAGCCGCTACCAAAAATTCCATCGTAATTGTCGAACCCGTAGCCTTCCGGACGGTCCAGGGGTTCCGGGAAGGGCGTACCCGGCCGCCCCCGGATGGCGGCGCCGATCTCCTTCGCCTTACCGGCCTTGGGCGCGCCGATTTCGAGGTCGATGATCCGGGCCATAGTCAAGCCTCCCTGTCTTGTGTCGTACCAATACTGAATAAGGGTCTGCGCCGCTTCTTTGTAACTTACGCCGCCCGCTTCGCCCGCACGAGCCCGTATAGGCTGAGGAGCAGCCAAAAACCCTCCATCAGCACCGCGGACAGGTTGAACTCATAAGCCAGCGAGATCAGGATCAACGCCGCGCCGACCGCGTTCCAGATCGAGAAATGCGGGTTGTCGGAGGCCATGCGGCCGGTCTGCAGCAGGAAATACATGGCGACGATGAACACGACGCCGACCGTCCCGATAATGTCGTGAAATTCCAATGTCCTTCTCCCGAGAGAACACCGTGAAAGGTAAAAACGACACCGCCGTCCACCCCCACCTTAATCCTCCCCCCTCATGGGGGAGGAGATTAACGCTTCGAATCAAAAGACTATCCCTTCCCCCCTTGCGGGGGAAGGCCAGGCTGAACGGCTTTGATGACCGTTCAGGGGGTGAAACGGCTCGGGAAAAAGTTAGTGAAAAAGTTAGTGCAAGTGGGTTACGCGACCGGTTCGGTCTCGCCGAACGTGGTGCGGTGCATGAGCCGGCGGTGGCGGTCGAGGTCGAAGGGCGTGGCGGCGTGCAGGACGTGGCGGTTGTCCCACAGCACGGCGTCGCCGACCCGCCAGACATGGCGGTAGACCCTGTCCGGCCGGGTTGCGTGCGCCGAAAGGTTCGCGATAAACGCCAAACCCTCTTGCTGCGGCATGCCCTCGATTCCCACCGTGACCTTGGCGCCGAAATACAACGTCTTGCGGCCGGTCACCGGGTGGCGGCGCACCAGCGGCTAGGTGACCGCATCCGGCATCGGCGCCTGGCGGCCCGCATCGTAGGGTTTGTCGCCGGCCTGCTGTTGCAGATAGGCGCGCAGCCCCGCCACCGAATGGACCGCGGTTAGTTTTTCATAGGCCGCCTGGTCTTCCGGCGACAAGGCGTCGTAGGCGCTGTACATGCAGGCGAACAATGTGTCGCCGCCTTCCGACGGAATTTCCTTGGCGTAGAGCATGGAAGCGCGGGCGGGCACGTCGCGGTGGATGTGGTCGGTATGCCATTCCAGGTCTTCGCTGCCGAAATGCGGTGCGAAAGTGACCGGCCGCGCGCCGGTGTTGCCGACGACGAAAATTTCCGGATGGCCGTCGAGCCGCGCGTCGATATTACCGGTCCGCTCCAACGGCCCCAACACGGCGGAAAAAGCGATCTGTTCGGCCGGCGCCATGGTCTGGCCGGGAAAGACCAGCACGCCGTAGCGTTCCAGCGCAGTCTCGATCGCCTCGATCGTGTCACTGTCGGGCACGTGCCGCATATCCACACCGGTGACGATCTCGCCCAGCGCACCGCCGACCGGCGTGACTTTGGCGGCGGTCATCCCAGCGCCTCGCGCAGCGCCGCGGTATGGTTCGTGGCGGCGAGCTGCAGGAAGCGCAGATCGGTCTGGGTGGTGACGAAGCGGACACCCTTGCGGATGAACTCGACCTGACGCGTCAGGTCCCGTTCGCCGCCCAACCCCGCGACCTTGCCATGCGCCGCGCAGGCAAGGATGACCCGGTCGATGGCTTCGACATGCTCCGGCGACCCGAACCGTCCCGGCATCCCCATGTCGAGCAGCAGATCGTTGCTGCCGACATGGATCACGTCGACGCCGTCGACCGCGGCGATGGCCTCCACATTGTCGAGCCCTTGCCGCGTCTCGATCATGCAGGCGACCAGGGTCAGATCGTTGATCCGCGCCGTCGCATCGCCAACCGGGATCGGTTCGTAGTCGAAATTCGGGAAGGCGCCGCCGGCGGACCGTCTGCCGACCGGCGGAAACTTCGCCCGGGCGACGCCGCGCCGCGCGTCGTCCGCCGTGTTGACATCGGGAAACACGATCCCGGTGACGCCGTTGTCGAGCAGCAGCGCGGTGTTGGCGTCGTCGCAGCTGCGCACCCGGACCAAGGGTGCGATGCCGCAGCCGAGCGCCGTGTTGGCGATATGGCCGACCGTCTCCATGTCGTACAGACCGTGCTGCATGTCGATGAACAGGAAGTCGTGCCCGGAAGATTTCGCGATCCGCGCCACATCGCCGGAACGCGCCAGGCGGACATTCATGCCGAGCGCGACCTCGCCCGCCGCCATACGCGCCTTGACCGGGTTTTCGTTCGCCGGCATCGCGCTTCTATTTAACCGAAGAGAAACTGGTCGGCTGCAGCATGTAATTTACGACCGACGCGACGATGGCGCCGTCCTTCTCGGTCTCCGCGCGCTTCTCGTGCCATTCCGGGTCGGCGGCGAAGGCGTTCCACTTCTCCTCGCGCTCGGCCAGGCTTTCCCATTCCAGCAGGTAGTAGAGATCCTGGTTGGAGTCGCCGATCAGCATGGTCCAGAATCCGGCCTGTCGGATGCCGTGTTTCTCCCACAGCTTCAAGGTGATCGTATCGAAACGGTCCAGCAAGGCCGGCAGACGGCCAGAGACGCAGTGATAGATGCGCAGTTCGTGAATCATAATTCTTTTCTTCCCTGAGTTGATCTGCTGTCTTTTCTAGTGCTTTCGGCGGCAAATGGAAACGGTGCCGGTCCACAACCGGCGCGTTACGCGCGTCCATTCGCCGCAAAGCCGGATGTTGTATCGTCCCCGTAAGAGGGAGATAAACACGGGCAAAATCGCCGGAGACAAAGATGATTGCCCGAAGCGCCGCCCTGTTCGCCCTGACCCTGATCATTGCGCTGTCCAATCCCCTGGCCGCCGCGGAGGTCAAGGTCGGTAGTTTGACCGTCGACGCGGCCTGGGCGCGGCCGTCGATCGGTAAAAGGGGCAACAGCGCCGCCTACATGACGATCACCAACGAGGGTGGGGCGCCGGACAGGCTGATTGCGGTTGCAAACCCGCAGGTCGGCAAGGCGTCTTTGCACACTCATATCCGCGACGGCGACATCATGCGTATGCGCCATGTGGAAGGCGGCATCCCCGTTCCGGCGCACGGTACGGTCGCGCTGAAACCCGGCGGCTATCACGTCATGCTGATGCGCTTGAAAGCGCCGATCGAAAAGGGCGGCACGCTGCCGCTGACCCTGACCTTCGAGAGGGCGGGCACGGTGACCGTTCAGGCTACGGTGACGATGAAGCCCGCCATGAAGGGTCATGGTTCCATGAAGATTCCGCTCAAGCGCTAGCAACCCGGCGCGCCACCTCTCATTTTACAAACGCGGCAACACTTCCTCGACGATCCCTTTCATCAGCGCGTCCGGGCGTTCCCAGGTACCGTGGTCGCGCCACCAGAGGCCGTCGATGTCGCATTCGACGAGCGCCTGTACCCGCGCGGCGACCTCCGCGCCGGAACCGAGCGCAATCATCGCCGCGACCACATCGTCGGGTATCCAGGCGGTGGCGCGCTTGGCTTCCTCCCAATCCACCGCATGGCCGAGGTCGGGATAGGGTTGCGGTATGTTGTCGGGCACTGCCGGCGGTGTCAGGCCGGCGCGCTCGAACAGTTCGCCGACGAAACGGTGGCGGCACAGGTTGCCGACGCAGGGCCGCATCAGGTCGATGGCGCGCTGCTTGTCGTCGTCGACGCAGGCGGTCAGCACCAGGGTGCGGCGCACGTCCGCGCGGGACCGGCCGGCCTTGGCCATGCCCGCTTCAATATGCTCCAGCGCCCATTCGACGCAGCCCTGATGGGCGCCGACCATGATCAGCACGCCGTCGGCGATCTCGCCGGCGAGCTGCAGCGCCCTCGGCCCGCTCGCCGCCATGATGATGGGGATGTCCGGGCGCGGCGGATCGAGTGCGATCTCCAGCCCGCCGAGTTCGGTGCGCGCGCCGCTGAAGATACCGCGCCATAACGCCGCCGATTCGCGCATCAGCTTCAGGGTCGCGGCCTTGCGCCCGATGATGTAGGCCGAACTGTAGCCGGTGCCGTAGGGCACCTCGGCGCGGCCGTCCGACACCTCGTCCAGCGTGACGATGGCGCTGCCGACGGCGACCGGATGGCGGGTGATCGGGTTGGTCACGCCGGGCCCGAGGCGGATCTTCGATGTCTCCAGCGCCGCGCAGGTCAGGTGCATGTAGACGTCGCGCCACAGACCCGCGAGCAGCGGCGTGTCCGGCACCCACATGAAGTCGAACCCGTTCTCTTCCACCCGTTTCGCGTAGGCGCCGGTTTCCTGGGGCGTGCCGACCATGGGGACCCGAAGACCGTGTTCGATGTTCATGGGGTTCACTCTTAAGACGTTGTAGGGACGGTCCGGAAAGATAGACGATTGCCGGCGCACGCGCGAATTGGACAACATTTGCGTAATGCCCGAAGCTAATGGTCACAGTGGAACCGGGAGAGGCCAGATGCCCAACAGCCAGATCAACAGCCTCGAACTCGCAGCGGAGATGGTCGCAATCGATGCAGTCTCGCTGACGGCGGACGATATCGCGCAGCTGGAACGCCTGATCCTCGATTTCGCCGCGGTGGCGATGTGCGGGTCGGTGCAGCCCTGGGGGCGCAAGCTGCGCGATTGGGCGCGCGACCAGAATACCACCGGCGCGGCACGGCTGATCGGCGCCGGCGCGCGGGTCAATGCGGCGACCGCCGCGCTGGCCAACGTCACCGCGGCGCACGGCTATGAGCTGGACGACACCCATGAGGCCTCGAACAGCCATCCGGGCGCCGTGGTCATTTCCACCGCCCTGGCCATTGCGGCCGAAACCGGCGCGCACGGGCGAGACCTGCTCGCCGCCATCGCCGCCGGCTACGAAGCCATGACGCGCATCGGCCGGTCCTCGACTTCGCCGGACGTGACCGAACGCGGCTTCCACGCGACCTGCCTGTTCGACCCGTTCGGCGCGGCGGCGGCGGCCGCGAAACTAAAAGGACTCGACGCGGACGGGCTGACCCGCGCCTGGGGCCTGGCCTTGTCCATGGCGGGCGGCGCGCAGCAATTCGCGCACGAACCGCACGGCACGATGGTGAAACGTTTGCATGCGGGTTTGCCCGCCCTGCATGGCGTCTTGGCCGCCGACCTGGCGGCGCTCGGCATGACCGTGCCGGCGCAGCCGCTCGAAGGGCCGCTCGGCTTCTATCACCTGTACAGCCGGAACGTGCAGCCGCAGCACCTGCACCGCGCGCCGGACGCGCCGCTGCAGATCCACGCGGTCAGCTTCAAGCCCTATTCCTGCTGCCGCAAGTTCCACGCCACGATCGACGCGCTGGAAATCGCCACAGACGGCTTTACGCTGGATCCAAAACGGATCGAGAAAATCGACGCCTTCTCGCCCGGCAACGCGATCAAGAAACACGCGATCCGCCGGCCGGATTCGGTCATGGCGGCGCAGTACAGCATGCCCTACATCGTCGCCGCGACCCTGTCGAAGGGCCCGCGGAACTACGGCGCCTTCGAGGCGGAATTCCACAAGGACCCCGAGATCCTGTCGCTCATCGACAAGACCGAAGCGCATCACGACACCGCACTCGACGCCCACCTGCCGGAGAATATGGGCGGCGGCGTGGCGCTGCATCTCGACGACGGCAGCATCCGCAAGGCGGCAGTCATCGAGGCGCTCGGCTCGCCGGGCAACCCGCTATCCTTCGAGGGCATCGTCGAGAAGGCCCGCGCCGTCACCGCAATGATCGGCCCCTCGATCGACGTCGACGCCATCGCCAATGCGGTACGGCGGCTGCCGGAAATGGAAAACGTCGACGAGTTGACCCGGTTGCTGGCGGTGCCGGGTTACGACGCCACAAACGAGGCCGCCGCGGCGGAATAGCTGCCAATTTGCAATACTGGCGGATCACCCTATTCGCCAACCTGAACCACCAGCTTGCCAACGAAATCCTTCTTTTTGAAATCCGCCTGCGCGCGGCCGAGTTCGGCAAGCGGGTAGGTTTGCGTCAGCAGCGGCTGGATCGCGCCGGAAAGAACGTAATCCCGAACCCTGGCGAAATCGCGGCGGGTGCCCTGCGAAGCGCCGAGAATATCGAGATGCCGCAGATAAACCCGGCGCATGTCGATTCCGACTTCCGCGCCGCCCATCGCGCCGCAGACGACGTAGCGGCCATAATCCCGCATCGCCTCCAACAGATCCGGCAGCAGGGCGCCGGCGACGGTGTCGGCGACGACATCGATCGGCGCGCCGTCGGTTGCCTCCGATATAAGCGGTTTGATATCGCCCCGGTCGCGCGGGATCGCGGCCTCCGCCCCGATTTTCGTCACCGCGTCCGCCTTGCTCGCGCTGACCAGCGCGTAGGGGATCGCACCGCGGGCGCGGCAAAGCTGGACGAGACCGGATCCGACCCCGCCGGACGCACCGGTCACCAGCACGCGCTCGCCTTCTCGAACGCCGGCCCGGCTCAACATGTGCTCGCCGGTCACATAGGCGCAGCAAAACGTCGCCAGCTCGGCGTCGCTCAGCCCGGTCTCGACCGTGTGGGCGTTCTCCGATGGAACCGCGACATATTCCGCGAAGCCGCCGGGCCGCGCGGAACCGAAATAATCGTAACTGGGCACGTCATCGTTGTCGTCGGCATAGATACCGAAATCGACCATCACGCGTTCGCCGACCCGGTCGGCATCGATCCCGGGGCCCACAGCGGCAATCGAGCCCGCGATATCCGCGCCTTGAACGACCGGAAACCGTATCGGGTCGCCGAAGGAGGCGACCGCATCCGGGTCGCCGCCGCTGCCATAGGCGCCCTCGCGCACCCAGATATCCGTGTTGTTGATGCCGCAGGCGCCGACCCTGACCAGCACTTCCCCCGTTTCCGGGATAGGGACCGGCCAATCCTCCCGGAATTCCAGCTTCTCGGGGCCGCCATGCCCGGTCAACAACATGGCGCGCATCTTCTTGGGTACTGTCATCGAGCACTCGCTTTCATGGTGATTTCCTTGTCATGTTCCAGCCGATCTCAATCCGGGTCGGTGCGCCGGACAAACGAGGCGAGCACTGCATTGATCTCCGCCCCGAAAATGAAGATCTCGCCGAGATAATAGAAGAACAGCAACGAGAGAATAACGCCGCCGAGGCTGCCGTAGATCGCCTCGTAATTGTCGAAGTACGGCAGGAAGAAGCCGAACAGCCCGCTGAAGGCGAGCGACCCGACAAGTACCAATCCCGCGCCGGGTAGAACGCTGCGCCAGGTCGGCCGTTGGTAGGGCAGCCAGTAATAGAGAACCGAGGTCGCCGCCAGGAACACAGCCGCGCTAGCCCCATAACGGATCGCCGTCCAGGGCAGCGAGATGTTTTCGTCGATGCCGAACGCCTCTTCCGCCAGGAACCAAGCGTAAGGCGCGAACAGCAAGCCGACGGTCAGCGTGCCGACGAACATGACGATCAGGAACGTCCCTTGGCTGCGCCGCCGCCAATAGGGACGTTGGCGCGGCGACCCGTAGGCGCGGTTCAACGCCGTGCGTACGCCTTCGATCCCGACCCCCGCGGTCCACAGCGCGCCAAGCATCGAGATCGTCAGCAAATTGCCATAGGTCTCCTGAAACACGCCCGCGAGCGGTGTCTCGATCGTCACCGCAACGGACTCGGGAATATTCTCGAACAGGAAGGCGGCCAAATAGGTTCCCGCCTCGGTCACCCCGAAAAACCCGAACACGGCAAACAGGAAGACCAGGAACGGGAACAGCGACAGGATGCCGACGAACGCGATATAGCCGGCCAGCGCAAAACCGTCATGATCCAGGAAGCGCTGCGCCGCGCGCCGCACAACAACGAAGACGGCGGACAAGAACGACCGGCCCGCTACGTCCGGCGTCGTCGGCCTCTTGGGCTCCGCTCCGCTCATTTGCCTTTCCCGCTTTTTGCCGAAGGGTTCGAATGTTAAGTTACTTTTCTCCACAACGACGACATCGTCAAACACATGAGGACAAGATGCCTGTGATAGGGGAAGGTAGCGAAGCCCCGGCATTCGCGATGACCAACCAGGACGGCGGTGCCGTCGGGTTGGGCGATTTCGCCGGAAAATACGTGCTTCTGTGGTGGTATCCGAAAGCCGATACCCCCGGATGAACGACTGAAGGCAAAGGGTTCCGTGATCGAATCCAAGAATTCAGCGACAACAACGCCGTGATATTGGGCGTCAGTTTCGACACCCCCGCGGAAAACAAGGCGTTCAAGGAAAAATTCGATTTTCCGTACGACCTGCTGAGCGACGAAGGCCGCTCCGATTCCATCGCCTTCGGCGCGGCGGACTCCGACTCGGCCCGGCCGAGCCGCGTCTCCGTGCTGATCGGCCCGGACGGCAAGGTCGCCAAAGCCTACGGCACGGTCAAACCGGCCGACCACCCGGACGAGGTCCTCGCGGACCTGAAAGGGCTGTCGTAGGGTGGGTTCGAGTTAAAACGGATCGGCGGGACGGGGTGCTGCGCGCGCCTTGTTCCGCCGGTTTCGTTTCCGCAGCAGGGAGTCACGCTGCCGCCAACAATCCCGCCAATTCCCGCGCGTCGTCGAGCGTGTCCAGCCCCAGCACCATCGCCTCGACCTCCGCCACCCGGTCCGCGCCGACGACACGGCCCGCCAGGTCGCGGTATTTAGCGACCGTCTCCGCTGCCGGGAAGGCTTCGGGCGGGCTGCCGAGGCCCTTGGCGGGCTCGACCGGCTGTTCGAAGCTCTTGCCGGAACTGAGACTGATCGCGATACGTTCGCCGCCGCCCTGCCGCGGCGCGTTTTCGTCGAGATGGACCGTGGTACGGCGGGTCAGGTCGCGGACTTCCGGGTCCTGGATCGCCTCTTCGGTGAAGCGCGACACCGTCAGTTCGTCGTCGGCCAGTGCGGCGGCGACGCTGTAGGGGATGTTCATCTGCGCCTCGGTCACGTTGCGCCCCTCGAAGGCCCAGCCGCCATGCTCGACGAAGGCCTTGGCGCCGGTGATCCGCACCGACTCGATTTCGCCGACCGAGAAGCCCTCGCGCTGCTTCATCGCCAGTACCGTGTTGACCGGCCCGTGGCAACCGCCCATGCAGGGGTAGAGCTTCACCCGCACGCGTAGAGTCTCAAAAAATTCGCCAAGGCCTGCCGTCAACTGGGTCAGGTCGAAATCGCCTTGGCTCTGCGTGAAGGTGGTGCAGAAACCGCCATAGGGCACCTCGAAGACGTCCTCGATGCCGGTGAATCCGCCGGCCGCCAGCAGGCCGGCATAGACACCGGTCTGGCAGGCGCGGCCGTGCTGCATGCGCTTGACCATGGCGCCGAACTGGGCCGCCATCAGCCCGCTGGCGCCGGACCCGGCGATGCCGAACGCGTGTTCCGTCTGCTCGGCATCGAGGCCCAGCATGCTCGCCGAGGTCGCCGCTGAGGCGAAGCCGCCGACGATGGAACCGCTGTGCCAGCCGCGCTCCAGCATCTCGCGCCCGCGCATGCACATCGCCGCGCGCGGCCCGGCCTCGCAGCCGGCGACGAAGGCGGTCAGCACGTCGCGGCCCGTGGCCCCGCCGGTCTGCTCGGCCAGCGCCAGCGCCGCCGGAATGGTCAGGCTTTCACAATGCAGGATGCCCGGATAATGCACGTCGTCGAGCTCGAACCCCTGCACGGCGGTCGCGTTGGTCAGCGCGGCGTGCGGCGCCGACAGCTTCACGTCGCGGCCCCAAACCGTCGCCGTCCCGCCGGCGCCGTCGAGTGTGCCCAAGGTATCGACCATGATCCGCGACCAGGGCTGTACCGAGCCGTACAACCCGCAGCCGATGCCGTCGAGAATCAGGTACTTCGCCCGTTCGACGACGCCGGCCGGGATATCGTCCCAGCCCAGCCCGGCAACGAAGGCGGCGAGGGTCTTGGTGAAACCGCTGTTGCTGTTCATCGCGATGCGCGCTCCTATTTCGTGCTCCACCTACAATCGCGCCGGCGCCACCCGCTTCAGAAACTCGATGACCGAACCGGCGAAGATGTCGTTGCGGTCGCCGGCGACCATATGCGCCGCGTTCTCGACGTTGACGTATTCCGCATGCGGGCATTGCTCCAGGAAGCTCTGCGCGCCCTCCTCGCTCAGCACGTCCGACAGGCCGCCGCGCACCAGCAGGGTCGGCAGTTCCAACGTATCGGCGCATTCATGCAGGCGCGCCCGGTAGTCCGCATCGATGCGCTGGCCGGCCCGGCGCGCCGGGTCCCAATGCCAGCGGTACTTGCCGTTCGCGCCAAGCCGCACGTTCTTGGCGAGACCGTCCAGGTTGCGCGGCCGCTTGCGGTGCGGTTGATAGTTCGCGATTGCCTCCGCGACCTCCTCCAAGGTGTCGAAACCGTCCGGTTTCTGGCTCATGAACGCCTGGATCTTGCGCGAGCCTTCCGGCTCGATCCGCGGCGCCATGTCGACCAGGACCAGCGCCGCCGCATCGACCTTGTTCAATCCGATGGACAGCAGGCTGGTCCCGCCGCCCATCGAGGCGCCGACCAGGATCGGTTTGTCACTGCCGAGCGCCTTCGCGACGCAGACCAGATCTTCGACCATACAGTCGGGCGCGTAATCCTCCGCCGTCGGCGCCCAGTCGGAATCGCCGTGTCCGCGCGCGTCGTAGGCGACCGCGTGATAGCCGCTATTGCCCAGCGTCTCCCCCGCCCCTTTCCAGGCGTGCCGGGTCTGCCCGCCGCCATGCAGCAGCAGCACGAGCGGTCCGTTGGGGTCGCCCCACGTATCGCCGGCGATTTGCACGCCGCCATGCCCGTCCCATCGATGCATCGGGACCGGTGTCCCGGGCAGCCGTTCTCCTGCGCTCATTGCGGTCAATTCCCTCGTACTCATGAAAGGGGGGCCGATTTCCCCGGTCGGAGAATTCGATTGGTCCGGACAGACGACATATTAGCCACGGCGGCGCGTGTGTCGAGATAGCGGCGAAGATGACGCTGTAGAAACGGTGATTCGGGAAAACCCTAGAGCGGATCAAGTTTGGTCGAACCCATGAAATGGGTTCGGGCGAAATTGTGAATCCGCTCTATTTCAATAGTTTAAGAGCAGATTCACGCGGTTGTTGGATCGCCGAAGGCGATTCCAACCAACCCCGATCTGCTCTTGAGATCACCGTTTTGAGACGTCGCCTTGTTTACCCACTGCGGCGATCGGTGGGTGGACGGTGAAAGTATGATTGCCCTGGACACAGCCGCTACCGGGTCGAGCGGACATAAAACGGCCTGCCTTCGGTGTGGTCCGCCGTTCAGAGTCCGAACTTTAAGAGATGTTCTTCAGGTCAAGTTCCAGGATACCCTCGGCGCCGACGGCGCGCAGCTTGGGGATGAGGTTGCGAACTTCGCGGCGCTCGACCACTGTTTCGATGGCAACCCAGCCCGAATCGGTCAGGTTGTTGACCGTCGGGGCATGCAGGCTGGGCAACAGCTTGGTAACGTCGTCCAAGGCTTCAGTCGGCGCATTCATCTTCAAGAGCACCCGGTTACGGGCCGCCAAAGCGCTTTGTAGCATCAAGGCGATCTGGTCGATCTTGGCCTTCTTCCAAGGATCGGCCAGGGCGTCTTGGTTGGCGACCAGGACTGTGTGAGTTAGTAACAGGTCACAAACGATGCGAAGTCCGTGGGCTTTGATGGTGGTGCCGGTCTCGGTGATTTCGACTGCAGCATCGGCGAGGCCTTCGACAACCTTGGCCTCGGTGGCGCCCCAGGAGAACTCGACCGTGGCGTTGATGCCGCGCTCTTCCAGGTAGCGCCTGGTGTAGCCCACCAATTCCGTGGAAACGACCTTGCCTTCCAGATCCTCGACTTTCTGGATTGGGCTGTCACCGTCGACCACAAGCACCCAGCGGCTAGGTTGGTCGGACGTCTTGGAATAGAGCAGGTCACAGACCACTTCGACATCGGCCTGGGTCTCCTTGATCCAGTCGATGCCGCAAAGCCCCACGTCCATTGTCCCACCGGCCACATAGGGTCCCATCTCCTGGGAGCGCACCAGCGAGCAGGTGATTTCATCGTCGTCGATAGACGGAAAATAGTTGCGCGACTGGAACCGAATGGTCCATCCCGCCTGGGCGAAGAGGTCCACCGTGGCGGATTCGAGGCTTCCCTTGGGGATTCCGAGCTTAAGCTGGTTCATAAAGTTTCTTAGCATACATTTGGGCAAATTGCCGCGATGGTCATCCAGAATATCCAAAGTCCGGATGCGCCCATTAGCTAAAGCACTATCCGACCTTATGCGATCGTTTGACTGGGATGATTTAGCGTTGCGGCGCTTGCCCGATGCCCCGCCTCGCGCAGAGCGTTCCGGCTTCGTCCGCGCCCATGAGGGGACGGGTTCGGTAAAGCCATGCGCGGCGGCGAGGCGGCCCGAAGGTTCCTTGAGGGCTAAACCCGGAAGTCACAATGTGTTCGATCGATGTCCGTGCGAAGTAGGCGCAACAGGCACGGACTTCCATGCCGCGCGCTTTACCGGAGAGCGAGAAGCTGCTGTATCACGATTTGCGGGATGTCTTCGCGCCGAATACCCCGGCTGGCCAACCCGGCGTCGCTCATATTGGCGAGACGAAGGTAGGTATGCTCCGCCGCCATTGCCCGGCCGACGCTGCCAAGCACCCGATTCAACGTCTGGAAGAAACCGCTTGCCGGGCGGATATGCGCGGGGTTATCGAAATACTCTACAGCCATGGCTGCCTCCTTAAATTTTCGTTCGAAACTATACCTTTCCATATGGCATCGACGTCCGTTTGGAGGAGCGATGATTGTGCAATGCAACATTGCGGGTGCCGCATAGGTGATTGCGGGCTCGGCAAAGGGACGACGGCGCGACCGAATGGCAGTGGCGCTCCGTGCCGTTATACTGAACGCCGCACTAACCAAAGGATCCTACGCCATGACCCTGACACTCTTCGAACCCTTCCGTGCCGTGTTCTACACGCCGTTTTACGCCGCCCATGCGCTCGACGCCTATGGGTCGGAAGGCGTCGGTGTCCAAATGGTGACGGCGGGGGCAGAGGCCACGGTAAGCGGCCTGATCGGCGGCGATACGGACGTCACCTGGGGCGGCCCGATGCGGATTCAATATACCTATGACCGGCAACCCGATTGCGGCGTCGTCAGTTTTTGCGAGATCGTCACCCGCGACCCCTTCTTCATCGTCGGGCGCGAACCGCGGCCGTATTTTCAGATGTCGGAGTTGATGAACGCCCGGTTGGGATCGGTTTCCGAGGTGAATACGCCGTGGCTCTGCCTGCAGGAAGATCTGCGCCGCGCCGGACTGGATCCGGCCCGGGTCGACCGGGTCAAAGGCAATACAATGGCGGAAAACGACGCCGCCTTGCGCGCGGGCGATCTGGACGCCATCCAGATTTTCCAGCCCTTCGCGGAACAGCTTGTCGCCGATGGCGCGGGCCATATCTGGTATGCCGCCGCGGCCCGAGGCGCGACCAGCTATACCACGCTCAGCACGTTACGCGGCACGCTGCAAACCAAGCGCGACCAAATGGGGCGGATGACGCGCGGGCTGTACCGTACGCAGAAATGGCTGCACCGGTCGGACGCCGCGGCCGTTGCCGCCGCCGTCGCGGATTTCTTCCCCGACCTGCCGCAGGAAACCTTGGCCGCCTGCATCGCGCGGTACAAGGCGCTCGGCCTTTGGGGCGTGAACCCCATTCTGCCCAGGGAGGGTTTCGACCGATTGAAAGCCAGCGGCCTGTCCGGCGGGCTCTTCAAAATTGGCGCGGCGTATAAGGCCTGCGTCGACACCAGCCTGGCGCGCGAAGCGTTGGCGGCCGATCCGCCGTCACTGTAAATATTTAAGTCTGGAAGTCGGCTGGGATTGCGAGCCGTAATTTCAGTTGCATTTCGGGACGGCCGTTATCTCTTAGACGCCGATGTGATAGCGTCAAGCCGACGAGACGCTCGGTCTGTTCGAGCCATGACCAACCCTGCAGGCGGCGCTATCCAAAGTTGACCGTAAGCCGACATTCGCTGTCACTGGCGCATTCCGGGCCGCGGTATCCTGTTTGCCGAATTCGACCACGGCATCGATCAGCACGTTCAAATCTTCGGCCTTGGTGCGGTGGTTGGTGATGTTGACCCGGATCACCAGCCTGCCGCGGAGTGTCGTGGTGGATGGGGCGGCGATGCCGCTGTTCTGCAGCCGTGACACGATCCTGCCATTGACCGCGTCAAGCGCCGCCGGCGCGAGGCGCGGGTCGGTGAAGCGGAAGCACACGATGGCGAGAGACACCGGCGCCATCACCGCCAGGTTGGGGTGCATCTCGACCCGCGTTTCCAGGTATGTCGCCTGACAGCAGTTCTCCCAGTTCGCCTGCCCCAGCCGCCGCACGCCGTAGGTTTTGAACGCGGCCCATACTTTACAGGGCACGGAAGCCGCGCGACAGTTCGGGACCGTAATCGCAGAACCACGGCTCGCCGCCGGCAAGTCCGGTGGCGGCGGATTCCAGATAGGCGGGGCGGCTCGAAAAGGTCTCGCGGTGCAGCGCGCCGTCGCGCAACAGAACGCAGCCGGCGTCATAGGGGACATGCATCCACTTATGGAAATCGAAGGCCAGGGAATCGGCCCGCTCGATGCCCTTGAGGCAGGGTTTCAGCGTGTCGTGCATCATCGCCAGCGCGCCGAAGGCGCCGTCGACGTGGAGCCATAGATTCTGGTGGGCGCACAGCGTGGCGATGGCGGCCAGATCGTCTATCGCGCCGGTATTGACCGTGCCGGCGGTGGCGATAACGCAGAAAGGCGTCAGGCCCTTCGCCCGGTCCGCAGCGATCGACTCGGCCAGCAGGCCGATATCCATGCGGTAAGTCTCGGCCACCGGGACGGCGCGCAAATTCCGCCTGCCGAGGCCCAGCAGCTCGAACGCCTTGGCGACGCTGCTGTGCGCTTCCGCCGAGGTGTAGCCGACCAGCGGCGCAGCTTGCCCGGCCAGACCGTCGGGCCCGGCGCGGCCGTCGCTCGCCCCGTGCCGCGCCACCGCCAACGCGATGAGGGTGGCCATGGAAGTGCCGGTGACCACGAGCCCGCTGGCGCCGGACGGGAAGCCGAAAAGCTGTCGGCACCAATCGATCACCTGGCGTTCGACATAGACCGCGCCGTGATCGCGGCCGCCCACATTGGCGTTCATCGCCGCCGCCATCATCTCGGCGATGATGCCGATCGGCGTGCCCGCACCATGGACCCAGCCGAAGAAGCGCGGATGGGTGTTGCCGGTGGGATAGGGCAGCACGGTATCGACGAGGTCGTTGCAGACCCGCGCTGCGCCCTCGCCCTCGAGTGGCAGCGGCGCATCGAGCGCCGCCCGTGCCGCGGCCGAGACCGGCGTCCAAACCGGACGGTCGCGCACCCCTTCGGTCTGGTCCAGCGCGGTGTCGAGCATCCTGTGAGCAAGGGCGCGGAACTCACCCCAATCCTCCGGGTCCAGGGTCCCCCCGGCATCATGGACAGATTGAGTTGACGTTTCGAAGTTTATATAACTCTTCTTTACACTTACTCTGTTCATATAAGTAATAATAGAGTAAATTTTTAAATTCAAAAGAAGTATCGAATACAAGTTAAATAAAATTATATGTATTTATTTATTTATTTTGCCGATTTGAACTCTAAGAGTCCGTCCGGAGACTTTATGTAGGATTACAGAGTTTTCGGAGCATGAGTCGAATGGACGCGAGCTTGATGAAGGCGAGCGCGTTGCGGTTGAGGTTCTCCCAGTCCTTGGCCAGTCGGCGGCAGCGGTTGAG